>JBASBO010000190.1:0-42013 GCA_049651165.1 Xanthobacteraceae bacterium | reverse complement strand
ACCGTGCCGGGTCGGCGCGCCAGGATGAGGGGCGGCGGCGCGGGGACCGGGGCGGCATCCGCGCCGAGTGGATAGCAGATTCGGCCCCGATCTCCCGCTGCGCGGTTAGGCGGTGGAAGACGTGGTGACGAACGGCGCGGCGGCAATTATGAATAGTGACTCGTAATTCATGATTGTCTATCATGGGTCAGGATCAGCAGCAGGAGCGGTGACGGTGACGACGCGAACGAGCGGGCAGTCCAGTGCGTCGGAGACGGATGCGGCCCGTCTGCTGCGGCTCTACGGCCAGATGGTTCTGATCCGCCGCGCCGAGGAGCGGCTGAGCGGGCTGTTCGCGGATGGCGAGGTGCCGGGCTTCATCCATCTCAGCATCGGCCAGGAGGCGGTGTCGGCCGGCGTGATGAGCGCGCTGCGGACCGACGACACCATCGCCTCGACCCATCGCGGCCATGGTCACGCGATCGCCAAGGGATTGCCGCTCGACGGCTTCTTTCTCGAACTGCTGGCGCGCGACGAAGGGCTTTGTCGCGGTCGCGGCGGTTCGATGCACGTCGCCGACATGTCGGTCGGGATGCTGGGCGCCAACGGAATCGTCGGGGCGGGGCTGCCGATCGCGCTCGGATCGGCGCTGGCGCATCAGCAACTCGGCCGCGACGCGGTGGCGGTCGCCTTCTTCGGCGACGGCGCGCTGGCCGAAGGCGTCGTGCATGAATGCTTCAATCTGGCGAGCCTGTGGAAGCTGCCGCTGCTGTTCGTCTGCGAGAACAACGGCTGGAGCGAGTTTCTGCCGAGCGCGAAGCAGATCGCCTTCAAGCTCGGCGAACTGGCGGCGGCGTTCCGGCTGCCGCATGTCGCGGTGGACGGCAACGATGTCGCGGGCGTCGCCGCTACCGCGGAAGACATCGTGAGTCGCGTCCGGCGCGGCGAGCCGGCCGTACTCGAATGCGTGACGGCGCGGGTGCGCGGCCATTTCGAGGGCGACGCGCAGAAATATCGCGATGCGGACGAGATCGCGGCGCTGGCAGAGCGCGATCCGATCCGCATCGCCGCGCGGCAATTGCAGGCGATGGGTGTTGATGAGGCCGAACTGGAGCGTGTTGCCGACGCTGCCGGGCAAAACATCGAGGCGGCGGTGGCGGCGGCCCGGCATGGTAGCGAGTCCGATTTCGCGGCCGCGATGTCGGGTGTCTATACGCCGGCGGGAGGCGTCCATGGCTGAGCTTCGCTATCTGCACGCGGTCAACAAGGCGCTCGACGACGCGTTGACGGCCGATCCCGCGGTGATCCTGTTCGGCGAGGATGTCGGCGAGGCGGGCGGTTCGTTCGGCGCGACGCGCGGCTTGCGCGATCGTCACGGGCCGGGCCGGGTGCGCGATACGCCGATTTCCGAGGCGACCATCGCCGGCGCCGCGGTCGGCGCGGCGTTGAGCGGATTGAAGCCGGTGATCGAGATCATGTTCATGGATTTCACCACGCTGGTCATGGACGCGATGGTGAACCAGGCGGCGAAGGCCCGATTCATGTTCGGCGGGCAGCGGTCGGTGCCGATGGTGCTGCGCACCCCGCACGGCGGCGGTCTGGGAGCCGGACCGCAGCATTCACAATGTCTTGAGGCGTGGTTCGCGCACGTCCCCGGTCTCAAGGTGGTCTGTCCGGCCGATCCGGTCAGCGCCTACGGGCTGCTGCGCGCCGCCATCGACGATCCCGATCCCGTCATCGTGGTCGAGAACAAGGCGCTCTACGCCATGAAGGTGAGTGCGCCCGAACGGCTGGACGTCATTCCGATCGGGCAGGCCGCGACGGTGCGGCCGGGGCGCGACGTCACCATCGTCGCTTATGGCGCGGCGGTGAAGACGGCGCGGGAGGCCGCGGAGCGGCTTGCGGCCGAGGGAATCGAGGCCGAGGTGATCGACCTGCGTAGCTTGCAGCCGTGGGATGAGGCCGCGGTCCTGGCCTCGCTGTCGCGCACGCACCGGCTGGTGGTGGTTCACGAGGCGGTCGAGGCATTCGGCATCGGCGGCGAAGTCGCGGCGCGGATGGCGGATGTCGGCTTCGACGAACTCGACGGGCCGATCGTGCGGGTTGGCGCGCCGTTCATGCCGGTGCCGTTCTCGCGTGCGCTGGAGAGCGCCTATCAGCCGGGGCTGGATCGCGTGGTCGCGGCCGTGCGGCGAACCCTCGAATAAACCTCAAGGAGAAAACGATGTCCGACCGGATTATCTATGAGCGCCGCGACGCCGTGGGGTTGATCACCATCAACCGGCCGGCTTCGCTGAACGCGCTCGACATGGCCACGCTCGCCGATCTCGACGCCGCCGTCACCCAGGCCGAGCGGGACAAGGACGTTCGCGTCATCGTGTTCACCGGCGCGGGCGACCGCGCCTTTGTCGCCGGCGGCGATATCGCCGACCTCAATTCGCGGCAGGGCCTGCCGCACTATCTTGAGCTTGGCGAGCGGATCCATGCCGTGTTCCGCCACGTCGAGACGCTCGACAAGCCGACGATCTCCGCCATCAACGGCTGGGCGCTCGGCGGCGGCACCGAGCTTCTGCTCTGCACCGATATCCGCATCGCCGCGGACGGCGCCAAGTTCGGCCTGCCCGAAATCACGCTCGGGATATTTCCGGGCGCCGGCGGCACGCAACGCCTTACCCGGCAAATCCCGCTCTGCAAGGCCCGCGAACTGATGTTCACCGGCGACCGCATCGGCGCCGACGATGCCGAGCGGCTGGGATTGATCAACAAGGTCGTTCCCGCCGCCGAACTGATGACGGCGGTGATGACGCTCGCCAACCAGATCGCGGTGAAATCGCCGCTGACGCTGAAGCTGCTCAAGCGCACCCTCGTCGATGGCGACGAGATGCCGCTGCGCGCGGCGCTGCGTCACGAGCACGCGATGATCGGTCTTGTCTTCGATTCGTCGGATGCCCATGAGGGGTGTTCGGCATTCCTCGAAAAGCGCAAGGCGCAATTCCAGGGCGAGTGAGATGCGCGCAATCGAGGCGATAGTGCGGGAGCAGGGATGACGGCGGCATCCGCGATCCTCATGCCGAAGCTCGGTCTGACCATGACCGAGGGGTTGCTCGCGTCCTGGCGGGTCGGCCCCGGCGATCGTGTGCGCGGCGGGGACGTGCTGTTCGTGGTCGAAACCGAGAAGATCGCGACCGAGATCGAAGCGCAGGGCGACGGCCGCATTGAGACGATCGAGGTGGCGGAAGGCGCAACCGTTCCGGTCGGCGCGGTGGTGGCAACCTGGACCGGCGACAACGCCGCGCCGGCGGGCGACCACGCGCGGCAACCCGCGCCACCGGCGAAGGAGTGTTCGGCTTCGACGGAAGCCGCGCCGATCCCGCGCCCGCAATCCGCGAACGGCGAACGGATCGTTGCGACGCCGCTGGCCCGCAGGCTGGCGCGCGAGGCCGGCATCGCGCTTGCAGGGGTGTCCGGCAGTGGCCCGCACGGCCGCATCAAGGCGTGCGATGTGGCGAATGCCGCCGCTGCCAAGGCTTCCGCAGCCAAGACTCCACAACGCGCGGTGAGTGCTCCGGCCGCCGTTCCAGCCACGGGCGCGCGCCGCGCCATGAGCGCAACGGACAAAACCGTGGCGCGCCGCATGGTGGAAGCCAAGCAGACGATTCCGCATTTCTACGTTCTCGCCGAGGCCGACGTTACCGCCCTGCTGAAACTTCGCGACGACCTCAATGCGATGACGGGATACGCCCGTATCAGCATCAACCACCTTGTGATGGCGGCGGTTGGGCGGGCCATCGTCCGGATGCCGGAAATCAACGTCGTATTCGAGGGCGACGACGTGGTCGAGATCGCCGGCAGCGACATCGGCATGGCGATCGATACCGATCGCGGGTTGTTCGCGCCGGTTGTTCGCAATGCCGGCGGCTTGCCGCTCGATGCGCTTGCCGGCGCGGCCGATGCGCTGGGGGAGCGCGCCCGGGCGGGGCAGCTCGTCGCCGGCGACCTCGCGGGCGGCGCCATCTCCGTCTCCAATGTCGGCATGTACGGCGCGTCGCATCTGGTGCCGATCGTCAATCCGGGCCAGTCGGCGATCCTCGGCGTGGCGGCCGTCAAGCCGGTGTTCCGGCCCGACGCGCACGGGCAGCCGGCATTGCGTTCGGAGATCGGGCTCACACTCGCCTGCGATCACCGCGTGTTCAACGGCGTCGCCGCCGCGCGCTTTCTCGATTGTATCGTCGGCATTCTGGAAAATCCCCTCGGCTTGCTGCGGACGTGAATCTCAAAGGGCATCGCAATGGATTTCAGCTACAACGACGAACAGACCCTGCTGATTAAAACCGCGCGTCAGGTCGGCGACAAATACGGCCTCGACTACTGGCGGGAATGCGATTCCAAAAAGGAATTTCCGGCGGCGATCTGGCAGGACATCTGCGACGCGGGACTTTGCGGCATCGCCATTCCCGAAACCTATGGCGGCTCGGGGCTGGGCATGGCCGAACTGGCGATGGCGATCGAGGCGCTGTGCGCCGCCGGCGGCGGATCGACGCTGAGCCAGCTTTTCATGTGCAATCCGATTTTCGGCGGCATCACGCTGGCCAAATACGGCTCGCCCGACATGAAGCGCGAACTGCTGCCGCAGCTTGTCGCCGGCAAGGCGCGTTTCGCCATGGCGCTGACCGAGCCCGACGCCGGCAGCAATTCGCTGGCGCTCAAGACCTTCGCGCGCGCCGACGGCAACGGCTGGCGTCTCAACGGCCAGAAGATATGGATTACCTGCGTGCCGCAGGCCACCAAGCTGCTGGTGGTGGCGCGGACCCGCAAGCTGGAGGAGGTCAAGCGCAAGACCGACGGCATCAGCCTGTTCATGATCGACGTGGACCGCGCCGGCCTCACCCACGCCGCGATCGACAAGGCCGGCACCAACACGCTGCCGTCGAGCCAGGTGTTTTTCGATGACGTCAGGGTGGAGGGCGCCGAACTGGTCGGCCAACTCGATCATGGCTTCCACCAGCTTCTCGATACGCTCAACACCGAGCGGATCGTGACCACCGCCGGTCTTGTCGGCACCGCCGAACTCGCGATCCGTCTCGCGGTGACTTACGCGCGCGAGCGCAAGGTGTTCAACGGCGCGCCGATCGGCTCTTATCAGGCGATCCAGTTTCCGCTCGCCGAAGCGCACATCAAGGCGGAATGCGCCCGGGTGATGAATTACAAGGCCGCGACCCTGCACGACCTTGGCCAGCCTTACGGCAGCGCGGCCAACATGGCGAAGTGGCTTGCCGGCCAGGCCACGGCGCTCGCCACCGACCGCGCCATGCAGACTTATGGCGGCATGGGATTTTCCAAGGAATTCCACGTCGAGCGGCTGTGGCGCGATGCGCGGTTGTTCAAGTTCGCGCCGGTCTCCGAGGAGATGGTACTCAACTACGTTGCCCAGCACGATCTCGGAATGCCGCGCTCGTATTGAGCTGGAGCGCCGCAAGCGCGCCGCCGTTCGACGGTCGATTTACGTAAATGGATTGACGTAATGCGCGGCTTCTGCGAAGTTGCCGCTGAGACGCACTCGATTATCGGAAAAATCGGATTGGGGGAGATGCACATGCGTGCCTGGATCGCCGCAGCAGCCGTTGTCGTGGGTTTCGGAGGAGTTGCGTATGCCCAGCAGGGGCCGGTCAAGGTCGGCATCCTGAACGATCAGAACTCGGTCTATTCCAGCATCACCGGCATGGGCTCGGTCGCGGCGGCGAAGCTGGCGATCGAGGACATGGGCGGCACCATGTTCGGCAAGCCGATCGAGATCGTGTCTGCCGATCATGCGCACAAGCCGGATAACGGCGTCAACATCGCCCGCCGCTGGTTCGACGTCGAGGGCGTCGGCGCGGTGTTCGACATCTACAGCTCGGGCGTCTCGCTGGCGGTGCAGAGCCTCGCGGAGCAAAAGGACAAGATTCTCGTGGTGTCGATGGCGAGCAGCCGCGACATCGGCGGAAAATCCTGTTCGCCGAACGGTATGCAGTGGGCCAACGACGGCTACGAGGTCGCCAACCTCACCATCAAGGGCGTGTCGGGCGACAAGCCGAGTTCGTGGTACTTCGTCACGGTGGATTATACCGCGGGCCACTCCATTGAGGCCGATGCGCGCAAGATGATCGAGGCGAGCGGCGGCGAGTTCAAGGGCGCGGTGCGCTTCCCGCTCAATACGCCGGACTTCAGTTCGTTCCTGCTGCGCGCGCAATCGTCGGGCGCGAAGAACATCGGCTTCATCGGCGGCGGCGCCGACATGACCAATGCCACCAAGCAGGCCGGTGAGTTCGGCATCGAGCGCGCCGGCCAGCGCTTCGTGCCGCTGTCGATGACCACGGTGGATATCGAGGCGCTCGGCAACAAGGTGACGCAGGGTATGCCGCTGGTGTTCAGCTTCTACTGGGACGAGAACGACAAGACCCGCGCCTGGAGCGAGCGTTTCAAGAAAGCGTTCGGCAAGATGCCGACCGATCCGCAGGCCAATATCTACAGCGCCGTGCTGCATTACCTGAAATCAGTGAAGGCGGCCGGCACCACCGAAACCAAGGCGGTGCTGGCGAAGATGAAGGAAACGCCGGTGTCGGATTTCTTCACCGACAACGCCAAGGTCCGCGCCGATGGCCGGCTGATGCGCGAAATCTATTACGCCGAGGCCAAGAAGCCGGAGGACATGAAGTCGCCGACCGATCTGGTTACGCTGGTCAAGAAGGTGCCGGGCGAGCAGGCGTTCGTGCCGGTGGCCGAGAGCGAGTGCAAGCTGCTGAAGCAATAGGACCGCCGTGACGGTGCTATCCTGAAAGCTCGCCCGGGACGCCCGTTTTTCGGACGGCTGTGCAATACGAGAACGGTCGTCCCCGCGCGGACGGGGACGACTTTGAGGGTGTTGTTATCGCAATGACGCTCTGACGCGACTTCATCGCGTTGCGTCGCGCGATGCTTACAGAAACTGCGACAGTTCTTCCTTTTTCACCTTGCCGGTCGCGGTCATCGGCAACGTATCGACGATACGGATTTCCGGCAGCTTGTATCCCGCGAGGCGCTCCTTGCAGAAGGTGCTGAGCGAATCCGCCGTCACCGCCTGACGCTGTTCTGGAAGCAACGTGATGAAAGCGACCGGCACCTGCCCGCGGGTGTTGTCCTCGCGGCCGATCACGCCGCTGCCCGTTACCGCCGGGTGCTGACCCAGCACGGCCTCGATCTCGGCGGGAAATACGCTCATGCCCTTGACCTTCAGCATCTCCTTGCGGCGCCCGAGAAAATGCACGGTGCCTTGCTCGGAGATGATGCCGAGATCGCCGGTGCGGAGCCAGCCGTCGACCAGGCCTTCGGCGGTGGCGTCCGGCTTGTTCCAGTAGCCTTTCAGCAGCGACGGCGTGCGCACGCACAATTCGCCCTCTGTGCCGACCGGCATCAGCTTGGTGGAGCCGAATTCAAGGATCTTGAAATCCGTCGACGGAACGGGGAGGCCGACGAAGATCTGCTGGGCGTTGAGGTCGCGATCGCCGTCCTGCCAGCCCTGCGTGAAGCTGTCATAGGAGTGGGTTTCGGTCATGCCCCAGGCCGCTTCGCGCAGCGTCGAACCGGTGAGTTCGCGCCAGCCCTGACGGAACGCCGGATTGAGCTTCTTGACGAAGGACGCCACCAGCACCTCGCGCAGCGAGCGCATGTCGTGCTTTTTGGCATCAGTGTTGCTCATGATCTCGACGGCGTTATCGACCACCATCATCGAGACCGTGACCCGGTGCCGCTCGACCGCCTGCGCGTAAACGATGGGGTCCCAGCGCGCCAATAGCACGCAGGTCGCGCCCGTGACCACCGGCAGGATGATGCCGAGGTCTTCACCGGCGACCCAGAAGATCGGCCAGAAGTTGATGACGATGTCGGCATTGCCCACCCTGGCGCTGATCGAACTCATCACCGCGCCGGTAAACAGCATGTCGCCCTGGGTGTGGACGCAGCCTTTCGGCATTCCGGTGGTGCCGCCGGTGTAATTCAGCGCCGCGATGTCATCGAGGCCGACGTCGATCCGCGGCGGTTCGGCGTTTTCGGACAGCTCCGTCATCAGGTCGATGGTATCGGGGATGGCGATTTTCGGCACCTCCACCGCCGCCGGCAGCGGTCCTTCCGGATCGGGTGGCAGCGCGTCGCGGTAGCTCGTGGTGATGACGTGGTCGATCGTGCATTGCGGCCGCACCGTCGTGATGAGCGGGAACAGTTGATCCTGCACCACCACGATGCGCGCGCCGGAGTCGTTCAGTTCGTAACGCAGTTCGTGCTCGGTGAACATCGGATTGACCGGCACATGCACGCAACCGGCCTTCAGGATGCCGAAGAAGCAGACGTAGAACTGCGGACAGTTGGGCAGGAACACCGCGATGCGGTCGCCCCTGCGCGCGCCAAGGCGCACCAGCAGTGCCGCGAAGTTGTCGCTGAGGCGGTCGAGATCGCGATAGCTGGTTTCCGCGCCGTAGAATTTGACGGCCGGCTTGTCCGGCTGCGTTTCGGCCCATGAGCGCAAGTAGGCCGTCAGCGGCTTTTGGCCGAGCGGATAATGCGGCTGGCGCGGGACGTCGGCGGGCCACACCTTGTCATGGAGCTTGCGGACGTAAGCGAGATAGCTTGCTTCGTCCCTGGTATAGTCGGCCAGGGCGGTTTCGGTGGTCACGGCGTCCTCCTGTTTCTGATTGTCAGCATCCGCCTCACCACAGATCGACCCGCGTCACCTTGCGGTCGGACGACCGCTTCGGGCGGGGGATCGATTTGAGGCCGCGTATGATCCAGCGGCGAGTTTCGCACGGGTCGATCACGTCGTCGACTTCCAGAAACGTCGCGCTGCTCAGCGCCTTGTTTTCTTCGTAGGATTTCGTGACCATGTCGTCGAACCATGCCTTGCGCGCGGCCGGGTCCTCGATGGCCGCCAGTTCCTTGCGGTAGGCGAGCTTGATCGCGCCTTCGAGGCCCATCGCGCCGAACTCGGCGCTGGGCCAGGCGACGATGAAGAACGATGCCTGGCTGCTGCCCGCAGTCATCGCCAGCGCGCCGAGGCCGTATGCCTTGCGCAGGACCACGGTGAAGAACGGGATGCTTGAGCGCGCGCCGGTCGCGAACATGCGCGAGACGTGGCGCACCTGCGCGGTCTTCTCCACCTCCGGCCCCACCATCATGCCCGGCGTGTCGCACAGCGATACCACCGGGATATCGAAAGCGTCGCAGAGTTGAATGAAGCGCGCCGCCTTGTCGGCGCCGTCGGCGTCGATCGCGCCGCCGAGATGGTGCGAGTTGTTGGCGATCAGGCCGAGCGGGCGGCCCTCGATCCGGACGAACGCCGTAATCATGCCGACGCCGAAGCGTGGGCGCAGTTCGAGCACCGATCCGGTGTCCGCGAGCGCATCGATGACGCCGCGGATATCGTAAGCCCGCAGCCGGTTTTCCGGCACGGCCTGCCGCAGCAGCCGCTGATCGGCGCAACTCCATTGGTCGAGCCGGCCCTGGAAATAGGACAGATACTGTTTCGCGGCGGCGACGCCTTCGGCCTCGTCGGCGACGAGAATATCGATCACGCCGTTTTCGACCTGCACCGATACCGGGCCGATGTCCTCGGGGCGGAACACGCCGAGGCCGCCGCCTTCGATCATCGCCGGGCCGCCCATGCCGATGTTGGAGGTCTTGTCGGCGATGATGACGTCGCAACTGCCGAGCAGCGCCGCGTTGCCGGCGAAGCAGCGGCCGGAGACGACACCGATCGTCGGCACCTTGCCGTTCAGATCGCCGAAGCGCTGGAACGTGGTCGTCTCCAGCCCCGCCGGCGTCGTCCATTCGTCGCCGGGGCGGCCGCCGCCGCCCTCCGCGAACAGCACCACGGGAAGCGACCACTTGTCGGCCAGCGTCAGCAGGCGGTCCTTCTTCTTGTGATTGATGACGCCCTGCGTGCCGGCGAACACCGTGTAGTCATAGGCCATCACCGCGCAGCGGGCGTGTTCGTCGTCGAACAGTGCGCCGTTAACGGCGCCGATCCCGGTTACCATGCCGTCGGCCGGGCTGATGCGGCGCAGTTCGTCGATGCCGCGGCGGTGGCGCTGCGCGGCGAGCGCGAGCCCGCCATATTCGATGAAGCTGTCGGGATCGCACAGGTCGGCGATATTTTCGCGCGCGGTGCGCTGGTTGGTCTTGCGGCGGCGGGCGACGGCGTCCGGTCGGTTCTCATCGTAAAGCGCGGCGCGGCGCGCCAGCGTTTCGGCGAGATCGCCGCGAATGGCGTCGAGATCGATTGCCGCCTGCGCGGTTTCGGCGGTCTCCGCATCATCCGACGGCGCGATGTGCAATAACGGTTCACCCTCGAAGATGGTGTCGCCGGGCGCTACCATCAGGCCGTCCACCGCGCCGGACACCGGCGCCGCGACCAGATGCTCCATCTTCATCGATTCGATCACCACCAGTTGCTGGCCGGCGCGTACGGTGTCGCCGCTCCCGACCTCGCAGGAGACGATGGTGCCCTGAAGCGGCGCGACGACCACAACAGCGCCGTCGGGCGGCGTCGCGGCCGCCGTTTTCAACGATGCGTTACGTTCGGGCAGGGCGATGGCGGCGGCGCTGTCGAAGACCCCGAGCGGATCGTCGGAGGCGCGCGCCCGTTCGCCGGGCCGGCCTCCCGTATCGTTGCCGGAGTCCAGTCGTGAAGCGGCGGCAAGAATCGCATCGAGGTGCGTCTCGATAAAATTCGTCGATATCCGGTCGGCGACGAAGTCCGGCTGATCGAGAATGGCGCGCAGCACCGGGATATTGGTGGCGACGCCGTCGATGCGGAAATCCCGCAGCGCGCGGCGGCCGCGCTGGATCGCGTCGCTCAAGCCTTCCGGCGAGGAGGCGATCACCTTGGCGAGCAGGGAATCGTAGCGCGGGCTGGTACGATAACCCGCATAACCGAAGGTATCGACCCGCACGCCGGGGCCGGATGGCGGGTCGAACATGCGCAGCGTGCCGCCGCTCGGCTTGGCGTTGCCGTCCGGCGACAGGGTTTCCATGTTGACGCGAAGCTGCATGGCCGCGCCGCGCGGCGCGATGCGGGTAGCGTCGAGGCCCAGTTCGGCCAGCGTGGCGCCGCCGGCGATGCGGATCTGCGTTTTCACCAGATCGACGCCGTAGACTTCTTCCGTTACCGTATGCTCGACCTGAAGGCGCGGATTGGCCTCGATGAAGACGAAGTCGTCCGCATCGGTCGGCACCAGGAATTCAAAGGTTCCGAGATTGCGATAGCCAACCTTCGCCGCCATGGTGACGGCTGCGTCGTACAGCGCGTCGCGGAGCCGGCCGGACAGGCCTGGGCTCGGCGCGATCTCGATCAGCTTCTGGTGGCGGCGCTGAATCGTGCATTCGCGCTCGCCGAGATGCACGACGCCGGCGCCGTCGCCCACCACCTGTACCTCGATATGGCGAACGCTCGGCAGGTAGCGCTCGACGTAGAGCGCTTCGTCGCCGAACGCGGCCTTCGCCTCCGACTGGCAGCGTTGCCAGGCGGCGTCCAGATCGCCCGGCGCGCGGACGATGCGCATTCCGCGGCCGCCGCCGCCGGCCACCGCCTTGACCATGATGGCGCCGCCGGGACCGAGCCGGTCGAGGAAGGCGGCAGCCTGATCGGGCGTGGCGGCGGCGTCGCTGCCATCGGGGACGGGAACGCCGCAGGCGCGGGCAAGCCCGCGGGCCTTGGCCTTGTCGCCGAACAGGTCGAGAGCCTCCGGCGCGGGGCCGATGAAGGTGATGCCCTGCGCGGCCGCCGCGCGTGCGAAGGCCGCGCTTTCCGACAGGAAGCCGTAACCCGGATGGACAGCGTCGCAGCCGGTGCGCTGCGCGATGTCGAGGATCGCGTCGCCGGCCAGGTAGGCCGCCGCTCCCTGTCCGGGAAGTTCGCAGGATTCGGCGGCGGTAGCGACGTGTGCGGAGTTGCGATCGTCCGCCGGCGACACCGCGACGGTGGCGATACCGAGTTCGGCTGCGGCACGGGCGATCCGCAATGCGATTTCCCCGCGGTTGGCAATCAGGATTTTCTGAAACGGCATGGCTGGCCTTTTTCACGGTCAGCAGGCACAACATGCAACCTGCGTTGACGGCTTCTTATCGCGCGGAGCTGATGGCATCAGGCAGGTCTGATGGTCCGCGGACGTTCGACCTTTCGAAATTATGGACGCCGGAAATTCGTGTCAATATGTTTACCAAATTAACGGAGGGGCGATGAAGCCGCAAGCAAAACGAGGACGTGCCGGGGCGGCCCGTCCGACCAACAAGGATGCCGCGCTGACGCCGCGGGACGAACTGAACAACAGGCTGTTCTTTCGCCTGTTTCAAACCGAGAACGTCTATCAGACGGCGGCGCTGCGTGAACTCGGTATCTCCACGGTGCAGGGCGCGACCCTGGGCGCGCTGTATCGTGACGCCGAAAACGGCATATCGTTTTCGGCGCTTTATGACTATCTGGCGGTCAGCCGCCAGAACATGGATGCGGTGCTGAAACGGCTTGAGCGCGTCGGTCTTGTCGAGCGCATCGAGGATCAGGCGGACCGCCGCAGCCGGATCGTCCGCCTGACGCCGGCGGGCATTGCCGCCTGGCGCGATCTGCGTTCGCGGACGGTCGATTTCTTCCGGCAGGGAACGGCGAACGTGTCGATGGCGCAGATATCCGCCTGTATCGAGGTGCTGGCCAATATCAGCCGCGGGCTCAAGGCGGCGCGCGCGAAGTGACGGCCGTCTCCGATCGCGGCAACCTTGCCAATCGGTAAATGTATTGACATAATTCGGATGGGTCTTGGGAGGCATGTCATGACGGATCGAACGGAGAACTCCGATCCCCGCGTTCCCGCGCGGGAGGATTGCGTGCTGCGCTACGTGCTGGAGAAACGGGCCGGCCTGCATCCGGACCGTCCGTTTGTCCGCCTGCCGGACGGCCGCGCCATCGGCTATCGCGCGTTTCGCGACGAGGTGGTCCGGACCGCCGCCGGGCTTGCCGCGCTTGGCGTCGGGCAGGGCGATCACGTCAATGTCTGGATGCCCAACACCGTCGATATCGTTCGCGTCTGGTTCGCGATCAACTGGCTCGGCGCCGCCTATGTCCCGATCAACACCGCCTATCGCGGCAACCTGCTTGCGCATGTCATCGCCAACGGCGGCGCGCGGATCATGGTCGTCGGTGCGGCTCTGGTTGAGCGCCTCGTCGGGATCGATCGGGCGGAACTGAAGACCCTGGTGGTTGCCGGCGAGGGGGCCCCGGCGATCGAGGGGTTGCGCAGCGTGCGGCTGGCCGATGTCGATGCCGATCCGGCCACCCTGCCGCCGCTGGCGCGGCCGATCGAGCCCTGGGACATTCAATCGATCATCTATACGTCCGGCACCACCGGGCGCTCCAAGGGCGTGCTCTCGTCCTATGCCCATATGTGGCACATGAGCGGCGTTCAGGCGTTTCCGATGCTGGACGAACACGATTGCTATCTGACGTTTCTGCCGTTCTTCCATGTCGGCGGCACGCTGCCTCCGATCGGGATGCTTAACCGCGGCGGCATGATCGGCATCGGCGGAGATTTCACCACGGAGGCGTTCTGGCCTGCTGTCCGGGCCATGGGCGCGACCTACACCATCCTGCTTGGCGTGATGTCCAACTTCCTGTCGAAACGCCCGCCGGCCGCCGACGATCGCGATCATACCCTGCGAAAGGTGACGATGATTCCGCTGCCTGACGACTGGCGCGCCTTCGCGGATCGGTTCGACCTCAAGGTCTGGACCCTGTTCAACATGACCGAGGTCAACGTACCGATCGTGTCCGAACCCGATCCGCAAGCGACCGGCACCTGCGGCCGGCAGCGGCCGGGCAACGAACTGCGAATCGTCGATGTGCATGATCGTGAGGTTCCCGTGGGGACGATCGGCGAACTCATCGTTCGCAGCGACGCGCCATGGGCGCTCAACTCCGGTTACTACAAGGATGCCGAGGCCACCGTGCAAGCGTGGCGCAACGGCTGGTTTCATACCGGTGATGCGTTCCGGCGCGATGCCGACGGCAATTTCTTTTTCGTCGATCGCATGAAGGACGCGATCCGCCGTCGCGGCGAGAACATTTCCTCGTTCGAGGTCGAGGCTGAAATTCTCGCGCACCCGAAAGTGCGGGAATGCGCCGTTGTCGCCGTTCCCAACGAACTGGCCGAGGACGACGTGCTGGCCGTGGTGGCCACCGTGCCCGGCGAAACGATCGATCCGCGCGAATTGCTTGAATTCCTGCAACCGCGGCTGGCTCATTTCATGCTGCCGCGATATGTCCGGATGATGGACGACCTGCCGCGCACGCCGACTCAAAAGGTCGAGAAGTATATCCTGAGGCAGCAGGGCCTCACGGCCGACGTTTGGGATCGGGAACAGGCCGGAATCAAGATCAGGCGAGAGAGCGTTTGATCGCTCGTGATACGATGTGAGTTGCGAACAGGGCGCATCGCCTGCATGGCATATCCCGGCGTCGAAGACCCGCCAGCAGCTTGACGCAAGATCGGGCCGGGCGATCCCACGACAATGCCCACGGTGCCGCTATCGTCGCTTTCGCGAGATAGCGCACGACCGGCTTGATTTCTGCGCTGCATTGCAGGCTTGAAGATCCGCTTCTTCTACCGAGGGAAATACCATGAGCAAGCAAAATCCCGGACGCTCGCGTCGCGACTTTCTGGCAAGTGCCGCGGCGGTCACTGCCCTGGCTGGACTTCGAAGCCCGGCGCTCGCGCAGGCGGCGAAGAAGGAAATCCTTATCGGCAACATCGACGCCTATTCGGGGCCCGCGGCGGTCTACTCGGCCATCGGCCGGACGCCCGGCGCCTATTTCAAGATGATCAACGAGCGCGGCGGCGTGAACGGCCGCAAGATCAAGTACATCACCTATGACGACGCCTACAGTCCGCCGAAAACGGTCGAGCAGGCGCGCAAGCTGGTCGAAAGCGACGAGATCGACGTGCTGTTCAGCCCGCTCGGCGCGCCGACCAACGCGGCGATCATGAAATACATGAACCAGAAAAAGGTGCCGCAGCTTTTCATCGCTTCCGGCGCCACCGAATTCGGCAACTACAAGAGCTTCCCGTGGACCATGGGCTTCATGCCCTGTTACCAGATCGAAGGGCGCATCTTCGCCCAGCACGTACTGTCGACGCAGCCGGACGCCAAGATCGGCATCGTCTATCAGAACGACGATTTCGGCCGGGACGTGCTGAAGGGCTTCAAGAGCGGGCTCGGCGAGAAATCGTCGATGATCGTCGCGGAACTGTCCTACGAGACGTCGGCGCCGACGATCGACAGCCAGATCGTGAAGTGCAAGGCCGCCGGCGCGAACGTCTTCATGAGCATGACGACGCCGAAATTCGCGGCGCAGGGGATCAGGAAGATTGCCGAGTTGGGTTGGCAGGTGACTCATTATATCGGCAATAATGCCTCGTCGGCGGGATCCACGCTCAAGGCCGCCGGACTCGATATCTCCAACGGGATTGTTTCAAGCGCGTATATGAAGGATCCGGTCGATGCGTCGTGGGACGACGATCCGGCGATCAAGACATGGCGCACGTTTCTGGACAAATACGATCCGGAAGCCGCGAAGAATGACATCTATGCCGGCATTGCCTATGTCGTCAGTCAGGTCATGGTGCAGGTTCTCACCCAGTGCGGTGACGACGTCTCGCGCGCGAACATCATGAAGCAGGCCGCGAACCTCAAGGATTTCGAGTGCGATCTCCTGCTGCCGGGTATCAAGGTCAACACCAGCCCGACCGACTATTACCCGGTCGAGCAATTGCAGCTCGTGCGCTTCAACGGCAAGCGATATGAAGCGATGGGACCGGTGATCGACGGCGGTATTTCCAAGTCCTGATTCAGGCCCTTAAATTCCGGCTCGCCGGCCGGTAAGGGTAGCGGAGACGGAGGCAACGGGTGCGCGCGCCGGTGGGCAAGGGCGGCGCATCGCGCTCCCGCTGTGTTCTATATTCTCGGTGTTCTATATTCTCATCACTTACGCCAGCGCGGCATTGAGTGTCGCGCTCGGGCGCATCACGGCGGCGCATTTTCCCGGGTCCGGCAAGTAGTAGCCGCCGATGTCGGCGGGCGCGCCCTGCACGGTGGCAAGTTCGGCGACGATCTTCTCCTCGTTGCGGGCCAGCGCTTCCGCCAGCGGCTTGAATTTCGCCGCCAGCTCGGCGTCATCGCTCTGCGCGGCAAGCTCCTGCGCCCAGTACATCGCCAGATAGAACTGGCTGCCGCGGTTATCGAGTTCGCCGGTTCGCGGCGAAGGCGACTTCCTGTTGTCGAGCAGCTTGCCGGTGGCGGCGTCCAGTGTCTTCGCCAGTAGCTTGGCCTTTCCGTTTCCGGTCTTCAGGCCAAGGTCTTCAAGCGAGACCGCGAGCGCCAGAAATTCGCCCAGGGAATCCCAACGCAGGTGGTTCTCCTCCACCAGTTGCTGGACGTGCTTGGGGGCCGAGCCGCCGGCGCCGGTCTCATACATGCCGCCGCCCGCCATCAGCGGCACGATCGACAGCATCTTGGCCGAGGTGCCCAACTCCATAATGGGAAACAGGTCGGTGAGATAATCGCGCAGGATGTTGCCGGTGGCGCTGATGGTGTCGAGGCCGCGGATCACGCGCTCCAGCGTATAGCGCATGGCGCGCACCTGGCTCATGATCTGGATGTCGAGGCCGTTGGTATCGTGCTCCTGCAGATACATCCTCACCTTGGCGATGAGTTGCGCCTCGTGCGGCCGATAGGGGTCGAGCCAGAACAGCACCGGCATCCCCGAGTGGCGCGCGCGAGTGACGGCGAGCTTGACCCAATCGCGGATGGCGGCGTCCTTGACCTGACACATCCGCCAGAGATCGCCCTGCTCGACGTTCTGGCTCAGCAGCACCTCGCCGGTGGCGAGGTCGGTGATATTGGCGATGCCGTCCTCGGGGATTTCGAAGGTCTTGTCGTGCGAGCCGTATTCCTCGGCCTGCTGCGCCATCAGGCCGACGTTGGGCACAGTGCCCATCGTTTTCGGGTCGAACGCGCCGTGCCACTTACAGAAGTTGATCATCTCCTGATAGATGCGGGCGAAGGTACTTTCCGGCATCACCGCCTTGACGTCCTTGAGGCGGCCGTCGGCGCCCCACATCTTGCCGCCGTTGCGGATCATCGCCGGCATCGAGGCATCGACGATGATGTCGTTGGGCGAATGGAAATTGGTGATGCCCTTGGCCGAGTCCACCATCGCCAGTTCGGGTCGGTGCTCGTGACAGGCGTGCAGATCGCGCCGGATCTCGTCCTGCATGCTTTGCGGCAGGGTGGCGATCTTGGTGTAAAGATCGACCATGCCGTTGTTGACGTTGACGCCGAGTTCCTTGAGCAGCGCGTCATGTTTCTCGAAGGCGTCGCGATAGAAGATCTTGACGCAGTGGCCGAATACGATGGGGTGCGATACCTTCATCATGGTAGCCTTGACGTGCAGCGAGAACATCACGCCGGTCTTGCGGGCGTCCTCGATCTGCTGCTCGTAGAATTCCAGCAGTGCCTTCTTGCTCATGAACATCGAGTCGATGACTTCGCGATCCTGGAGCGACACCTTGGGCTTGAGGACGATGGTCTTGCCGCTCTTGGTAATCAGCTCCATCCTGACGTCGCGCGCGCGGTCCAGCGTCATCGACTTCTCGCCATGATAGAAATCGCCGTGATGCATGTGCGAGACGTGCGAGCGCGATGCCTGGCTCCATTCCGCCATGCTGTGGGGATTCTTGCGCGCGTAGTTCTTCACCGCCAGCGGTGCGCGGCGGTCGGAATTGCCCTCGCGCAGCACCGGGTTCACCGCGCTGCCGATGCACTTGGCGTAGCGCGCGCGGATCGCCTTTTCCTCGTCCGATTTTGGATTTTCGGGATAGTCCGGGATCTTGTAGCCTTTGCCCTGCAACTCCTTGATGGCCGCCATCAGTTGCGCCACCGAGGCGCTGATGTTGGGCAGCTTGATGATGTTGGTATCCGGCAGCAGCGTCAGCCGACCGAGTTCAGCGAGGTTGTCCGGCACGCGCTGCGCCTCGGTCAGAAATTCGGGAAACTCGCCAAGAATGCGGGCTGCCACCGAGATGTCGCTGGTGACGACATCGATGCCGGCAGGCGCGGCGAAGGCGCGCACGATCGGCAGGAACGCGGTTGTCGCCAGCGCCGGAGCCTCGTCGGTCAGGGTGTAGATGATGGTGGGGGAGGGGGAGGTCGTGCTCATGCGCTGGCTCTCTTGAGATAACAGGAACCGGATGCCGGGGAGCATCGGCGTTGGAACGGTGCGGCGGCCACGGAAGGGCGGATCAGGCAGGCTTTCCGGCGACGGGGCGGTTCGATCGATGATGGAAACTGCCATTAAACGGCGTGGTTGGGCAACAGGCTTGCGCTCTCGCGCTAACCCGCGATGGTCCGCGTCGTGGCCCGCGAAATATCACGCCGCGCCGCGGCTCAGGCGGCGGTGGCCTTGCCGTTGGTCTGGGTTATTCGCACCTCGAAGCCCTCGAATTTCGGATGCTCAAGATAGAGGGATGCCGTTGACGACCTGTTGCCGGCGCGGGCGTGGGCGTCGCGGAATTCCTGTGAACGTGTCCATGCCTCGAAGTCATCCTGCGAGCGCCACACGGTATGCGAGGCATATAGCGTATGGTCCTCGGCTTCAGGTCCCCTCAGGAGGTGGAATTCGACGAACCCCCTCATGCGGTCGAGATAGGATTC
The DNA here is from genome assembly GCA_049651165.1 of Xanthobacteraceae bacterium. Classification (GTDB taxonomy): domain Bacteria; phylum Pseudomonadota; class Alphaproteobacteria; order Rhizobiales; family Xanthobacteraceae; genus 62-47. The sequence goes on along the minus strand of JBASBO010000190.1, from coordinate 23,272 downwards.
CCGGCTGGACCAGACGTCCTCGAAGGCTTTCTCCATGCCTTTTCTGACCTTGAACCGATTCATTGCGATGAACATTGCCGTTTCTCTCCGCCAGTGCGCCCGAGCCTCGATAATCTTGCCATACCTGACGCGCCTGCCATAGCCGGCGCGGCATGTTGTCGTGCCTTTGCCGGGACGCGCCGGAAATCGTGATTTGTGTTGGGATTTCAATTGGCTGTGCGGAGGGTATCCGGCCATGGCATGACCGGCAACAAGGTTTGAGGAAATCTCCGGCGACTCCATCGGTCGCCATCCGCCGGATATCCGGCGGCAGCCTGCGCCATGGCGCGATGCGGGCTTGGCCGAGACTGTTCCGGATTCTCCGATTCATCACGAAGAAGTCTTGCGACGTTCACAACCAAAGCTGCCAACGTTCGTTGAACCATCGTTGCTATCAACCGAATGGAGAAGCACAAATGGCACAGGAACAACGTGGTGGCTCAGGCAACTTCGCGAACGATCCGCAGCGGGCTTCGGAAGCTGGTCGAAAGGGCGAACAGCATAGCCACGGCGGTGGCTCGCAGGAACACCAGAGCAAAAGCAGCAATCCGGGTAACTTCGCGAACGATCGTGAGAAGGCGAGCGAGGCCGGCCGCAAGGGTGGTCAGCACTAACGTTCAGCGAGGAGCCTGTCTACATGGCGGGCTTCTTTCCCTTCCGACGGCGCTGGCCAATGGAGACGACGATGCCACCGAAAGAAAACCCGGTTCCGAACGAGCCGAACCCGATTCCGCCTCCGGATCCAAGTCGCGTCCCCGACATCAAGGAGCCGCCACCGGGCGAATTGCCCGATGAGGTGCCCAATCCCAATCCGGACGAGACATCACCGCTGCCCGTGAAAAGTTGAGGGCGGAAGGCGGCATCGCCTTATGTCTGCGCTCCTTCGTCCCAATCGGCGGACAGCGGAGCGACGATCTCGCAGACAACACCTGCCGGGTCGTAATCGACTTTGACCTCGCCCCTGAGTTCGAAGGCCAATATGCGCTCGATCAGCTGCGAACCGAATCCCCGCTGGTTCGGTGGCGAAGCTTCCGGGCCGTCCTGCTCCTGCCAACGGAATGTGAGTCCGGGAGAATCTCCGTGCCTGATGCTCCAGCTAATGCTGACTTTGCCGGTAGGGACTGAAAGCGCGCCATATTTGGCGGCATTGGTCGCCAATTCATGGAGAGCCAAATTCAGTGCCAGCGCGGATTTCGGCGAGAGCCGCAGATCCGGCCCGTCGATCACAAACCGCTGGCGTCCGTGCATCGTCAAAATATGCGCGATAATGTCTTTCAGATCCGCGCCGTCCCATTTCTCGCGAGTCAGCAGATCGTGACCATTCGCCAATGCCAATAAACGTGCCTCGAATTTTCGGAAATCTTCGCTTTCGGCGCCGTGACCGTGGAAGCTCTGCCGGGCGATCGCCAGGACGGTCGAAATGTTATTCTTGAGCCGATGCTTCATCTCGCGCAGCAACGTGCGGTGCAAGAGTTCAGCCGCCTTGCGGCCGGTAATGTCGCGGGCGATTTTTGAGGCGCCGATGACGTCGCCATGATCGTTTCTGATCGGCGAGACTGTCAGGGAGATATCGACCAGGCTGCCATCCTTGCATCGACGGACCGTTTCGAAGTGCTCAACCCGCTCGCCTTTGCGAAGTCGCGCCAGAATGTCAGGCTCCTCGTCCAGCCGATTTTCCGGAATCAGGAGTGTGATGGGTTTGCCGACGACTTCATCGGGCGTATAGCCGAACAATCGTTCCGCACCAGTATTCCAACTGGAGATGACGCCATCGAGATTCTTGCTGATGATCGCATCGTCGGACGATTCGACAATTGCGGCAAGACGTCCGCGCACCAACTCCGCTCGCTCTCGGTCGCTGATATCAACCATCCGCTGCGTTGTTTCCTCGACAATGCACAGGACGCCGTCGACAGCGCCGAATTCGTCGTGGACCGGCGAGTAGGAAATATCGAAGTAAACGGTTTCCGGATAGCCGTGCCGCTCGATACAGAAAGGGCGATCTTTTGCCGATACCGTTTCTCCGGTCGTTAGAACTTGATTCAACAGCGGTTCAAGATCGCTCCACATCTCGGTCCAGTTTTCCCGGGCCGGCTGTCCCAGCGCCCTTGGGTGCTTGTCACCGATCGTCGGCACGTAGGCATCGTTGTACAGAGCCATGAGTTCGGGGCCCCAGAACAACACGATTTGTGCTTTTGCGGGAAGCATCAGCCCGACCGCGGACTTCAGATGCGCAGGCCATTCGGGGATTGGGCCCAGGCTGGTTCTGGACCAGTCGAATTCGCGAATAAGATTTCCCATTTCGCCCCCGCGAAATGGGAAGGCCTCGTTTCTGTACTCTGAGTATTTCCGCTTTTCGTTTGGCACGGCCAATAAACGCCTCGTTGGTTGGCGTCAGCTTTACACAAGTACCATCAGAAAGATATGGCGGAGCGGGTGTCCGGCGAAAGCTTTTCGGGGTTAGGGTCACCCGATACGTCGCCGCTCGGACTGGCAGATTAGTATCAGGAAACCGCCATTACCGAGCAGGTGGAGGTCGCCTCGCCGATCGGCGATGTCGCGGAATCTCCCTCCGGCGACCCCTCGGTCCATATCCACGTCGTTGTCGGCAGGCGGGATTGCACGGCTTAGGCCGGCCATCTCGGTCGAGCCCATGTGCGGCCGACACTGGAGGTCCTGCTCACGGAAAGCCCGGCACATCTAGGCAAAAGGTTCGACAAGGAATCCGGCCTTGCTCTCATCCGCTTGAGCGTTGAACGATAGCGTAGGAGTCGCGATAAGGGCGATATCGGCGTCAAAGACACGCGGTTATATCTGACGCTTCAGATAAAGCGCGTCGGCGGGTGCCGCGCTTTTCTGATCGTTGTCGAAGTAGGCATAGACATCGAAGCCGCGCCGCTTCCATTTCAGGAAGCCGGTGGCCCAGCCGTGCAATGTTTTTCGGCTGTAGTGATCCTTGTAACGTCCGCCGGGCCCGTGCCCGCGGACGTAGACGAAATCGGCCGTGCGCTCCCATGGCGATGGCGCGTCGTGATGATCGGAAATGCAAAGTGCGATATTGCGATCGGAAAGCAGCCGCATTATTCCGGGCGAGTACCAGCTCGGATGACGAAATTCGAAGACATATCGCCGTTTCCGGCGAAGAAGCTTGAGGAAGCCGGTCAGTCGCGCATGATCCGCTTTCATGTTCGGCGGCAGTTGAAACAGCACTGGACCCGCCTTCTCGCCAAGCAGGGAAAGGCGCTGTTCAAGGAGTTTCATGCTGTCCGCGGAGGTTTCCGACAGGCGCTTCCAATGGGTGATGAAGCGGGACGCCTTCCAGGCAAAGATAAAATCGTGTCCGGTATGGTCGCGCCAGGATTCCACGGCCCGCTCGGACGGCGTTCGGTAGAACACGCCGTTCAGCTCCGTGGTTTCGAACTGCGTAGCGTAGTAGGGAAGCTGGTGTTTCACCATCAGTCCGGACGGGAAGAAGGGGCCGCGCCACGAAGCATAGTGCCAACCCGAGGTGCCGATGCGGATCCTTGCCATCGCCCTGCCTTGCCATTTTGGCTTCGGATTAATCAGATCGGCAGAGAGCGCGAGTTATAAAATCCTGCCCGGCGCGACTGAACTCCGACAATACCCAATTCGGCGTGGCTCGGGATGTTCCCTCGCGCGACTGTGTCTGAGGGCCATGTTCAAATCCATTGGTCGAGGCAACCGCTCGGCGATCCCGGCGTTGGTCAGGCATCCACTTAAGAGGTGCGCCATGGTCGACGTGAAAGGACTTATCCGTCAGGCGAACGATCTCCACGAGCGCGCGGACGATCCGAGCATCCGCGATCGATTGAATCGGATGGCGGAAACCTACAGCCACATTGCTGAAATCGAGGCGTGCACCGCGCAGCCATCGGTGCACGGACTGATGGATGCGCTGACGCATCCTCCCGGCAGGAGCAGAAATCCGGCGACGTTCCGGCCGACGTTCTCGAACGTTGGCAAGAGACCGGAACTCACTAGCTTGAATGCGATCTACATCGCTTCTTCTCCGGCAAGCCGTGCCTCGGTGGACGCGATCTCGACGGATCGCTCGCCAACCTTGTCCGCCGCGCGCATCTCGCACTTGGCGCGGATATCCTCAAGTTCTTTCTCCGTGAGGTGTTCGATTCCGACGAATGAGTTATGGGCGGCGCTAACCCTGATCAGTTCGTCCAGCTTGACCTGAATGGCCGCGCTGTCCCTGTTCTGCGAGCTTTGGATCAGGAACACCATGAGAAAGGTGACGATGGTGGTCCCGGTATTGATCACGAGTTGCCATGTGTCGGAATAGTGGAAAATCGGTCCCAATATCGCCCAGCCAAGCACGACCAGCGCCGCCAGAATGAACGTTGACGCCCGGCCGGCCGCTTGCGACGTCCAGTTCGCGATCTCGGCGAATGCGCGGGCCATCGTATTCGTCCCGTTGGGGCTATGGTCGTCGTTGCTCATGCCGGTGTTCAGGGTCGCGATTGCTTTTTCGATGTCTTTTTCTTCGCCGCCTTTTTTGTCGCAGAGGATTTTTTCTTGGGGACTTTCTTGCCCTTCTTCCGAGCCTCTGACAGGCCGATGGCGATGGCCTGCTTGCGGCTTTTCACCTTGCCGCCCTTGCCGCCGGGGCCGCTTTTGGCGGTGCCTTTTTTGTAGCGACGCACTTCCTTCTTAACGTCGCTGCCGGAGCTTTTCGAATAGCGGCGCTTGCCGGCTTTCTTCGCTTTTCTGGCCATGGGTTTCCTCCGGCCATTTCAGATGCCATTTGAAACTCCCGGTGCGAACGGGAGTTCCCTGCGGCATGGTCGAGTCAATCGGGGAACGATAATCGCGAATAGGGTTTCTTCTTTCAGAAGTGGAGAAAGATGATGGAAGCCGGCTATCCGCGCCCGCCTTACCCGGCCCAGCAACAGCCGATGCCGGGTGATACGGCACGCATGAATCCAGTGCCGGATCATGGGGAGACGACCTACAAGGGCTCTGGCCGGCTGACGGGAAAGCGCGCAGTCATCACCGGCGGCGACAGCGGCATCGGCCGCGCGGTTGCGATCGCTTATGCCAGGGAGGGGGCCGACGTGCTGATCGCCTATCTCGAGGAAGATAGCGACGCGCGGGAGACGGCAAGGCTTGTCAAAGAGGCGAACCGGAAAGCGGTGTTGGTCCGCGGCGACATCCAGCATCCGGAGCACTGCAAAACGATCGTCAGGCAAGCCGTGGCGGAACTGGGCGGGATCGATATCCTCGTTAACAATGCCGCTCACCAGGCGACGTTCAAGGACCTTCAGGATATCACCGATCAAGAATGGGATCTGACGTTCCGGGTCAACATTCACGCGATGTTCTATCTGACCAAGGCGGCTTTGCCGCACATGAAGCCCGGCTCGGCGATCATCAATACTGCTTCGATCAATTCCGACGATCCCAATCCGACGCTGCTTCCCTATGCGACGACCAAGGGAGCGATCCATAATTTCACGGCCGGACTTGCGCAACTGCTGGCGGAAAAGGGCATTCGGGTCAACGCGGTTGCGCCGGGTCCGATCTGGACGCCGCTGATCCCATCGACGATGCCGCCGAAAGCGGTGAAGACCTTCGGCGAAAACACGCCAATGAAGCGGGCCGGTCAGCCGGCGGAGCTTGCGACGACATACGTCATGCTCGCCGATCCGCTTTCCAGCTACGTCTCCGGCGCCACCGTCGCCGTCACCGGCGGTCGGCCTTTCCTTTAAGGAGTGAAATGCGATGCCATCAAGCCACAGAGGAAGCGGACAACTGGGCGATACCGAGCCGCGTCTGAGCGAGGACGACATCCAACGGGAGCAGTTCGGCCCGAGAGGCGTTCCCGGTCAGCCCGATCCTGCCCGGATGGTGCCGCAGCAGGAGAAGAATACCCCGAAGCATATCGATCCAGGCCATACGAGTTAGCACACACGGGAGGGAGAGATGGGTCTTGCCAGCTATGCAATCACGCCGATTGCCGACAAGTGGAGCGTTCTACATGACGGTGAAGTGGAAGGTGATTACGTGACGAAGGAGGCGGCCTTCGAGGCGGCTGTGGCCGCTGCATCGCTTGCAATCCGCGAAGGGCATGAGGTGCATGTCAGCGCACCCGGCGTTACGCGGGACAATCCGACGACAACGATGGGTTGATGACTTCGGAGATCAGGACCGCCGCTGTGGGCGCTTCAACGTCCGCCACAGATTTCATGCGCTGATCGCCACGAGAATCCATGCGATGCTTGCGCCGGCAAATGAGGCAATCGCCCCATAGAATGATATCGCGAAGAAAGTCGCGGCGAACGCCATCATGGCAATGCTGCCGAGAGCCGCGCCCGCGGCATCGAGCGCCGCAGCTTCCTGACCGCGGCGGCCAGGAACCGAAGGACATATTCGGTCACGTCTTCCGTCCATTTGCGATGAGGTTACGGACTTCCTTGTCGGAACAGCCGGTGAACCACCGGATGAAGCGTTCGAGAGCGATGCCGGTGACGAAGCCCGCCGTAACGTCGGACAGCCAGTGCGCAAGTATCGTAACCCTCGTTGCGGATAGACCAAGCGCTACACCCCAGATCGGAACCTTGTATCGCCGGGGCAGGACAGCCGCTGCCGAGGCCAAGGCTCCCATATGGAGCGCATGGCCGGACGGGAAGGCACCCATGCCGTCACCGGACACAGGGATGCCGTGGAGGTGGCCTTTGACTGTCGTTCGATCCTGCCTGATCTGATCGAATATTCTTTTCAAGAGATGCGGAGCGGCTGTCGTTGCGGCGGCAACTATGAGCAGATGTCCGGTTGCGGGGCGAAGCGGCGAGCGGAAACCGTCGAGGCGATCCAGGCTGCTGTAGCGCAGCCCAGCAGCAGGTGTTCGTCCGCGCCCCATGTCAACGCCGTCTCGATTTTCTCCGGGATCGGGCGTGCCTTTGCTGCGATCCGCCGTGCGATGTACGGGTCGATTGACGTCGGCTGGATGCGAAACTGCGCCATTCCTTCCGCCTCATTCTCAATCAAGTGCGCCGCCGATCATCGCCAATTCGCTTCCGGTTCGCTTTGTTTCGGGAGCGGCGTTCAGGCGGCAGAGGTGCTGATATGAGCGGTGCATTGAGATGTTAGGGGCGGGATGACTTTATCCGCTCCGATATTCTGGCTCTGTTGAGGGAAAACGCGGATTCCGATGGGATCCAATCCCCACGCCACTCTCTGGGGATGCCGTGGAGCAAACTCGCCGGGTCCGTAAAAAGTGCAGGGCCATTGCTCTGCATCCTAGCCCGGCTCGGTTGGGGTATCATGACTATGATGTCGCATTGACGACATGCCCATATGGTCAGTGATCCGAAAATCCGTTCGCGAGGAACCTGCTTTGACTTCGGGACGACATGATCGCGCGTGCTTGGAGGGCGGGGCGGGCCGCCAGTGCGTCGGCGTGTAGTAAACGTACATCGACTTGTCAGGGAGCGTGAACGGGAAGAGATCATCCGTTCAGAACGAGCGGGGAGATCGTGTTCAGAACTAAAAGAGAAATATCGCGAATTATTCTTTGTTTTCAACTGGCTGGGGCGGGAGGATTCGAACCTCCGCATGGGGGAATCAAAATCCCCTGCCTTACCACTTGGCTACGCCCCAACAGCCATCCCCGGAGCCGGCGGCCCGCCCCGCGGCGGCTGGCGGCATCTTTTGTCGGAATCCGGGTCCGGCGGAGGCTTGTCTATCGGCAGACGCCGCCTGTTTCAACCACAACCTCCGGCGGCTGTGAGCGACATAATCCGGCAAAGAGCAGGCTTTGATCGCGCGCCATCGGCGGGCGGATGAAATCTCTCCGATCGCCGGCAAATTCGAAATTCCCGTCCATTGTCCAAAACGGCGTCCGACAACATCATCGAGCTCCGATCGACGATGGAGCGTGAATGCCGCCGGAGCAGTTTGATGCCTATGGTGAAGCCGTCCCCGGCGCGCCGAACCCTGCCGCCGCCACGGTGCCCGGAGCGCGTGGCCGCGTGCTCGGCCGCATCGGGCAGGCGGCGTTCTGGCTGCTGGTCGTCACCGTGGTGCTGATTCGCGCCGCCTGCTTTTCCACCGGCCTCACGGTCGGCTTCCCTGACGCGCGCGGCGCGCCGCAGACAACGTCGAGATAGCGCTCATGCCGGCCGCCGATCTCCGCCCCGATGATTCAGCATCTTCTCGAACGCGCGCGCCGCCGGCATGGCGATCCGGCCGAAGGGCTTCAACTGCCACAGGGTCCGTTCGATAGTCAGGTTGTGCATCGGGATCGTTTTCAACCGTCCTTGCGCGGTTTGATCGACGATCGATGCCGCGGAAACGATCGATGCGCCGACGCCGGCCGCGACCACCTGCTTGATCGCCTCTGTGCTTCCCACCTCCAGCGTTCGCGTCGGCTCGATGCCGCGCGCCGCCAGCGCCTTTGCGACCACCTCGCGCGTTCCCGAACCCGGTTCGCGGATGATCATGATTTCGTCCTGAAGCCGTTCGGGATCGATCGGGCCGGTCTCGCGGGCAAAGGCATGGTCCGGCGCGACGATAAGCGACATGACGTCGGTTTGCCATGGCACGGCGGTCAGGTTGCGACCCTCGACCGGGCCTTCCACCAGCGCGATATCGATGTCCTGCCGCGCCATCTGGTCGGCGATGTCGCGGGTGTTGGCGCTGACGACGTAGAGGTCGACGTCCGGGTGAGCGCGATGAAACGCGCCGAGGTAGCGCGCCAGCATGTAGGTCGCGATCGTGGTGCTGGCGCCGATCCGTAGCGAGCCGTTGTGCAGGCCGCGCAGCGCCGAGAGTTCGTCCTCGGCGGCGCGTTCCACCGCGAACAGCGCTTCCGCGTGGCGCGATAGCGCCAGCCCTTCCTCGGTCGGGACCACGCCCTTCGGCGTGCGGTTCAGCAGGCGGCAGCCGACCTGGAGTTCGAAATCGCGCACACCCTTTGAAATGGCGGGTTGGCTGATGCCCAGCACCTCGGCGGCGCGTGAAAAGCTGCCGGTTCGCACCACGGTTGCGAACATGCGGAACAGGTGGAGGTTGAGGGACATAATCCAGCTCTATCGGCCTATGTGGAAATAATATTTCCAAAGCGGCGGGCGGCAACGCATATTCTCACTGCATTGAAGGATATCGCGTGTCAGATCAATCCAAGCCTGCGAACGGTGTCGTCCGCCGGGCCGCTCCCTTTATAAAAATCGCAAGCTTGCTTCCCGGCATCGCGCTGTGCGGTGTCGTTACCGCGCTTGCGGTGGCGGTCCAGACGGTCCAGGAACGGACGCTCGGGCATCCTTACCTTGAGGCGATCGTTATCGCGATCCTGCTCGGGATGGCGCTGCGCGCGGCCTGGACCCCCGGTCCACGATGGCGGAGCGGGATCGCTTACAGCGCCAAGCAGCTTCTTGAGGTGGCGGTGGCGCTGCTCGGAGCGTCGGTGACGATGGCGGTGATCGCCTCGACCGGGATCGTGCTGCTCGCGGCGATCGTCATCATCGTGGTGCTGACGCTGATGGTGAGCTACGGCATCAGCCGGGCGCTCGGGCTTTCGGCTCGGCTGTCGATTCTGGTGGCCTGCGGCAATTCGATCTGCGGCAATTCGGCGATCGCGGCGGTCGCGCCGGTGATCGGCGCCAGCTCCGATGAAATCGCCTCGTCGATTTCGTTTACCGCGATCCTCGGCGTCGTCATCGTGCTCGGCCTGCCGATCCTGATTCCGCTGCTCGCTTTGTCCGAAACCCAGTACGGCATCCTTGCCGGCCTCACGGTCTACGCCGTGCCGCAGGTTCTGGCGGCAACGGTGCCGGTGGGGTTGCTGAGCGCGCAGATCGGTACGCTGGTGAAGCTGGTGCGGGTGATGATGCTGGGACCGGTGGTCGCCTGCATCGCGCTCGGCGCGCGCGCGTTTCACAGCGGCGGCGAGGGGGTGATGCCGAAGCTCGGCTTCTTCCGGGCGGTGCCGTGGTTCATCGTCGCGTTCTTCGTGCTGGCGGCGTGCCGCTCGCTGGCCCTGATTCCGGATGCCGCCATCGCGCCGATTCAGAAAGTCGCCAGCATCCTCACCGTGCTGTCGATGGCGGCGCTCGGCCTCGGCGTCGATCTCAAGGTGATCCGCGAGGTCGGCGGGCGGGTCACCGCGGCGGTGACGCTGTCGCTGGTGTTTCTGGTTTGCGCCGGCCTCGTTCTCGTCCATTTCGTCTTGCCGGGGTGATCTCAGGACCGGCCGCGCGGGGCGCGATGGCCGGTGTATCCGAGCCGCCGTGAGATACCGTTGGCGCAATCGAGCAGCGCCCTGGCGATCGGGCTGTTCCAATCGACGTTGAAACTGCCAGCGGGGCCCATCGCGGTGATCGACAGCACCACCGCGCCGGCGTGATCGAAAACCGGCGCTGCGAAGGCATTGACGCCGGACAGCGGATCGCCCGCCGCGCGGGTCAAGCCGCGCTTGCGAACATCGGCCAGCATGACCTCGATCTCCGGGCCCGACCTTGCGCGCCGGCTGGAATAACCGATGCCAAGCCGGTCGAGCTTCGAGTCCAGCGCCGTCTTCAGGATATTAGGTGGCAGGAACGCCGAAAAGGCGCGGCCGGTCGCGGTTTCCAGCATCGCCATCACCGATCCGACCCGCATCACGATGTGGACCGGCCGGCTCGAGTCCTCAAGCCGGATCACGGTGGGACCGTAGGTGCCCCATACCGACAGCGCAACCGCGTGATTGATGTCCCGCGCCAGTGCCGCGATCCTCGGCGTGGCGATGCGAACGGCGGACAGCCGGTGCAGGCTGACGAGACCGAGTTCGAGCGCGAACGCGCCGAAATCGTAGCGCCCGGTTGCGGCGTCCTGCTCGATCAGGCCGAGACGGAGAAAGCTGACCAGATAAGGATGCGCTTTCGCTGGCGTCATGCCGGCTTCGCGCGCCAGATCGCGCAACATCATCGGCTCAAGGCTCTGCGCCATCGCGCGCAGCAACTGCCCCCCGACCTCGATCGATTGTATGCCCCGACTCGTCTTGCCCATGGCGGATGCTCTATACCCGCGCCGGTTCAGACCGCAAGAAAGCCGCCATCGACCGGCAGCGTGACGCCACTGACATAGGACGCCATATCGGATGCGAGAAACACCACCGGGCCGACCAGTTCGTCGGGCTGGCCGATGCGGCCGAGCGGCGTGCGCCCAAGGAAGCCGGCAAGCCGCGCCGGATCCTCGCGCGTGGCCTTGGTCATCGCGGTTTCGATAACGCCGGGGGCGATGGCGTTGACGCGGATGCCGTCGCGGGCCAGCTCGCGCGCCAGCGCCTGCGTCAACAGCCTGACGCCGCCTTTCGAGGGCGAATAGCCGAGCGTATCGGCGACGCCGACGAAAGACGCGATCGAACCGATATTGACGATCGATCCCCGCCTCTCGCGCAACGCGCCGAGAAATGCGTGCGTGACGTTGAAGACGCCGTTGAGATTGACGTCGAGGACGCGCCGCCAGCTATCGTGCGCGCGCGGGGAATCGATCGTCTCGCGGATGATGATCCCGGCGTTGTTGACGAGGATCGCGACCGCGCCGATCTCAGTGCCGACGGTTTTGGCCAGCGCCGCGCAGGCATCCGTGTCGGTGACGTCGAGTTGAAAGGCGAAGCCGCGCCGGCCCTGTGCGATGACGGCGGCGGCGGTCTGCTGTGCCGTCGTTGGATCGATGTCGGTCACCACTACGTCGGCGCCGTGCGCCGCGAGGCCGAGCGCGATGGCGCGGCCGTTGCCCTGTCCGGCGCCGGTCACCAGCGCCAGACGTCCGGCCAGCAATTGCGGTTGCGACGGGTTCATGGCTCAGGCGCCCTGTTGCGCGGTGGAGGCGAGGTGACGGCCGGCGATGTAGCCGAACGTCAGCGCCGGGCCGAGGGTGATGCCCGCGCCAGGATAATTGCCGCCCATGATGCTCGCCATGTCGTTGCCCGCCGCGTAAAGGCCGGGGATCGGCTGGCCATTGGCGTCGACGGCGCGGGCGTTTGCGTCGGTTCTGATGCCGGCATAGGTGCCGAGATCGCCGATCACCATCTTGATGGCGTAGAACGGGCCGTGCTCGACCGGCGCGACGCAGGGGTTGGGCCCGTGCAGCGCGTCGCCCTGATAGCGGTTGTAGGCGCGCGTGCCCTTGCCGAACTGCGGATCGAAGCCGCCGGCCGCCTCCGCGTTGAACGCGGCGACGGTGGCCTCGAATGGTCCGGGATCGATGCCGGCCTTTTTCGCGAGTTCGCCGAGCGTCGCGCCGCGCATCAGATAGCCGGTTCTGAGGTGACGGCCGAGCGGCATCGGGAACGGCGGCACGCAGCCGAGACCGTATTTGCGTAAACTTCGGTGGTCGCAGATCAGGAACGCCGCAACCTCCTCGCCGGGCTTCGCCGCCTTCACCATCTCCTGGACGAAGTCGTGATAGGAATTGCCTTCGTTGGCGAAGCGCCGGCCGTCGCGCATCACGGCGATGACGCCCGGCTTGGCGCGATCGATGAAGTGCGGCATCACCCCGCCGGTGCCGTCCTTGCGCCTGGTTACCGACACCGGCACCCATGCCGCCGCGTTCGGCAACGTATCGTCGATACGGCCGCCGATCGTCTCCGCCAGCCGCAAGCCGTCGCCGGTGTTGCCTTCGGGAGCCGGCGAATAGTGTTCGGTGCCGGTCGGCGCGTGCGGAAACATCGCCTTGCGCCGCGCGACATCGCGGGGGAAGCCGCCGCAGGCGAGCACGACGCCGCGTCGGGCATGGACGCGCACCTCCTTGCCCTCGTGCTGCACGCGCGCGCCGCGCACCGCGCCGTTCTCCACGATCAGTTCGCGCACCGGCGACGACAGCCACAGCGGAATTTTGAGATCGAACGCCGACTTCGCCAGTCGGCCGGCCAGCGCGTTGCCGTTGGTCAGCGTCATGCCGCGGCCGTGTGTCATCACATCGCGGAAATGTTTCGATAGCCGCCTGGCGACGTAGAGCGCCGATGTCAGCGACTTCGTCGCGCGCATGAAATGGATGATCTCCTTGCCGGAACCCAGCATCATGCCGAACACGGTGAGTTCGGGCAGCGGCGCGCCGAGTTGCTTGATGTGGTCGCCGAGTTCGCGGCCGTCGAAGGGACGGGTGACCATGGAGCGCCCGCCCTGCGCGCCGCCCGGCGCTTCCGCGTGATAATCCGGGAAGGTGAGCGGCATGTCGAAGCGCAAGGCGGTATGTGAGGTAAAGAAATCGACGGCCTCGGGGCCGCCGGCAAGGAAGGCGTCGACACGGGCGGCATCGTAGTTGTTGCCGGCCTCGTGTCGCAGATAGGCGCGGGCGGCGTCCGGCGCCTCATTGATGCCCCAGGCGCGGGCCAGCGACGTGCCGGGAATCCACAGCCAGCCGCCGGACCGCGCCGTGGTGCCGCCGAAGCGTGGCTCCTTCTCGGCGATCAGAACCTTGAGGCCGTGATGCGCGGCGGTGATCGCCGCCGCCATTCCGGACGCGCCCGATCCCGCCACCAGCACATCGCACTCATAGACGCTTGCCGCGCCGTTTCCGCCCGTCATCGGCCTGGCCTTACTTCTTGAGCAGCGGGCACTGGGATTCCGCGGCCGGCCGGTACGCGTCCTCGCCCTTCACGGTCTTGACGATTTCGAGATAGTCCCACGGCTCCTTGGATTCCGACGGCTTCTTGACGCGGGCGAGATACATGTCGCGGATCACGCGGCCGTCCTCGCGCAGCTTGCCGCCATGCACGAAGATGTCCTCGATCGGCAGTTCGCGCATCTTGGCCATCACCTTGGCCGGATCGTCGGTGCCGGCGGCCTTGATCGCCTTGAGATAGTGCAGCACCGAGCCGTAGACGCCGGTATGGATCATGGTCGGCATCACGTTGGTCCTGGAGAAGAACTTCTTCGACCACGCGCGTGTCTTGTCGTCCATGTTCCAGTAGGACGCGGTGGTCATGTAAGTGCCTTGCGCCCCTGGAGGCCGATGGCGTGGACGTCGGTATCGAACATCAGGAGGCCGACCAGCTTCTGTCCGCCGCGTACCAGACCGAACTCGCCGGACTGCTTGATGGCGTTGTCGGTATCCTGACCGGCATTGGCGAAGGCGACGACGTTGGCCTTGGAGTTCTGCGCCTGCAATGCGAACGAGGAGAAGTCCGCGGTGTTGGTCGGGTGGCGGACGCTGCCCAGCACGGTGCCGCCGAGTTTCTTGATGAACTCGGTGGCGTCCTTTTCGAGCTGGTGACCGAAGGCGTAGTCGGCGGTCACGAAAAACCACGATTTGCCGCCTTCGCCGATCACGGCGGAGGTCGTCACCTTGGAAAGGGCGTAGGTATCGTACGCGAAGTGAACGGTGTTCGGGCTGCACAACTCGTTGGTCAGCGAACTGGCGCCGGGACCGGAGAGCAGCGCGATCTTGTTGCGCTCCTTCGCCATGTTGTGAATCGCGATGGCGATGCCGGAGTTCGGGATATCGGCGACCGCGTCCACCTTGCCGTTGTCGAACCAGTCGCGCGCGATCTGGACGCCGACGTCGGTCTTCATCTGGTGGTCCGCGCCGACGATCTCGATCGGCTTGCCGAGCACGGTGGGGCCGAACTCCTCGACCGCCATGCGCGCGGCTTCCACCGAGCCCGGTCCGCTGTTGTCACGGCCCCAACTGGAAAGATCGGTAAGAACGCCGATCCGAACCACGTCGTCTGAAATCTGGGCGAACGCCGGCGATGTCATGGCGGCGAACAGGGCGCAGATCAGCAATGGCTTCTTCATGAATGTCCTCCCGGTGGCTCTCCGCTCTTTCGGCGGGATCGATAGCGGAACACTGAAGGGTGTTCTGGTAGCGATTTTGATAATGGCGAAATAATCTGTCAATATGGAACAAGAATGAGTCCAGGCATCGATAAAATGGGGCGGGCAGGCAACGATGCCGCGCGCCGCCAGCCATCGCGGCCGATCTTCGGACCCATGATGCAACTATGGCGTTGTTGCTTACGGCGCTCGATCTCGCGATATCGCTCACGCGGGCGCAGTTACCAAATGTCGCATGAGTTGCACATGTGCGCATGTATGCTAGAAGCGCATGGATAGCTCAGGAGATATCAGTGGCAAAGAAAACGAAGAAAGTTGTTCGCAAAACCAAAGTAACTGTCGCGAAGACTGCGAAGGCAAAGAAATCAGCGAAGACGACAAAGACCGCAAAGGCAACGAAATCCGCAAAGACCCCGGCGCGGGGAGCGAGGAAGGTCGCGCGGCGGCCGTATTCGAGGGCGGATATCAAGGAGCTTCGCGCCCATTCGAAAGCGCGAACCCCTGTTGCCACCATCGCCCGGCTGACCAAGCGCACGGTCGGCTCGCTGCGGCAGAAGGCGATGAAGCTCGGCATTGGCCTCGGCCATCAGCGCTGAAGCGATCCTGACGGCGGCTGCCGCAATACAACGACATGGCGGGATCGCCGCATGACGCGCGTCGTGACATCGCGCGCGCCGTGCGGCGCAGCGGGGTGCGTGCCGCCGCGCCATGCCGCATCGATTTGCCGGGGGCCGTGCGGTTGCGGCGGGGCGTCGTCCCATGCTTGATCTGCGCCGGCGCGGCGCTATATCAAAACCCTCTCTCCCCTTCATGAATCCCATGACGAGCCAGGGTTTGTTATGTCGCCGAACGATGCCACGATCGAATCTCAACCGTTTCAGGCCGAGGTGGCCGAGCTTTTGCAGCTCATGGTGCATTCGGTCTATTCCGAAACCGATATCTTCCTCCGCGAACTGATTTCCAACGGCTCCGACGCCTGCGACAAGCTGCGTTACGAAGCCATCGCGCAGCCCGACCTGCTCGACAAGGGCGGCGCGCTCAGGATCATGATCGCGCCCGACAACAGCGCCAACACGCTGACGGTCACCGATACCGGCATCGGCATGGACCGGCAGGACCTGATCGACAATCTCGGCACCATCGCGCGCTCGGGAACCAAATCGTTCGTCGCGCGGCTGAAGGAGGCCAAGGACGGGCTAGGGCTGATTGGACAGTTCGGCGTCGGCTTCTACGCCGCGTTCATGGTCGCCGAGCGCGTCGTCGTCACCAGCCGCCGCGCTGGGACTGATGAGGTGTGGGTGTGGTCGTCGTCGGGCGGCAGCGGCTTCACCGTCGCGCCCGGCGCGGCGGCCGATGCCGACCGGATCGCGCGCGGCACCGAGATCGTGCTGCATCTGAAATCCGATGCGGCCGAATATCTCGACGCCGGCCGGCTTGAGCGCATCGTCCATTCTTATTCCGACAACATCCAGTTTCCGATCGAACTGATCGCGGAAGGAGCCGAACCGCGCCAGATCAATTCAGCCAGCGCGCTGTGGCAGCGCTCGAAGTCCGAACTCACGCCGGAGGATTACACGGCCGCCTACAAGTCGATCGCGGGGGCTTTCGATGAGCCCGCCATGACGCTGCATTATCGCGCAGAGGGGCGGCAGGCTTACGCAGTGCTGCTGTTCGCGCCATCAGTCAAGCCGTTCGACCTGTTCGAGCCGACGCGCAAGGGCCGCGTCAAGCTCTATGTCCGACGGGTGTTCATCACCGCCGATGCCGACGTCCTGCCGGCTTACCTGCGCTTCATGCGCGGGGTGATCGACAGCGAGGACTTGCCGCTGAACATCTCGCGCGAGATGTTGCAGAACAATCCGCAGCTCGCGCAAATCCGCAAGGCAGTGACCGGGCGGGTGATTTCCGAGCTTGAAGCGCTGAGCGACAAAGAGCCGGAAAAGTTCGACAGCATCTGGGACGCCTTCGGCTCCGTCATCAAGGAAGGGCTTTACGAGGATTTCGAGCGGCGCGACAAGCTGCTTGGCCTTGCCCGCTTCACCACCACCGCCGGCGAGCGGCGGTCGCTGAAGCAGTATGTCGCGGACCTGAAGCCCAACCAGACCGAGATCTATTTCCTTGTCGGTGACAGCATCGAGCGGCTGAAATCCAATCCGATGCTGGAAGCGGCTTCCGCGCGCGGCATCGAGGTGCTCTTGCTGACCGATCCGGTCGATGCGTTCTGGACCTCGGCGCCGCTCGACTTCGGCGGCAAGCCGCTGAAGTCGCTGAGCCAGGGCGATATCGACTTTGATCTGATTCCGCTGCTCGACGACAAGGTTACGGATGATGCCAGGCCCGGCCTCGATGAGGCGGCGGCGATCGCCGCGATCAAGACGAGCCTCGGCGATCGCGTCGCCGATGTGAGAGCATCGCGCCGGCTCACCACCAGCGCCTCGTGCCTGGTCGCCGGCAGCCATGGTCCCGACCGCGAGCTTGAGCGGCTGCTGGCGCAGCAAAATCGCGGCGGCCGGGCCAAGCCGATCCTGGAGATCAATCTGCGCCATCCGCTGGTCGCGGCCGCCGCCGATCCCGCGACCGATACGGCGCGGCGCGACGACCTGTCGTTGCTGCTGCTGGAGCAGGCGCAAATTCTCGACGGCGAACTGCCGGAAAATCCGTCCGCCTTCGCCGCGCGGCTCAATCGGCTGGTGCTGCACGCGCCGTCCTAGCTGCCATGCGCTTGCAAGCGCATGGCAGCGGGAGTTCAATTACGCATCGCCAAGGCGCGGGTTGCCGCGACAGTCAGCCGAACCATGAAAATGGGGCGGCGCGACAGCGCGGCTCCGTGCCTGATCGGACCATGTGCAAATCGGGAGAACGATAATGTCGGACGGACTCTATCCAGCAGCCACGCGAGAACTCGCCCAGAAGCGCCGCGAACTGGCGCCCGAGGCGGAGGCCGCGTTTCAGGCTTTCAGCCAGAAGGTGTTCGCGGACGGCGCGTTGCCGGCCAAGATGAAGCAGATCATCGCGGTCGCTGTCGCCCACGTCACGCAATGCCCGTACTGCATCTCGGGCCACACCAAGGCCGCGCTTCGCCATGGCGCGTCCCAGCAGGAACTGATGGAAGCGATCTGGGTCGCCGCCGAGATGCGGGCCGGCGGGGCTTACGCCCATTCGCTGCTGGCGATCACCGAAATGGAAAAGGCGGCGGCCAAGAGCGCGTGAACCGGCGACTGCCCGCCGGTTTGGCGCCCGGCCCGCGCGGTCGCGCCGTGTCTCGATTCCGACGCGTCTTGCGTGCGGCCGGACGCGCCGGAAACGGTTCGTGCATCCGCGATGTTGTTAGTTCGCAACACCTGTCGGCTCTCGTCGCCAGCCGCAGCCTGACCGCCTAACGAGGCAGCAATTGCCTGCCATTGTTGCTTTCCGTTCGTTCCTCTCGCCCGCAGATTGATCCCCGCAAGCGAATGTATCCCGGCGCGTCACCATCGTGGTCCGTGCCGGTTCAACCTTCGATGGGGATCGTCATGAAGAAGATATGTCTCGCCATGGCGGCGGTGCTGATGGCCGGAACCGCCATGGCTTCGGCCGCCGATTTACCGGCGAAGGTCTACACCAAGGCGCCGCCGGTGACTGCGTTCGACCCCTGGGACATCGCGTTCGGGGCAGGTATCACCAACAACTACGTGTTCCGGGGCGTCAGCCAGTCCAATCGCGAGGCTTCGGTCAGCGCCTATTTCGAGCCGCGCTTCAACGTCACCAAGGATCTTCAGTTCTATGTCGGCGCGGCCGGTAACAGCATCTCCTTCACCAACCGCGCCGCCGCCGAGGTGGATGTCTATGCCGGCATCCGCCCGACCTTCGGTCCGGTGGCCTTCGACTTCGGCGTCTGGGGCTATCTCTATCCCGGCGGCCAGTGCATCGACGCCAACGCCGGCGGCGTCGCGGCGGGCCTGTGCCCGGCCGGGGCGGAATTTCTGCCCAACGGCAACTTCATGAAGAAGGATGTTTCTTTCTACGAGTTCTACGGCAAGGTCACCTATACCGTCAGCGACACATTCTCGATCGGGGCGAATGCGTTCTACTCACCGAACTTCCTCAATTCGGGCGCAAACGGCACCTATGCCTCGGTGGTCGGCAAGGTGACCGCGCCCGGCGACTGGTTCGGGACCAGCGGCGTCGGCATGTATCTGTCGGGCGAGTTCGGCCGCCAGTGGCTCGGCACCTCGGACGCCTTCTACGGCAACGTCAAGTTCGCCGATTACAACACCTGGAACGTCGGCATCGGCTTCACCTACAAGGTGTTCACGCTCGACTTCCGCTACTCCGACACCGACCTCTCCAAGGCCGATTGCAACCTGTTCACCGGCGATTTCACCGCAACCGCCGCCGGCTCGAAGTGGTGCGGCGCGGCCGGCATCGTCAAGCTCTCGGCCGATCTGACGGCGATGACGAATCTCAAGTAATCGTCCTCGAACTGACAGCGGGGCGGCGGTTAGCGCCGCCCCGCTTGTTTGGCGCAAGGGCAGGGCGTTACGCGGTTCGCGCGGGGGCATCGATGACATGGAGGCCGGGCGACGCGGTGCTCGGTGTCAGCGCCAGTTCGCGGGCGTGAAGCGCCTTTAGCGTACCGCGATGGCCGATCGAGACGATTGTCGTCGCCGGCAGTTTTTCCGCCATCAGCCGGTAGAGCTGGCTTTCGGCCGCCTCGTCGAGCGAGGCCGTCGCCTCGTCGAGGAACAGATAGTCGGGCTTTGCGAGGATCGCCCGCGCCAGGCCGAGTCGCTGCTGTTCGCCGAGCGAGAGTCGCGCGTTCCAGTGCCCGTCCGCGTTGAGATGGTCGGCCAGCGCCGGAAGTCCCACGGCGGCGATGACCGAGCGCACCGCCGCGTCGTCGAAGGTATCGGCCTCGGCGGGATAAGCGACCGCGCTTTTCAGCGAGCCGACCGGGAAGTAAGGCCGCTGCGGCAGGATCATGATTTTGGCTGCGGCGGGAATCCGCACCGTGCCGGTGCCGAACGGCCAGATGCCGCCGATGGCGCGGAACAGCGTCGACTTGCCCGCGCCCGACGGCCCCTTGATCAAGGTGCTTTCGCCGGGCTGCAATCGCAGCGCCGTAGCCGTCACCATCGGCCGGCCGTCGGGCAACCGAAGCCGCAGGTCGTCGAGGCTGATGGCGGCATCGCTCGCCGTGGCGTGCGCGATGTGGCCGGGCTCCGCGGGCAACGCCGCGGCGCGGGCGATCGCCTCCTCGAAGCCGTCAAGGCGGCTGACCACGGCGCGCCATTCCGCCAGCGAACGATAGGCGGTGACGAAGAACGACAGCGCGCCCTGCACGCTGCCGAACGCACTCGCCGTCTGCATCATGCCGCCGAGCTGGATCTTGTCGGCGAAGTAGGCAGGGGCGACCAGAATGAAAGGGAACACGGTTGCCGCCTGCGAATAGCTGGCGGTGAAGCCGGTCACCTTCTTGGTGCGGATCATGATGGCGATCCAGTTATCGACCACCAGCGCGAACCGCTTCAGCAACTGCCCGCGCTCGGTGGTCTCGCCATGCAATAGCGCGATCTGTTCGGCGTTCTCGCGGACGCGGACCAGATTGAAGCGGAAGTCGGCCTCGTAGCGCTGCTGGATGAAATTGAGCCGGATCAGCGGCCGGCCGATCAAGTGGGTCAGGATGGTGCCGACGATGGCGTAAGCGAGCGCGCCCCACACCAGGTAGCCGGGAATATCGTAAGCCTGGCCGAACAGATGCAGCGGCGCGGCCGCCGACAGTCCCCAGAGGATGACCACGAACGAGCCAAGCGTGACCGTCGAGGACAGCGCCCCGATTCCGATGCTGAGCGTTTGTTCGACGAACATCCGGACGTCGTCGGTGACGCGTTGATCGGGGTTGTCGGCGGCGTCGCCCGTCAGGTGCATCCGGTAGTGGTTGGCGTCGTGCAGCCATTCGCCGAGATAGTGGCGGGTCATCCAGGCGCGCCAGCGGATTTGCAGCCACTGGTTGAGGTAGAGCTGATAGACCGCAAGCACGATGAAAATCGCGGCGATGATCGCGAAATACGTTAGTTCGGAAACGAAGCTGTCCCAGTTGCGCTCCTGCAACGCATTGTAAAACCGCGAATACCATTGGTTGAGCAGGACGTTGATGGCGACGATCGCGAGTTCGATGGCGATCACGGCGGCGAGCAGGATACGGCCGGGCCATCGGTCGTCGGAACGGAAATAGGGCGCCGCGATGCGCCAGACGATCGCGAGGGCCTTGGCGAGATTCTTCACAGCTATTTCGCTCCATACAAAGCATTGATTTCCATGCAGAAAATTAAACGCGGGCAGGGCCTGAAAGTCATTCTAGGACAGAATGTCGCTGTGCTGACTTGTCGCGGATGAGGAATCGCTTCTAGGCTGTGCGCTACCGGGGTACGTCTCCGGTTTTTGAGTTGGGGGAGGCAGCGTTATCGGGGCCGTGAGCCCGACGCAATCTCTCCGACATCAACAGGCCGTTAGCATCAAGCGCGGCGGCCGGATTCAAAACGGGGCATTCGGCAGGCTCTGTCGAACGTAAAGGGTGGGCACGAGGATGTGGAATCAAGTCTATAATCCGCTCGGAAATGCGGCACTCTCGACAGTTGCCGCGGCCATACCGGTCATCCTGCTGCTGGCGCTGATCGCCAGCGGCAAGGTCAAGGCGCATATCGCGGCGATCACGGCCTTGATCGCCGCCAATCTGATCGCGATCTTCGTTTTTACGATGCCGGCCAACATGTCGGTCCGCGCCTCGATTCTCGGGGTCGTGATCGGCTTCTTCCCGATCGGCTGGATCGTCCTCAACGTTATCTTCATGTATCAGTTGACGCTGTCCTCGGGACGGTTCGAAACGCTGCAACGCGCGATTGGCAGCGTAACCACCGACCGGCGGCTGCAACTGTTGCTGATCGCGTTTTCGTTTGGCGCGTTTTTCGAAGGCGCGTCGGGCTTCGGCACGCCGGTGGCGATCACCGGCGCGATCCTGATCGGGCTGGGCTTCTCGCCGCTGGCGGCCTCCGGCCTGTCGCTGATCGCCAACACCGCGCCCGTCGCCTACGGCGCGCTGGGCACGCCGATCCAGGGCCTTGCCTCGGTGACCGGCCTCGATCCCTATCTGCTCGGCGCGATGGTCGGCCGGCAATTGCCGATCTTCTCGCTGATCGTGCCGTTCTGGGTGATCTGGGCGTTCGCCGGATGGAAGGGCATGAAGGAAGTCTGGCCCGCCATTCTGGTGACCGGCGTGTCGTTCGCGGTGCCGCAATTCCTGATCTCGAACTACATCAATCCGTGGATCGTCGATATCGGCGCCTCGCTGATCTCGATGGGATGCCTGATCCTGTTCCTGCGGGTGTGGCAGCCGAAAAAGCTGTGGACCTCGCCGGCGCTACGCAGCCACGACATCTCGGCCGATCTCGCCAAGCCCGACAAGAGCACCACGCTGCCCAAGCTGTCGAGCGCGGAAGTGTGGTCGTCGCTGGTGCCGTGGATCATCGTCTGCGTCGTGCTGCTGATCTGGGGCACCGGCTGGTTCAAGGCGGCGGTCAATCCGATCTTCACCTGGAACTACGCGGTTCCCGAACTGCATAACATGATCAACAAGGTCGCCCCGATCGTCGCCAAGCCGACGCCGGAAGCCGCCGTGTTCTCGTTCCAGTACCTGTCGTTCACCGGCACCGGCATGTTGATCGCCGCGATCATCGCCGGGCTGGTGATGGGCATGTCGCCGGTCCGGATCGGGGCGATCTACGCTAAAACCGTCCGCATCTGCGCGGTGTCGCTCATCACCATTTCGGCGATGCTGGCGATCGGAACGCTGACCCGGCTGTCCGGCATCGACGCGACGCTGGGTCTGGCCTTCGCCACGACCGGGGTGCTCTACCCGTTCTTCGGCACCTTGCTCGGCTGGCTGGGCGTGGCGCTGACCGGGTCGGACACCGCGTCGAACGTGCTGTTCGGTAACCTGCAAAAGATCACGTCGGAACAGCTTGGCCTGTCGCCGATCCTGATGAGCGCGGCCAACTCGTCCGGCGGCGTCATGGGCAAGATGATCGATGCGCAATCGATCGTCGTGGCGTCCACCGCGACTAACTGGTACGGGCACGAGGGCAGCATTCTGCGCTTCGTGTTCAAACACTCGATCGCGCTGGCGTGCCTCGTCGGCCTGTTCGTGATGTTGCAGGCTTACGTCTATCCGTTCACCGAAATGATCGTGAAATAGCCACCGGCTTTATCCGGTTGAATCCCCGCGGCGCAGGCCGCGGGGATTTTTGCTTGGTGCGCGCCTCGTGAGCTATACGATAGGTCGACGGTGATGGAGCGATAAGGAGGCGGGATGCGGGTTGCGGTATTCACGCTCGGGGTTGCGCTGTTGACGGCGGGCGGCACCGTGTCGCCGGCGATTGCGGCGGATGCGTTTCCGTTCGGCCTGGAGATGA
>JBASBO010000189.1:0-2024 GCA_049651165.1 Xanthobacteraceae bacterium | reverse complement strand
GGCGCCGGCTGCACCTGGAACGACATCACCGACCGCAACCTCGACGCCAAGGTGGAGCGCACCCGCTCGCGGCCGATCCCGGCCGGGCAGGTGAGCGTGGCGCAGGCGTTCGCGTTCCTGGTGCTGCTGGCGCTGGTGGGGCTCGCGGTGCTGTTGCAGTTCAACCGCTTCGCGGTCTGGACCGGCATCGCCTCGCTGGTGATCGTCGCGGTCTATCCGTTCATGAAGCGCATCACCTACTGGCCGCAGGTGACGCTGGGGCTGGCGTTCTCGTGGGGCGCGCTGATGGGTTTCGCGGTGACGCTCGGGCGCATCGACGCGGCGGCGCTGGTGCTCTACGCCGGTTCGATTTCATGGGTGATCGCCTACGACACCATCTACGCCCATCAGGACGCCGAGGACGACATGCTGGTCGGCATCAAGTCCACGGCGCTGCTGTTCGGCGACAAGACGAAGCTGGCGCTGACGATTTTCTACAGCGCGGCGGTGCTGCTGATCGGCGTCGCGCTGTGGCTTGCCGGCGCTGGTCTTGCGGCGGCATTAGGACTGGTCGCCTTCGCCGCGCATCTCGTGTGGCAGGTGCGGCGGCTCGATATCTCGGACGCCGCGCTGTGCCTGCGCATCTTCAAGTCGAACCGCGACGCCGGGCTATTGCTGTTCGCGGGACTGGTGATCGACGCCGTGCTGCGGGCGGGGTGAGGGTTTTCGTCGTCCCTGCGCAGGCAGGGCCCCATAACCCCTGACTTCGAAATGAGCGGGAAAGACCATCAAACAAGGTGGCTGAGATCGCTCCAATCGAGATTTTCCTCCTCGATCAGTCGTATCTTCCAATCGCGCTTCCAGCGCTTCAATTGCTTTTCGCGTGCGATGGCTTCATCGGGGCGTTCGTAGTTCTCAACATGGACGAGACGATGAACCCCGTATTGTTCGACGAATTCCGATCCCTCGCCGCTTCTGTGCTGCTCCAATCGCCGACGCAGGGAATTCGTCACGCCGATATACAGCGTGCCGTGCCGGCGGCTGGCAAGAATGTAAACCGAGTACATCGCGGACACGAAATTGGGCGGACTGCGAAATGGCTTCGGTCATCGTACCACAACCGCAAGGCAGGGGTTATGGGTCCCTGCCTTCGCAGGGACGACCCGGCGGCTGTATCATGCTCAATCCCGCGCGATGATCTCGTGCTCGCCGCGATGGATGGTCGGTTCGTCGCGCATCTGCCCGGCGCGGCGGCGCAGCAGGAAGCGCGGACGCCGCCGGCTGACGGCGTTGCGCCGCCGCCTTCGCTGCGTCGGCTCGCGCCGGATCTCGACGATCTGCGGCAGCGCGAACACATCGCTCCAGCTCTGCCAGATTTCATCGAGCGCATCTTCGTCGATGATCGCGCACAGCGGCACCGACAACGCCGGATCGCGATGCCGCAGCACCAGCATCTGGGTGTCGCCGTCGTCGCGGACCGCGACGCCGAGGAAGTCGCGAACCTGCACGTTGATCGCCATCCGCATGCCGTGGACGGCGCGGCGCAGGATCACCTGTTCGCGATGCAGTTCGATATGCCGGACGTTGCCGTCGGCGCGGGTGTCGTGCGCCTCGAAACTGACCGGGAGTGAGTGGGGGTCGAGCCGCGCGGTGCGGACCGACCCTGCGGGATTGATCCCGCCTGTTGCTGTTTGACGCCTCAAGGTCTTGTCTCCCCGCCGGGATTATGTTCCCGGTCGATGCGTGAGACTGTGCCAGAGCGGCGTCCGGAATGGCTTAAAAAGGCTGGTTAACCGAAAGTCACTTGCCCTGCTTTCGCGGTCATGATTGACAACACCTTGGCGGAGATGATTGACGAGTCGTTGCAGGGTTGCGGACGATTTGCCGCGAATGCGCCGTCATGCGCCTGAACGCCATATCCGTCAGGCACATCTTGGTTCGATGGATCTTTTATTCGCTTTGTCGGGATTTCGTTCGTGAATGCTTCACCAAATACGTCGACGCCGTCCACCGAGGCCGCGCTGCTCGATCAGTCGGCTTTAAGC
>JBASBO010000188.1:0-11586 GCA_049651165.1 Xanthobacteraceae bacterium | reverse complement strand
CCCGTCGGTCATTCACGCCGCGCTGCTGCCGCGCCTGATCGGCTGGGGCCGCGCCCGCTGGCTTTTGATGACGGCCGCCACCATCGACGCGCCGACCGCGCGCGACTGGGGGCTGATCGACGAGATGGCGGCCGAGGGCGAACCCCTCGACGCCGCCGTCGAGCGCGTGCTCGCTCTCTTGCTGGAATGCGGACCGCAGGCGCTGCGCGACCAGAAGGCGCTGCTGCGGCAATGGGAGGAACTGCCGCTGAAAGAATCGATCGCGGTTTCCGTCGGCGCGTTCGGACGCGCTTACCTCACCGACGAACCGCGCCGCCTGATGGGCGACTTTCTCGACCGCAAGCGCGCGAAGACATAACGATTCATAACGCCGCCGGCTGGCTCTGCCCTACGGCCGGATCGCCATGTTGCGCGCGATCCCCGGCGTGCGCAGCGGCTCGGCCAGGCGGGCGAACTCGCACAGCAACGAGCGGGTCTTGCGCGGGTCGACGATCTCCTCGACCCAGAACTTCTCCGCCGAGCGGAACGGCGAGCGCAGTTTGTTGAGGCGGTCCTCGATCTCGCGCATCTTGGCCTGCCGGTCCGGCGCGGCATCGAGGTCGGCGCGATAGGCCGCCTCGATACCGCCTTCCAGCGGCAGCGAGCCCCACGCCGCCGACGGCCAGGCGTAGCGCATCGAGAAGCGGTCCGCCGGCTGATGCACGACGCCGGCAACACCGAAGCAATTGCGCACGATGATCGTGCACCACGGCACCGTGCTCTGGTTGACGGCGGCCATGGCGCGCACGCCGTGACGGATGGTCGCCGACCGCTCGGCATCGAGGCCGATCATGAAGCCGGGGCAATCCATCAGATAGACCACCGGCAGATGGAAGGTTTCGGCCAGATCGACGAAGCGGATCACCTTCTGGCAGGTATCCGTCATCCATGAGCCGCCGTAGTGATAGGGGTCGCTGGCGAGCAGCGCCACGGCGCGGCCCTCGAGCCGCGCCAGCCCGGTGATGATCGAGCGGCCGAAGTTCTGTCCGATCTCGAAGAACGAACCCTTGTCCACCACCGACTCGATGATCGGCCGCATCTTGTAGACCTGCCGCTTGTTGCGCGGCACGGCCTTCATCAGCGCCTCGTCGGCGCGCTCCGGATCGTCGTCGCACGGCAGCGTCGGCGGCAGTTCATACACCGACGACGGCAGGTAGGACAAAAAGCGCCGGGCGCATTCGAACGCTTCCTCCTCGGTATCGACCGCATGATCGATGGCGCCCGCCCTGGTCTGGATCTCCCAGCCGCCGAGGGCCTGCTTGTCGAGGTCCTGACCGAGCCGCGCCACCACCGGCGGCCCGGCGACGAACATCGCCGAGGTCCTGGTCATCACCGAGTAATGGCTCGCCGCGAGGCGCGCGGCGCCAAGGCCGGCCACCGAGCCGAGCCCGAGGCCGACCACCGGCACCTGCGCCATATTGCCCGTCGTCAGCGCATACCAGTGGTTGCCGCCGATGCCGCCGGGCAGATTGGCCGCGCCCTTGGTCTCGATGGTCTTGACCGAACCGCCGCCGCCGGAGCCCTCGATCACCCGCACGATCGGCAGGCGGAAATCGCGGGCCATCTCCTCGGCCATCGCCGGCTTGGTCCAGATCGCGGCGTCGGCCGAGCCGCCGCGCACGGTGAAGTCGTCGCCGACCACCACCACGGTGCGCCCGGCGATCCTGCCGCGGCCGAAGATGCAGTTGGCCGGCGTCAGGTCGGTCAGTTCGCCGTCCGCGCCGTATTCGCCGACCCCGGCCGTCGCGCCCATCTCGTGAAAGCTGCCGGCGTCGAGCAGCTTGTCGATCCGCTCGCGGACGTTGAGCCGGCCCTGATCGCGCTGGCGCTTGACCTTGTCAGCGCCGCCCATCCGCCGCGCGAAGGCTTCGCGGCGCGCGAGTTCGTCCAGTTCCGGCTGCCAGTTCATTCGATCCCCCAAAATTGACCATCATCTTGTTCGGCCCGGCGGCCGACGGCTCGCGCGTGCAATGCAGGGCATCGGCATCGCCGCGCGCCAGCGTATCTCCTACGCCGCGCACGAGATCGCGCAACCGCGGCGCGACCTCCGAATGCAGGCGCTGCTCGTCATACATCGCCGCCAGCACGCCGATGGTGACGACGGCGTAGGTCTGGTATTGCGGCGACCATAGCGGCGCGGCGATGCCGTTGATGTGCGGGCTCCACAGGCCGCACGCCGTCACGTAGCCGTGCTGCGCGAGATGGCGGCGATCGGCTTCCATCCGCGGCCGCAAGATGGCGGCGTCGCCGGGATGATCGCGCGCCATTTCGGCGACCAGCGCCTCGGCGGAGGCGACGTCGAGCGCCGCCACATAGGCATGGCCGGCAGCGGTGCGTCCCATCGCGATCCGCGAGCCGGTAACCGAATTCAAGCCCAGCGCCGCCGGCGAGCGCGCGTATTCCAGATAGACCAGATGAAACCGGTCCGGGATCAGGAAGCCGATGGTGCCGGGGATGTCACTGGCGACGTCATGAAGCTGGGCCCTGATGAAATCGCGGGTATCGAGGCCGCGCATCATCGAGGCGCTCATCGCCACCGCGCTCGGCCCGATGCGGTATTTCTGATCGCGCGGCAGATAGATCAAATGGCCGAGCCGGGTCAGCGTGTGGGTCAGGCGCGACACCGTCGAGCGCGGCAGGCCGCAGCGACTGGCGATTTCCAGATTGCCGAGGCGGGTGTCGTGCCCCTCGAAACAGCGCAGCACGTCGAAGGCGCGCGACACCACCTGGATGACATCGTTCCCGCCCGA
The DNA here is from genome assembly GCA_049651165.1 of Xanthobacteraceae bacterium. GTDB lineage: Bacteria > Pseudomonadota > Alphaproteobacteria > Rhizobiales > Xanthobacteraceae > 62-47. Next base: position 8,797 of record JBASBO010000188.1, on the reverse strand, counting down.
CGGATCGGTGAGGATTCCAGCCTTGCTGAGCCGCTCAGATCGTCTCCCCATCCATCCTCTCTCCCTGCGCAAGCGCGTCAGCGACGTGAAAGCCCTCTGGCCGGTCCCGATGAACCGGTCCCGATGAACCAGACCCGATGAAACGGCTGGTCCCGGTGACGGCCTGTCGCAAAAACCCGGCACGCGGGCCGGCCGCCGCGCCAGGCAGCCGCCCGATAAATCTCGCATGGCGGAATTAAATTCCACCGGAAGATACGCTACCCCAGGCCACCCGCGACCACAACATCAACCCGCTCTCTTGCGTCGAAACGCGCCGCCACCGGTACGATTCAGCCACGCGCGCCGCCGCGGCCGCAGCAACTTGACGCAAGTTCGCTTGCTTCGTTCACAGTTGGATTGCTGACATCGCGAAACAGACATCGCAGCGGCGCGAAGACGGCAACGCACATCATCGTCGGCATGATGCGACAGCGCATCGGGCCGCAGCGCGCCGACCTTATCGCGCTTGCCTTCGCCGCATGTACGCATCGATCACAGCATCGATGGCGACGGTATGTTCGACGTTGCCAATGACGGTTAGCGATGACATGATCTCGCCCACGACAATGTGATCCGCAAAGCGGACGCTATCAGGGAGGGGCCTCATGCTTCGTTCGACCGTCCTTCGTTCGACCGTCGCACGCAGCGCGATTGCCGCCGCCGGCGCGGCGCTGCTGTTTTCGACCGTCTCGCGCGCCGACGACGTGAAACTGCCGCCATCGATGACGTTCACGGCCTACGATACCGGCTCGTCCGGCTTCAACATCGCCGTCGCCGTCGGCAAGATGATGCAGGAGAAATACAAATCCAGCGTTCGCGTGCTGCCGGCCGGCAACGACGTCGCGCGCCTCGCTCCATTGCGGGCGAAACGCGCCGTCGTCTCGGCGATGGGGACCGGCAGTTATTTCGCCCAGGAAGGCGTGTTCGAATTCGGCGCCAGGGAATGGGGACCGCAGCCGATCCAGTTGCTGCTGTCGATCGTGGATTGCAACGGCCTCTCGGTCGGCATCGCCAACGATATCGGCGTCAAGGATTTGAAGGACTTCAAAGGCAAACGGCTCGGCTTCGTGGTCGGCTCGCCCGCCCTCAACCAGAATGCGCTGGCGATCATCGCCTTCGCCGGCCTCACCAAGGACGACGTGAAGATCGTCGAATTCGCCAGCTACGGCGCGATGTGGAAAGGCATCATCAACAACGACGCCGACGGCGCGTTCGCCTCGACCATCTCCGGGCAGGCCAGGGAAGCCGAAACCTCGCCGCGCGGCCTGATGTGGCCGGTGATGGCGAAGGACGACAAGGCCGGCTGGGAGCGCGTGCAGAAGATCGGCCCGTTCTTCAAGCCGCATACCGTGACGTGCGGCGCCGGCATCGCCAAGGACAAGCCAATCGAGATGGGCACCTATCCCTACCCGCTGTTCGTCGCCTATGGAACCGAATCCGCCGACACCGTCTATCCGATCGTCAAGGCGATGATCGCCGGATATGACGACTACAAGGACGGCGCGCCGGGCGCAGTCGGCCTCGAACTCAAGCGTCAGGCCATGAAATGGGTGGTGCCGTTCCATCCGGGGACCGTGAAGGCGTTCAAGGAAGCCGGCCACTGGACCGCCGAAGATCAGGCCCATAACGACACCCTCATCAAGCGCCAGGGCGTCCTCGCCGCCGCATGGGACGCCTATGTCAAGACCAACCCGGCCGACGACAAGTTCGCCGAAGGCTGGTCGGCCGCGCGCAAGGCGGCCCTCGCCCAGGCCAAGCTGCCCGACGCCTTCAACTGAGACGGACTCCCGCCGGGACTTGATATCGCTCGTCGCCCGATCGTCTGATCCGGCGGCGAGAAGTGCCAAGAAGGAGAGCCGATGTCTCATCCGGAGTCCGCTGGCAATACGGGCGCAGCCCTGTCATCCACGAGCGCGGCGGACGATGCGGCAACGCGGGTGGTGTTCGAGGACCCGCACGCAACCATGCAGGAATCCGAAGCCACCCGCGTGCGCACCTTGCGCGGCGTCTGGCGCTTCGCACTAATCGCGGCGACGGCGGCGACGATCTTCCTGTGCATCAATCAGCAGTTCGCGCTGCGGTTCTTCATCGGCTATACCCAGCTCAACACCGAGTATTTCTATTTGCTGATCGCGCTGATGCTGCCGTTCACGTTCCTGATCTTTCCGGGATCGGAAACCGCGAGCCTCGACAGCGTCCCGTGGTACGATATCGCGCTGGCCGTCATCACCTTCGTCGCGTCGCTGGTGCTGATGGCTCATATCCGCAAGGCCGCCGAAGCCGGCTGGGAATTCGGCGGCGCGCCAACGGCGGCTTTCATCGCCGGGCTGGTGATGTGGGCGATGCTGATGGAGGCGCTGCGCCGCACCGGCGGGTGGAGCCTCCTGCTCTGCATCCTGCCGTTCACGCTGTATCCGCTGTTCGCGGATGAAAGCTGGCTCGGGCCGCTGCGCGGCACCCAATCGACGCTGGAACAGGCCACCGCATATCACATGCTGTCCGGCGAGAGCCTGCTCGGGATTCCGATTCAGGCGTTCGCCGACACCGTGATCGGCTTTCTGGTGTTCGGCGTCGCGCTGATGATGACCGGCGCCGGCAAGTTCTTCATCAATATCGCCTTCGCGCTGTGCGGCACCTTCCGCGGCGGCGCCGCGAAAGTCTGCATCTTCGCCAGCGGCCTGCTCGGCATGATGTCGGGCTCGATCATTTCCAACGTGCTGACCGCCGGCACCATGACCATTCCGGTGATGAAGAAAAGCGGCTTCCGCGCCTCCTATGCCGGCGCGATCGAAGCCTGCGCCTCCACCGGCGCGGTGCTGGCCCCGCCGGTGATGGGGGCCACCGCCTTCGTCATCGCCCAGTTCCTCAACGTCAGCTACGCCGAGGTCGCCATCGCCGCGATCATCCCGGCGGCGCTCTACTACACCGGCCTGTTTTTGCAAGTGGACGCCTACGCCGCGCGGCACGGCCTTGCCGGCATTCCGCGCTCGGAACTGCCGAGCGCGTGGCAGGCGGTCAAGGAGGGCTGGTACTACATCTTCGTGATCGCGCTCCTGATCGTCATGCTATTGTATTTCAAGCGCGAGAGCCACGCGCCGTTCTATGCGACCGCCCTGCTGCTCGTGCTCAACCAGCTATTCTCGAAGGACACGCGATGGACCATGGCGTCGGTCGCGAAGTTCTTCGAGGTCAACGGCCGGACCTTCGTCGAGCTTGCCGCCATTCTCGCCGGTTGCGGCCTGCTGATCGGCGCGTTCTCGATGACCGGGGTGATCTCCAGCCTCGCCAACGACCTCTTGCGCATCGCCGGCGACAATGCGTTCCTGCTGCTGGCGATGTGCGCCCTGACCAGTCTGATCCTCGGGCTCGGGCTCACCACCACCGCCTGCTACATCTTCCTCGCCATCCTGATCGCGCCGGCCCTGGAGAAAGTCGGCCTGAACCGGATGGCGGTGCATATGTTCATCTTCTACTGGGGCATGTTGTCGTCGATCACGCCGCCGGTGGCGATCGCCTCGTTCGCCGCCGCCGGCATCGCCGGCTCGCCAGCGATGAAGACGGGATGGGAGTCGATGTGGGTCGGCTCCATCATCTATTTCATCCCATTCTTCTTCGTGCTCAACCCTGCCCTCGTGATGCAGGGCCAGTATCTCGTCGGCATCGGCTTGATGGCGCTGATCGCGCTCGGCACCGTCTTCATCTGCGGCGGCATTCAGGGCTATCAGATCGGCGTCGGCGATCTGCGGCGCACCGGGGCGCTGGAGTGGCCGCTCCGCGTCCTGCTGATCCTCGGCGGCATCGTTGTCGCGACGCCGGGCGGCGGCATCATGCCGTTGTCGCAGATTCAGATCACCACGCTCGGCGTTGCGATCCTGATCCCGACGATCATGGTGGCGCGGCTGATTTGCGGCCGCAGCAACGTGGCGATTCCGGCGCGCAGCCGGTAAATCACGTCGCCTGAAACACCACCGCGTCGACGACCACGCAGCCCTTGCCTTCGCTGTCGAGCATCACCGGGTTGAGGTCGAGGCTCATCACTTTAGCAGCAGGATCGGCCATCAGCGCGCCGATGCGAACGATGGCGTCGCTCAACGCCGCGACATCCATCGGCGGCTCGCCGCGCGCGCCTTTGAGCAGCGGCGCGATCCGCAGCCGTTGCAGCGCCTGCACCGCCGCGGCTTGCGTGAACGGTGGCAGCAGCAAGGTCGTATCGCGAAAAATCTCGACGTATTTGCCGCCGTCGCCCATCGCCACCACCGGCCCGAACACCGGATCGCGATGCGCGCCGATCATGATCTCGCGGCGGCCGCCCGCCATCGCCGCGACAATGACGCCATCGAAGCGCGCGCCGTGCTTGCGGATGATCGTCTCCATGTCGTCATAAATGCCGGCCACCGCCTCCGCGTTGCCGACACCGAGCTTCACCAGCCCGAGTTCGGACTTGTGGGCGATATCGGCGGAGCAGCCCTTGACCACCACCGACCCACCGAGCGCCGCGAACGCGGCCTTGGCTTCGTCACGCGAGCGGCACAGCCGATGCGGCACCACCGCAATGCCGCGCGCGGCCAGCAGCGCGAGACTCTCGGCCTCATTCAGCATCCGCGTCGCGCCGGTGGGAGCGACAGGCGGCGTGGATCTGGCGCGCTCCGCCTTGCGCGCGCGGGTGCGCGCCATCAGTTCGTTGTGCGACAGGAACTGGTGCAGCGCCGCCACCCCTTCCACCTCGGTCGGAAACACGGTGGTGCCGTGCGCGGCGAATTCGTCGGCAACGCTCTTTTGCGTGGCTGCGACCACCAGCGGCTTGCCGGTCTGCTTGCCGAACGCGGCGGTATCGCGCGCGAAGGCCGGCACGTCGTAGCCCTGCCCCGCCACCGGCACGCCGATCAGGAACGCATCCGCCGCCGGGTCGTCGGCAATCACCGGCAGGATGTCGCCAAACAGCCGGCTGTTGGAGAGCAGCGCCGCGGTGATGTCGATCGGGTTGGTGGTGGTGGCGAAGCTCGGCAGGATGCCCTTGAGCTTCTTGTCGGTCTCGGGCGCGAGCTTCGCCATCGGCATTCCGGCGGCGGTCGCGGCGTCCGCCGTCATCACGCAGACCGCGCCGGAATTGCTGATCGCCACCAGCCGCCGGCCCATCGGTTTCCAGCCTTTCAGATAGAGTTCGGTCGCCTCCACCAGCCCGCGCATGTCCGGCGCGCGCCAGATGCCGTGATATTCGAAGAACGCATCGACCACGCGGTCCTCGTTGGCGAGCGCGCCGGTGTGCGACTGCGCCGCCTGCCGCCCGGCTTCGGTGCGTCCCGACTTGAGCGCAATCACCGGCAGATCGCGCTCAAGCGCAACCTCGGCCAGTTGCTCCAGATAGGTGGTGTCAGGAATGCTCTCCAGATAGAGCAGCAGCAGCCTGACCTCGGGGTCCTCCGCCACCGCCACCGCCAGTTCGCCGACGGTGATGTCGGCGTCGTTGCCGGTGGCGTGGGTGTGGCGCACGCCGATGCCCTTCTGGCGCAGGAAGCCGACCGGCACCGTGGACAGCGCTCCACTCTGGCTCAGCATCGCGACGTGGCCCTCGGCGCGATCCATGTCCATGAACATGGTGGAGAAGCTGGCGATGGCGCCGGTGCCGAAATTGGCCAACCCTTGCGAGTTCGGCCCGACGATGCGCATCCCGGCCTTGTGGGCGGCTTCCACCATGCGCCGTTCCTTGGCCTTGCCGGCGACGGCATCGACCTCGCCGAAGCCCGAGGCCATCACCACCGCGACCTTGACGCCGCGCGCGGCGCAGTCCTCCACCGCGCCGATGGCGTTGTCGCCGGCGACCGCGACGATCGCCATCTCCGGCGCTTCCGGCAGATCGGCGAGGCTGGGGTAACACTTGTGGCCCTGCACCTGCGGCCGGGCCGGATTGATCGGGAACACCTTGCCCTTGAAGCCGAACTTGTCGAGGTAATGGACCGGCCGGCCGCCAACCTTGTTGTGGTTCTCCGAGGCCCCGATGATCGCAACGGAACGCGGATCGAGGGCGGCCTTGAGACGGCTCATGACGGGTGTCCTTTCAAAACGGCGGTAAGGGATAGCTGATGCTCAGTAGGATTTCGGCAGGCCCAGCACTTTCTCGGCGATGAAGGAGAGAATGAGTTGCGGGCTGATCGGGGCGATGCGCGGAATCATGATTTCGCGCATGTAGCGCTCGACATGAAACTCCTTGGCGTAACCGAAGCCGCCGTGGGTCATCACCGCCTGCTCGCAGGCGTGGAAGCCGGCTTCCGCCGCCAGATACTTCGCGGCGTTGGCGGCCGGCCCGCACGACATGCCCTTGTCGTACTGCCAGCCCGCCGACATCACCATCAGCCAAGCGGCCTCAAGCTCCATCCAGTTCTTCGCAAGCGGATGCTGGATCGCCTGGTTCTGGCCGATCGGCCGGTTGAACACGACGCGGGTCCGGGCGTAGGCGGCCGCGCGGGACAGCGCCAGTTGGCCCAGCCCCACCGCTTCCGCCGCAATCAGAATGCGCTCCGGGTTCATGCCGTGCAGGATGTACTCGAAGCCGCGGCCTTCCTCGCCGATGCGGTCCGCGACCGGAATCTCGAAATCCGCGAAGAACAGCTCGTTGGAATCGACCGCCTTGCGGCCCATCTTCTCGATCTCATGCACCGCGATGCGCGAACGGTCGAAGTCTGTATAGAACAGGCTCAAACCGTGGGTCGGCGATTTCACCTCCTCCAGCGGCGTGGTGCGCGCCAGCAGCAGGATTTTTTCCGCGACCTGCGCGGTCGAAATCCACACCTTCTGGCCATTGACGACATACTTGTCGCCGTGCCGCACCGCGCGGGTCTTAAGCTGGGTGGTGTTGAGGCCGGTGTTCGGCTCGGTGACGGCGAAGCAGGCGCGCTCGTGGCCTGAGACGATCGGCGGCAACATGCGGCGGCACTGCTCGTCGGTGCCGAACACCACCACCGGATTGAGACCGAACACGTTCATATGCACGGCGGACGCGCCCGACATCCCCGCGCCGGATTCCGAGATGGTGCGCATCATGATCGCGGCTTCGGTGATGCCGAGGCCGGAGCCGCCGTACGCTTCGGGAATGCAAATGCCGAGCCAGCCCGCGTCCGCCATCGCCTTGTGGAATTCCGTAGGGAATCCGCCCGCGCGATCCTTCGCCAGCCAATAGGCATCATCGAACGGCGTGCAGATTTTGACAATGGCGTCGCGGATCGATTCCTGCTCGGCGCTCAGTGCAAAATCCATCGCTCGCTCCCTTGCCGGTTTCGATCCCGTCGCGCAATCCGCCCCGACCGATCAGTTCTTGCCGCCGAGACGCTCGCGCAGCGCCGTCTTCAGCACCTTGCCGTAATTGTTCTTCGGCAGCGCATCGAGATAGACGTAGCGCTTGGGCCGTTTGAAACGCGCGATCGAAGCGAGGCAATGGGCATCGAACTTGCGATCGTCGGGCACAGCACTCTGCTCCAGCACCATGCAGGCGACGACGATCTCACCCCATTCCGGGTCGGGCAGGCCAATGGCCGACACCTCGCGGACATCGGCGTGAGTCAGCAGCGCCTCCTCGACCTCGCGCGGATAGATGTTGGTGCCGCCGGAGATGATGACATCCTTGGAGCGGTCAGACAGCGTCAAAAAGCCGTCGGCGTCGAGCCGGCCGACGTCGCCGGTGCGCAGCCAGCCGTCGTTGAGCGCGGCGGCGGTGGCTTCCGGATTGTTCCAGTAGCCCAGCATCACCGCGGTGCCCTTGGCCTCGATCTCGCCGGTCTCGCCCACCGGCAGCGGGTTGCCGTCGGGATCGGTGATACGCACCGACATCACGCTCTGCGCCGGCCCGACCGAAGCCAGCCGTTCGAGATAGCGCGCGTCGCCGCTGCGGCCGTGCCATTCGCGGCTCAATGCGGTGATCGTCATCGGCGATTCACCCTGGCCGTAAATCTGCACGAAGCGCTGCCCCATGGTCGCCATGGCGTCGCGGATATCGGCGAGATACATCGGGCCGCCGCCGTAGGCGATGGTGCGGATGCCGTCACCGTCCTCGTTGCGCGCCTTGGCGGCATCGACGAGGCGGCGCACCATGGTCGGCGCGGCGAACATCGAGACGTTGCGCAACCGCTTGCCGAGCGTCAGCACCTCGTCGGCGTCGAAACCGCCGGACTCCGGCACCACATGGCGTGCGCCCATCCGCACATTGGGGAAGTTGTAGAGCCCCGCGCCGTGGGAGATCGGCGCGGCGTAAAGTACGGCATCCTGCGGCGTCACCCGATCGACGTCGGCGAAGTAGCACATCGACATCGCCAGCAGATTGCCGTGACTGATCATCACGCCCTTGGGCCGCCCGGTGGTGCCGGAGGTGTAGAACAGCCACGCCAGATCGTCGGTCCCGCGCGACAGCGGCACGGGCGCACCCTCGCCCTCGCGGCCACGCCGGTAGTCATCGCTATCGACCGACCAGACGGCGAGCGGCATCGTCGCTTCGGCCCAGCCGTCGGCGGTGTCGTCCGAGATGAACAACAGTTTCGCGCCGGAGTTCTCGCAGATCCACGCCGCCTCACGACCGTGCAGCTTGGCGTTGATCGGCACCGCCACCGCGCCGATCCACCAGATGCCGTAAAGGCACTCGAAATAGGCGGTGCAGTTGGTCATGAACAGTGCGACGCGGTCGCCGGGCGCGACGCCATATTGCTTGGAGAGATGCGCCCCTACCGCCGCCGCACGTCTGGCAAAGGTGAGATAGTCCGCGTCGACGCGCGCC
>JBASBO010000187.1:0-10098 GCA_049651165.1 Xanthobacteraceae bacterium | reverse complement strand
GGCCCGTCCCCCGACGAGATCGCGCGGCCCAATGACGCCGTGGCGCTGGCGAAAACGGCCTCGGAAGAAGATTCCATCTTCAAGAAGCTGTTTGGCGTGTTTCAGGGCAAAGGCCCGACGCTGGCCTTCGCCGCCCCCGACGGCGGCGTGCTGAGCGACGGCAGCAGCATGACGCCGGGCCGCTATGACCGCTACACGGCGGTCTACGATATCGCCGGTAAGACAGTGTATCTGCCCAACGGCCGCAAGCTGGAGGCCCATTCCGGGCTCGGCAGCCGGCTCGACGACGCCCGCTTCGTCCATGAGCGGATGAAGGGGCCGACCCCGCCGCACCTCTACGACCTGACCTGGCGCGAAAAACTGTTCCACGGCGTGCGCGCCATCCGGCTCAACCCGGTCGGCGGCTCGGGCGCCATCTACGGCCGCACCGGGCTTCTGGCCCACACCTACCTGCTGGGGCCGAACGGCGATTCCAACGGCTGCGTTTCGTTCAAGGACTACGACGCCTTCGTGCGCGCCTTCGAGAGCGGCCAGATCAAGCGCCTCGCCGTGGTCGCCAGGCTGTAGGCTGCTCTCCTTCCGTTTATTCCGGCCGGCTTCCGCCGCAGCGGTGCATCCGGGTTCCGCATGGCCCGCGGCCGTGCTCTGCCGTCCCACCCTCTGGACGCGCCCCGCGCAACGTCGTAGCCAGAGCGCGCGCCGGCATGGATGCCGGCAAGAGCTTTTTGGTTTGACGCGTTTTCTTCATGCGAACCGGTATCCACTTCGCTTGAAAACGCTGTGTTGGGAGCGGACTGACGTGGCGGAACAACGGTCGTCGGACTTCATCGTCGAGGTCGAAAAAGGACTTGCGGGCGCGGGCTATATCGCCAGCCGCCAGATCGCCACCGCCGTCTATCTCGCGCAGCAGATCGAGAAACCGATCCTGGTCGAGGGCCCGGCCGGCGTCGGCAAGACCGAACTGGCCAAGGCGATCGCAGCCTGGCGCGGCCAGACCATGATCCGCCTGCAATGCTACGAGGGGCTCGATGAGGCCAAGGCGCTGTACGAGTGGAAATACGCCAAGCAGCTTCTCTACACGCAAATCCTGAAAGACAAGCTCGGCGAGGTGCTGGGCGGCGCGCAGACGCTGGCGCAGGCGTTGCAGCAGCTTCACGCCTTCGGCGACGTGTTCTTCTCCAAGGAATTCGTCGAGCCGCGTCCGCTGTTGCAGGCGCTGGAGCAGCCCTCGGGCTGCGTGCTGCTGATCGACGAGATCGACAAGTCGGATGCCGAGTTCGAGTCGCTGCTTTTGGAAATCCTCTCCGACTTCCAGGTCACCATCCCCGAGCTTGGCACCATCTCGGCGGTGGTGCCGCCGACCGTGATCCTGACCTCGAACGGCGAGCGCGACCTCGGCGACGCGTTGAAGCGGCGCTGCCTGCATCTGCATATCGGCTTCCCCGAGCAGCGGCTGGAGGAGCGCATCGTCGAGAGCCGGGTGCCGGGCATCGCGCAGTCGCTGCGCCGGCAATTGGTGGGCTTCATCAACGACCTGCGCACGCTCGACCTGAAGAAGCTGCCCTCGGTGAGCGAGACCATCGACTGGGCGCGGGTGCTGGTGCTGTTGCAGGCATCCGAACTGGAGCCGGCGACGGTCAAGGAAACCCTCAACGTGCTGTTGAAATACGAGGCCGATATCGAGGCGGCGCTGCCGGAAGTGTCGGGCTTCGTCGCCCGCGCCGGCCGCCAGGGCGTGTTCGGGTAGGGCAATGACATCGCAGACGATCAGCAAGGCTGTCGTCCCGAGGTGCTGTCGCGCGGCAACTCGATCAGCGTCGTCCCCGCGCAGGCGGGGACCCATACGCCGCAGCGCTTCGATCCAATCAACCCGGGCGCGGTCGTTCACCAATAGCCAACGTCGGGGGTTATGGGTCCCCGCCGGAGCCTGTCATCGGGCGGCGCTTTGCGCCGACCCGTTGGCGGGGACGACTCCGAGGTTGTCTGATCCTGCGTGCTCCGTTTCGAGTCGGACGCGGACGTCATGAGGGAGAACCTGCATCGCTTCTTTCGGGCGGCGCGCGGCGCGGGCGTCCACGTCTCGCCGGCCGAAAGCATCGACGCGATGCGCGCGGTCGCCGTGATCGGCTTCAGCGACCGCCGCGTGCTGCGCGATACGCTGCTGGTGACGCTGGCCAAGTCCGAGGAGGAGAAGCGCGCGCTCGGCGACTGCTTCGATCTGTTCTTCGAGCCGCCGGCGGTGGCCGCGCCGCCGCCGGAGGCGGACGCCGACGACAGCGAAAGCGAGGCCGACGGCGAGTCTTCTCCGGGTGAGATGCCGTCAGCCGGCTCGCAGCCGTCCGGCGGAGGTGGCGCATCTGATTCCGATCTCGGGCCGCTGGCGCAGATGCTGCTGGCGCAGGATCGAAATGCGCTGGCGGCGGCGATGGCGCAGGCGGCGAGCGCGGCGTCGCTTTCCGACATCCGCTACTTCACCCAGCGCGGCATCTTCACCTCGCGGGTGCTCGATGCGCTCGGCATCGCGCGGCTGCGCGACGATCTCGATCGCCTCACCGAAACCAGCCCGGCGCTGGCGGAGCGGCTGGCGGCGGCGACCGAGGCGCTGCGCGAGGCGGTGCGCGAGACGGTGTCGCAGGCGCTTCTGCTCTACGGGCGCGAGGAATCGGAAAACCTGCGCAACGAGATTTTGCGCAGCGCGCCGCTGGCGCGGATCGAGCCGCGTCAGGTCGCGGCGATGCGCGTTCTCATTCGCAAGATCGCGCGACGCTTGCGCGAGCGCTACAGCAAGCCGCGCAAGCGGCAGCGGCGCGGCCATCTCGACGTCCGCCGCACGCTGCGCCGCAACGCCGCGTGGGGCGGGGTGCCGTTCCTCACCGCATGGAAGCGCAAGCATCGCGACAAGCCGAAGATCGTGGCTTTGTGCGACGTCTCGGGTTCGGTGGCGCGGGTGTCGGATTTCTTCCTGCTGCTGATCCACAGCCTGCACGAGGTGGTGTCGGACGTGCGCTCCTTCGCCTTCTCCGGCCACCTGATCGAGGTCAGCGAATTTCTGGAAACGCTGCCGCCCGAGGAGGCGATGCGCGAGATCATGAGCAAGGTCGGCTTCGGCTCGTCGGACTACGGCACCTCGTTCGAGAATTTCGAGAAGGGGTGGTTGTCCACTGTGACGCCGCAGACCACGGTGATCGTGCTCGGCGACGCCCGCACCAACAATCTCGACCCGCGCGCCGACATCCTGCGCGTGATCGGCGAGCGCGCCAAGCGGCTGGTCTGGCTCAATCCGGAGAACCGCATGGCGTGGGGGTTCGGCGATTCCGAGATGCCGCGCTATGCGACCTTCTGCACCGTGGTGCGCCAGTGCGCCACCGCGCAGCAGCTCGAGCGCGCGGTGTCCGACATCGTGGCGAGCTATCAGTGAGTTTCGTCAAGCCAGGTAACAACACGTCATGCGCGGGCTTGACCCGTGCATCCATCGATTCAAAAAGGATGGATGGCCGGATCAAGTCCGGCCATGACGCCTGAAAACAAGCGAGGACATATGATCGAGGCGGTGATTTTTGATTTCGGCGGCGTTCTGACGACCTCGCCGTTCGAGGCGTTCGCGCGGTTCGAGGCGGAGCGCGCGCTGCCCGCCGATATCATCCGCCGCACCAACGCGGCCAATCATCTCGAAAACGCCTGGGCGAAATTCGAGCGCGCCGAAGTCGATCTCGAAACCTTCGATCAACTGTTCGCCGACGAATCGCGCGCGCTCGGCGCAGAGGTGCGCGGCCGCGACGTGCTGCCGCTGTTGTCCGGCGACCTGCGGCCGACGATGGTCGAGGCGCTGCGCCGCATCAAGGCGAACTTCAAAACCGGCTGCATCACCAACAACCTGCCCAACAACGCCATCGGCAGTGCCAGCGGCCGCACGCTCTATATCGCCGAGGTGATGGTGCTGTTCGATCACGTCATCGAATCGGCAAAAATAGGTTTGCGCAAACCCGATCCGCGCATTTACCGGATGATGCTGGAGACGCTCGGCGTCGATCCCGCCCGCTGCGTCTATCTCGACGACCTCGGCGTCAACCTCAAGCCGGCGCGCGAGATGGGGATGACGACGATCAAGGTGCTGTCCGCCGAGCAGGCCATCGCCGATCTCGAAGCGGCGACGGGGCTCACCCTGCGCGACGCGGTCGCGTCGTGAGTGCCTGACCGGAAATTCGTTTGCGGATGGGTCTACTGCACGACAAACGTCGTCGTTCCAGCCAAGACAGGGGCCCATACGCCGCAGCGGTCCGGCTCCATCCGCCACGGCGAAGCCATTTTAACAAACAACTGACGCCGTAGTTTGTAGGTCCCCGCCTGCGTGGGGATGACCTGGTGGGTGGATCATCAGCGGTTGTTGCCGCTGATGACGGCGCGCACGGTGCTGTCGGGACCGAAGTCCTCGGCGCCGTCGACGTAGAGCAGCGCGCTCAGCTTGGTGCGGGCGCGATTGACGCGGCTCTTGATGGTGCCCACCGCGCAGCCGCAGATCGCCGCCGCGTCCTCGTAGGAGAAGCCGGAGGCGCCGACCAGGATCAACGCCTCGCGCTGGTCCTGCGGCAGCTTGTCGAGGGCCGCGCGAAACTCCTCGAATTCGAGGTGCGCGCCTTGTCCGGGCTGTGACTTCAGCGTCTTGGCGTAGTTGCCCTCGGCGTCCTCCACCTCGCGCCGCCGCTTGCGATAGTCCGAGCGGAACAGGTTGCGCAGGATGGTGAACAGCCAGGCCGGCAGGTTCGAACCCGGCTGGAACGAATCGATGTTGGCGAGTGCGCGCAACAGCGTCTCCTGAACCAGATCGTCGGCGCGGTCGGCATTGCCGCTCAGCGAGATGGCGAAGGCGCGCAGACTTGGAACCGACGCCAGAAGGTCGTCGCGAAGCTCGTTGGTGAGAGGCATCAGTCCCTCCCGTCCTTGTTGGTCGCGAGGTCCGCCTCCGGCACATCGAGCTTTCGTATCAGGTCCGCAAAGCGCTCGGGGACGCCCTGACGCACGACATCGTCATACATGGCGCGAAGCTGATGGCCGATGCGGGATTGGATTTCCGCGTTCAGGCCGCCCTGCCGAGCCGGCTTCTTGTCATCTGTCATGGGTTAGGTCCCAAGCTTGCCAGAGGCTATTTAAGTCATTCGAATTTCGAAGGAATACTGCCTGCAGAAGGGTGCTGCGGCGTTTCTGTTCGCGGTGGTAACGCGTAATCGATTGGAAAGTTCCTGGCGTTGTGGAACTTTTATCGCCGCGATGCGTTATCAGTATGGCGGTCTCCCCGGGGTGTCTTCTGGTCCGCGCCGCCGCCATGTTCGGACTATCGGATATTGTCAAGACATCACGTCCGGACCACCACATGCACAGACAACCGTATGTACAGAACAAGGATGGAGTGGGATGTCCCGATCACAGCTTGTTGCCGAGAACCTGCCGTTGCTGCGGCGTTACTCTCGCGCTCTGACAGGGAGCCAAGCCTCCGGAGACGCCTATGTCGGCGCGATGCTCGAAGCGCTGCTGGAAGATCCGTCGCTTCTCGATGAAACTAACGGTGCGAGGGCCGGCCTGTTCCGGCTCTTTACGCAGATCTGGAATTCGGTGTCGGTCAACGGCGACGCCGTGCCGGCGGCGAACGCCTCGGAGCACCGGCTCGCCAACATCACGCCGCTGCCGCGACAGGTCTTCCTGCTGCTGTCGCTGGAAGGTTTCTCCGAGGAGGAGGTCGCTTTCGTTCTCGAAATCGAGGTGGGAGAAGTGCGCAAGCTGGCTGACGAAGCCGGTCAGGAACTGGCCGCCGAGATCGCCACCGACGTCCTCATCATCGAGGACGAAACCTTCATCGCGATGGATATCGAAAGCCTGGTGAGGAAGCTCGGCCATAACGTCATCGGCGTGGCGCGCACCCATGCCGACGCGGTGGCGCTGGCCAGCACCCGGAAGCCGGGGCTGATCCTCGCCGATATCCAGCTCGCCGACGGCAGCTCCGGGCTGGAGGCCGTCAACGAACTCCTGAAGAAGTTCGAGGTGCCGGTGGTGTTCATCACCGCCTATCCCGAACGCTTCCTGACCGGCGAGCGGCCGGAGCCGGCGTTCCTGATCTCCAAGCCGTTCCAGCCGGCGATGGTGTCGGCGGTGGCGAGCCAGGCGCTGTTCTTCCAGCGCAACTCGCACAACCGGATGCCGCGCGCCGCCGCATCCTGATTGCAAGGCTAAGTATTCATATCGCGCCGCACGCCCCGGTCGATGGGCGGGGCGCGCGGCGCGGCCGTACGGTCGACACGGTTGTGTGAAGCCACGGTTACGTGAAACCCCAAAGCGAACTGAACCTTTTCTCCGGCGTTATCACCAATGTCTGTCCTCGGACGGCAGTCAGTGGTGAGGCGCGTCATGTCTCGGGTGTTCTCGGTTCGGAAAGCAGTGGTTGCGGCGACGTTGACGATTGTCGCCACGCCGTTCGCCATCGGTGGCGAACTGCCGGCCTGGCTGGCGCCATCCAACGTGACGTCAGGGGCGTCGGCGCTGTTTTCCTCGGCGTCGCCGCAGCCGAACGAATCGGCGGCCGCGCCCGTGGTGATCGTGGACCGCTCGGCCAAGTCCGACCGCGTGACACCCCCGCGCGCGGGCTCCGCCTCGCAGACGGTGTCCATCGAGCCGCGCGGGCTGGACAGCACCTCCGTCCTGATCCGGATCGTGACTGACAAGCCGGAGCAGCCGGCGGCCGAAAAGCCCGCAACCCTGATGATGCCGCGCGGCAGCGCCGCAAAGCCACGGGTGGCTTGCGAGCCGGTCGTCAGCGTGCTGACCGAAGTCGCCAAACAGCTTGCGCCCGGTCGCTGCGTGACGTGACGCCGTTACCCAGAATGCAACTCGTTGAGTCAAACAGTCCCATCGTCGTCCCCGCGCAGGCGGGGACGACGATTTTCATGTCGCACATCCGTGCAAAACACGAATTTCCGGTCGGGCCCTGAGGATGATGCCGTCATGGCTGGTATTTTCAATGGATGCATGGGTCGCGTTCGCGTATGACGCTTGACCATGGCCAACGACTACACGCAGCTCCGCGAACACCTGAAGGCCGAGAAGCGCGCCGACTTCGTGCTGACCTTCGAGGAAATCGAAGCGATCATCGACGATGCGCTGCCGCGCGCGGCGCATCGCGCGACGTGGTGGGACGTGACCCACGCGCCGGAGGAGCGGATGCCGCAGCGCGAGGCGATCATCGACGCGGGGTTTACCGCCACCCGGATGGCGTCCGGCGACAGCGTGAAGTTCAGCAAGGTCCGCGTGCGGCGCTGACGGTTTTCCGCTTTCGACAGGATGAGTTGTCTCATGCGCGGACTTGATCCGCGTATCCATCTTTCTGAAAATGATGGATTGCCGGGTCAAGCCCGGCAATGACATTTGATGGCAACGCAACGGTCCCGGATCAGCGAAGCAGCGCGGCGCTGGCGCTTGCGCCACTTCGCTGCGGGACACGGGCGCGCCTTTCGTTCAGACGAAGCGGCTATCAGGCAAGGCGGCCGTCGGCGCTCTCGCCCAGCAGCCGGCTGCGGATCGCATCTTCGACCTGGGTCAGGAGCCGGCGCGCGGTCTGGGCTTCGGCCTCGGCGGTCAGCGCCCGCACCTCCGCCGTCGCCGCCCGCGCCTCGGCGGCCTCGATCCTCGCCTGCGCCTCGGCCAGCGCCTTTGAGACCTCCTGCAAGCGGCGATCGACGCCGGAGATAACATCGCGCCGCGCCGTCTCGGCGGCTTTGACGCGGCGTTCGGCGTCCATCAGCTTGTCCACCGCGCTCTGGCACATCGCCCGCGCGTTGGCTTCGATATGGTGGGCCCGCTGCTCGATCCCGGCGAACATCTCGGCGGCCTGATGGATCAGGTCGAGGGCGCCGGCGCCGCCGTCGCGCGGCGAGGCGGCCGGGAACCGCACCACATTGCCGGCATCATGCCGGGTGGAGCCGGATGCGCCGCCGGCCTCGTCGTCGTGAGCAGGTTCGCGGAACCTGGAATGAAGCTGTGCCGAATAATGGGACATGGGCGTCGGACCCTCCGCCATTGCGCCGTCAAGACTTTTCGCGCCGTATGGTAAAGGGACCGTTAAGCCGGTCTATCGATGCCGGGTTTTCGGCCGCCCGCGGACCGGGCGGGCGATGCTGGCGTCGATCAGCGCGGTCGCCACTTTGAGCGCCGATTGCGCCGGGCCGTTCGCGGATTGCTGGCCGGTGACGTAGATGCCCTCGATCAGCAGCATCAGGCCATCGCCGAGCACGCGCGGGTCGCGCGCGCCCATCTCCGCGGCGAGTTCGCGCAGCCGCTGCCGCAGCGCCTTCTTGTGCGTCTCGGCGACGTGGCGCGCCGGATGGCTGTGGCCGGGATATTCGACGGCGGCGTTGGAGAGCCCGCAGCCGCGATAGCCGTCCTGCACCGCGCGAGGCGCAAGTTCCGCGATATAGGCCAGCACCTGCGCGCGCGCGTCCGCGTGGCGCTTGCCGCCGGGAGCCTCGAAGCGCGGCCAGAATTCGCGGTCGTAGTCGGAGAGGTAGGCGGCGGCGAGGTCGTCCTTGGAGGGGAAGGCGCGGTACAGGCTCGGCTTGGTGACGCCGGCGCGGCTGACGATCTCATCGACGCCGACGGCGCGAATGCCCTCGCGGTAGAACAGTTCGCGCGCCGAGGCGCGAATCCGGTCCGCCGCGCGCGGGGCGTGCGTCGCGGGCGTGGCCTGCGTCTTGGTCGGGGCGGAACGGCTTGACAATGTTACTGACCGGTACGTATGGTGCGAACCTTCGATACGTACCGGTTGGTAACATGCAACAGCCCTCCATTTCAAGCCGTTCGATTTCAAGGCGTCCGTTCGGCCAGAACTACGCCTTCGTCGTCGTCGCGGTGATCTTTGTCGCGCTGCTCACCGCCGCCGGCCTGCGCGCCACGCCGGGCGTGCTGATCCTGCCGTTGCAGCAGGCGTTCGGCTGGAGCATTGACGTCATCTCGGTGTCGGCCGCGGTCGGCATCTTCCTCTACGGCCTTGCCGGGCCGTTCGCCGCGGCGGTGATGAACCGCTTCGGCATCCGCCGCACCGTGATGGGCGCGCTCATGCTGATGTCGGCGGCGACCGCCGCCAGCTATTTCATGACCGAGCCGTGGCACCTGTTCCTGACCTGGGGGCTGCTCACCGGCATCGGCTCCGGCGCGGTCGCCAACGTGCTCGGCGCGGTAATCGTCAACCGCTGGTTCGTCAAGAATCGCGGGCTGGTGATGGGTCTGCTCACCGCCGCCACCGCCACCGGCACGCTGATCTTCATGCCCGGCCTTGCGGCGGTGATCGAGAGCGGCGGCGGCTGGCAGCCGGTGGTGCTGATCATCGCGGCGTGCTGCGCCGCGCTGGTGCCGGTGATCTATTTTCTGGTGCCGGAGCGCCCGGCTTCGATCGGCTTGCGCGCCTACGGCAGCGACGTCGATGACGAACCCGCGCCGGCGAGCGGGCAGAACCCGTTCGCGGCGGCGATCGCGCATCTGGTCGAGGCGGCGAAGACGCGCACCTTCTGGTATCTGTTCGCGACCTTCTTCATCTGCGGCTTCACCACCAACGGTCTGGTCGGCACCCATCTCATCGCCTTCTGCGGCGACTACGGCATCGGCCAGGTGCAGGCCGCGAGCCTGCTCGCCCTGATGGGCGTGTTCGATCTGGTCGGCACCACGCTGTCGGGCTGGCTCACCGACCGTTTCGACCCGCGCAAGCTGCTGTTCATGTATTACGGACTGCGCGGGCTGTCGCTGATCTACCTGCCGTATTCCGGCTTCTCGCTGTGGAGCCTGACGGTGTTCGCGGTGTTCTACGGCCTCGACTGGATCGCCACCGTGCCGCCGACCATGCGGCTCGCCAACGAGACGTTCGGTGACCGCAAGGCCCCGGTGGTGTTCGGCTGGGTCATTGCCGGGCATCAGTTGGGCGCGGCGTCGGCGGCGTTCTTCGCAGGCTGGATGCGCACCGCGCAGGGCGATTACCTCGGCGCGTTCGTGATCGCCGGCTGCACCGCCATCGTCGCCGCCGTGCTGGCGCTGATGATCGGGCGCGGCCGCGACGCCGCCCCGCGC
>JBASBO010000186.1:0-4545 GCA_049651165.1 Xanthobacteraceae bacterium | reverse complement strand
AAGAAGATGTCGCAGCCCAAGCCCGCACCGCAAAAGAAGGGCGCGGCCGCCGCGCAGACCAGCGCGCCGGCGAACGGCGCGGCGGATCAGGCGAAGCCCGACACCTCCGACACGAGCAACAACGGCACGATCCGCAACGTCGGCCCGACCTTCCTGCAAAAGCGGTGACGGGAGTCGTCCTTCGAAGGATGCCGGAGCACACGCCTCATCCCTCGGCGTCGTCCCCGCGCAGGCGGGGACCCATAACCCCAGTGCCGGTTATGATGACGAGCGCGGGAAGTTTGCAATAACGCACGCTCACTTCAACACAAGCGCTGCGGCGTATGGGTCCCCGCCTGCGCGGGGACGACGATCTTCGTGTTGCACGTCCGGCAATAACGCAGCTTGAGGCGTTTCCGTAAGTCAAAAAAGATTCTAGCCCTCGAACACCGCGGTTGAGGCGCGGCCGGGGCGCGGCAGCAGGCTGTCGTCGGCGGACGGCAGCGGCTCGCCGCGGTCGCGAAAGCGGTTGGTGATCGGATAGCGGCGGTCGCGCCCGAAATTCTTGCGCGTCACCTTGACGCCCGGCGCGGCCTGCCGGCGCTTGTATTCGGCGATGTTCAGCAGCCGATCGATGCGCGCCACGATGTCGCGGTCGAAACCGCCGGCAACGATATCGGCCAGCGGCTGCTCGCGCTCCACCAGCCGTTCGAGGATGGCGTCGAGCACCTCGTAGGGCGGCAGCGAATCCTGATCGAGCTGGTTGTCGCGCAGTTCGGCGGTCGGCGGCCGCACGATGATGTTTTCCGGGATCACCTCGCCGGCAGGACCAAGCGCGTCGTCCGGCCTCCACGTATTGCGCAGGCGAGATAGCCGGAACACCTCGGTCTTGTAGATGTCCTTGATCGGGTTGAAGCCGCCGTTCATGTCGCCGTACAGCGTGGCGTAGCCGACCGACATCTCCGACTTGTTGCCGGTGGTCACCACCATCGCACCCGTCTTGTTGGACAGCGCCATCAGCAGCGTGCCGCGGGTGCGCGCCTGCAAGTTCTCCTCGGTGATGTCGCGCGGCAGACCCTTGAACGGCTCCGCGAGGATCGCCTCGAAGCCGTTGACGGCGTCGGCAATCGGCAGCACCTCGTAGCGGATGCCGAGCGCCTTCGCCAGTTTGGCCGCGTCGTCGAGCGACACCTGCGCGGTGTACTTGAACGGCAGCATGACCCCGCGCACCCGCTCCGCGCCCAGCGCATCGACGGCGATCGCCGCGCACAGCGCGGAATCGATGCCACCGGAGATGCCCATCAGCACGCCGGGAAAGCCGTTCTTGCCGACATAGTCGCGCAGGCCCAGCACGCAGGCGGCATAATCCGCCTTGTCGTCGTCGGGCAGCGTCGCCACCGGGCCGGTGCAGCGCCAGCCGTGCGCGCTCTTGGCGAAAGTGAGCGTGGTGACGGTTTCGACGAAGGCCGGCAGTTGCGCCGCCAGCGAGCGGTCGGCGTTGAGCGCGAAGGACGCGCCGTCGAACACCAGTTCGTCCTGCCCGCCGACCTGATTGAGATAGACCAGCGGCAGTTCGCTCTCGGTGACCCGCGCCACCGAGATCGACAGCCGCATGTCGGTCTTGCCCTTGGCGTAGGGCGAGCCGTTCGGCACCACGAGAATCTCGGCACCGGTTTCCGCGAGGCATTCGACGACGTTCTCGTAGTCCGCCGATTCCTCCAGCCAGGTGTCCTCGCAGATCGGCACGCCGATACGCACGCCGCCGACCGTCACGGGACCTGCCACGGGGCCGCGTGCAAAAACCCGCTTCTCGTCGAACACGCCGTAGTTCGGCAGGTTGACCTTGTAGCGCAGGGCGTTGATGCGGCCGTCCGCGAGCAGCGCGCAGGCGTTGTAGAGGCGGCCGCCGTCGACCCACGGCGTGCCGATCAGCATCGCCGGACCGCCCGCGCTCTCGCGCGCCAGATCCTCGATAGCCGCACGGCAGGCCGCCTGAAACGCCGGCTTCAGCACCAGGTCTTCCGGCGGATAGCCGGCGATGAACAGTTCGGGCAGCACCACGAGGTCGGCACGTTCGGCTTTCGCCCGCGCCCGCGCCGCGCGCGCCCTGGCGGCGTTGCCGGCGATGTCGCCGACGGTCGGATTGAGTTGCGCCAGCGTGATCCTGAATTCGGTCGTCATCAACTCACCTGTCTCGCGCAATTCGTCGCAAACCGCATCGCCACCCACCGGGTCGTCCCCGCCAACGGGTCGGCGCAAAGCGCCGCCCGATGACAGGCTCCGGCGGGGACCCATAACCACTGGCGTCAGTTATCATAAGGTAACTTCGCTTTGGTGATAGAGCTGAAGCGCTGCGGCGTATGGGTCCCCGCCTGCGCGGGGACGACGTTTTCGCGTTGACAGTCCGTCCACCCAATGTATCCCGGATCGGACACTTAGACCCACCCCAGCCATTCGCCAAGCGCCACCAGCCATACCAGCGCGGCGATCAGCAGCGCAACGCCGACCGCCGCCGAGGCCATGTCCTTGACCCGGCCGATCTGGGGATCGTGGTCGGTGGTGAGGCGGTCGGCCAGCTTTTCGATTGCGGTGTTGAGCAGTTCGACGGCAAGCAGCAGCAGCACCGCCGCCACCATCTCGATCCGCCGCGCCGGCGTCGCGCCGATCAGCCAGGCCAGCGGCACCGACAGGATCAGCGCCGCCAGTTCCTCACGAACCGCACTCTCGGAGCGGAGAGCGAAGGCCAATCCGTTCCACGAATTGACGCTCGCCCGCCACAGCCGCAGCACGTCACATGCCCGCCGCCACCGACAGCGGCTGCGCCTTGCCGGCGCGCTCCTGCTTCAACAGTTCGGCGATCAGGAACGCCATGTCGATCGACTGGTCGGCATTGAGGCGCGGATCGCAGACGGTGTGATAGCGATCGTTCAGGTGCTCGTCGGTGATCGCCCGCGCGCCGCCGAGGCATTCGGTGACGTCCTGCCCGGTCATCTCCAGATGCACGCCGCCGGCATAGGTGCCTTCCGCCGCGTGGACGCTGAAGAACGACTTCACCTCGGACAGGATGCGGTCGAACGGCCGGGTCTTGTAGCCGGTGGTCGAGGTGATGGTGTTGCCGTGCATCGGATCGCACGACCACACCACGACGCGGCCTTCCCGCTGCACCGCGCGCACCAGCGGCGGCAGGCCGTCGGCCACCTTGTCCGAACCGAACCGCGTAATGAGGGTCAGCCGGCCCGGCTCGTTGTCCGGGTTGAGCACGTCGATCAGCTTCAACAGTTCGTCGGGCTTGAGCGAGGGCCCGCACTTCAGCCCGATCGGGTTCCTGATGCCGCGGAAGTACTCGATATGCGCGTGATCGAGCTGGCGAGTGCGGTCGCCGATCCAGATCATGTGGCCGGAGGTGGCGTACCAGTCGCCGGTGGTGGAATCGACGCGGGTGAACGCCTGCTCGTAGCCGAGCAGCAGCGCCTCGTGGCTGGTGTAGATCTCGGTCGCGCGCAGCTCCGGATGGCTTTCCAGATTGAGACCGCAGGCGCGCATGAAGTTGAGCGCGTCGGAGATGCGGTCGGCCAGTTCCTTGTAGCGGCGCGCCTGCGAGGAATCCTTGACGAATCCGAGCATCCACTCGTGCACGCTGCCGAGATTGGCGTAGCCGCCGGTGGCGAAGGCGCGCAGCAGGTTCAGCGTCGCCGCCGACTGCCGGTAGGCCATCACCTGCCGGCGCGGATCGGGGGTGCGCGCCTCCGGCGTGAAGGCGATGTCGTTGATGATGTCGCCGCGATAGCTCGGCAGCTCGACGCCATCGACCTTCTCGAACGGCGACGAGCGCGGCTTGGCGAACTGGCCGGCGATGCGGCCGACCTTCACCACCGGCACCGCGCCGGCATAGGTCAGCACCACCGCCATTTGCAGCAGCACGCGGAAGAAGTCGCGGATGTTGTTGGCGCCGTGCTCGGCGAAGCTCTCGGCGCAATCGCCGCCCTGCAACAGGAACGCCTCGCCCTTTGCGACTCGGGCCAGGGCTTTCTTCAGGTTGCGCGCCTCACCGGCAAACACCAGCGGCGGAAACGTCGCAAGCTGCGCCTCGACGTCGGCCAGAGCCTTCGCATCGGGATAGGCCGGCATCTGCACCACCGGCTTGCTGCGCCAACTGTCGGGTGTCCACCGCTCGGACATCTTGAACTCCTGAGAAAATCGGCCGCCATCGACAGGCGGACGGATCGGCGGGTTATACACAGCCATGCGGCTTCCCGCCAGTTGGAAATCGTCGTTTCAAACCAAGGGTTTGCTATAGAATGCCGGCAGCGGCGGGATTTTTCGCGCGACACACGCATCGAACCACCAGAGATCGACCGTGACCGAGGCTGTACTGGACGACGTCTTTTCCGACGATATCTCGATTTTCGCCACCGATGGATATGCCCTCGCCGCCACCCTGTTCCTGCCGCGCGGGAGGAAGCATCACGCCGTGCTCATCAACGCGGCGACCGCGGTGCCGCGCGGCTATTACGACGGCTTCGCGCGCTATCTGGCGCGGCAGGGCTGCGCGGTCCTGACCTACGA
>JBASBO010000185.1:0-12514 GCA_049651165.1 Xanthobacteraceae bacterium | reverse complement strand
GGCTCAAGCACCAGCGCGCCGACGGCGGCGGCCGCCAGCGCCCGCTTGATCGCCGCGTAAAGCATTCCGCGATTGTCCCGACACGTCATCGAGTGATTCCTTTTCGCTTACTGCCGGGTCGTTGCCTTGGTGGAGACGCCGTAGCGCACGACGTTGATGGTGTCGCGCCGGCCGGTCTGCTCGTTGCTGGCAACCGGCGCGTTGGCGTCGGCGATGCTGCGCAGCGCCAGCGACAGGGTGCCGGTCTGGCGCGCCCGCGCCAGCAATTCCGCCTGTTCGGGCTTGAGTTCGAGGGTCGCGGTCTTGCCGACGACGGTGTTCTGGCCTTCCTTCTCGCGCGGCATCTGGTCGATCGCCAGCACCCGCACGTTGGTCAGGATGGTTTCCGAGGTCGCGCCCTCGGTGGCGGGCTGATCGCCGTTGTGGCCGCGCCGCGACAGGATGACGTCGACGCGGTCGTTCGGCAGGATGAAGCCGCCGGCGCCGGTTTCGGCGGAAATCTCGGTGGAGATGGCGCGCATCCCGGCGGGCAGCACCGCCGCCATGAAGCCGGAGGAGCCGGCCATCACCAGCTTGCTCTCGCGGATCGGCTCGCCGGCCACGAAGGGCGAGCGGGCGATGGCGCCGGCGATCTTGGTGGTGGCGTCGGGGCGGTTGTCGCGGCGGACGAAACTGGAGCTGGCGGCGGTGGCCGGCCAGGTCTGCCATTGCAGGTCGGCGGGCGTCACCGACTTCCCGAGCGGGATGTCGGACTTGGCGACCAGAACATCGACGGTCTGCATCTGCGCCGTCTGCGCAGGAGGGGGCTTGCGGTCGGAGCCCGAGGCGAGCCAGGCGGCCAGACCGCCGGCACCGACGGCAATGGCGAGGACGACAACGCGCGCGGTATTCATAACGCTCAACTTCCCAATTCACGCCGCGACGCAATCGTCGCCGTGGCGTCAGTTGAGCAGTTATTCGTCAAAGCATGGTTAATGACCGGTATCGAAATGAGCTTAACGGGGCGTTTTCCCGGAACGCGCGCTCACCCGGCGATGAAGCGGCCGAGATCGACGGCTTTGATCCAGCCGGTTTCCGGATAGATCATCAGCGCGCCGACCGCGAGCGCAATGCCGTAGGGAATGCCGCTGTCCTTATGATGCAGCCGCAGCAGCCATTGCTGGCCCGACAGGACGTAGGGCAACGGCCAGCGGCGGAATTCCAGCATCAGCAGCGTCAGCGCGCCGCCGAACAGCGAGGCATAGACCAGATAGGGCAGGAGATTGTCGAAGCCGAGCCACAGCGCCGCCGCCGCCACCACCTTGGCGTCGCCGCCGCCGATCCAGCCCATGGCGAAGCAGCCGAAGGCGGCCGCCAGCACGGCCATGCCGGCGGCGAAATGCAGGAGAATCTCGGTCCATCCCATGCCGCCCGCCAGCGCCAGCACCACGAAGCCCGCGATCAAGAGCAGCGACACGCGGTTGGAGATGGTCATGGTCAGGAGGTCGCTTGAGGCGGCGAACGCCATCAGCATGGGGAACAGGAAAAGCCGGCTGAGATCGAGGATCATGGGTGTCGCCTTATCGCGCGTCGTCGTGCGGTGGCAAGGTTACCCGGCCGAGGGTGAACGACAAGGGTGAACAATCCGGCAATGCGCGTGAGATTCGCGGGACGGTTTCGGGCCGCTATCGGCCGCGTTCGATGCTGGATTGGACAAAGAGATGCCGGATAAAGAAAAGGCCCCGGCGCGCCGGGGCCTTTCCAAAGGAACTGGCCAGAATTAGTTGGGTTGCGCCGAAACCCGGCTGTTGATGGCCGTGAACTTCTCGTTCAGCGTGGTTCCGAGCGTGGTGACGATGGTGATGATCGCGAGCGCGATGCCGGCGGCGATCAGGCCGTATTCGATGGCGGTGGCACCCGACTCGTCCTGGGCGAAACGCTTAAGCAGATTCTTCATAGGAAACTCCATTGTGTACACGTAGCTGTCGAACCAAACGTTTGTGGAAACGGCGTTCTCAGCACCGTGCCCATGGGAGGAACCTATGCGAGGAAAATTTCGCGCCAGTTAATTCGATTGCAGAAACCCGCATGTATCAGGCGTTTCTTGCGGACGGTAAACTTCGACTTAAAGGCATCGCGGAAACTCCGGAAAATTGATCCGAGCCGTTCGGTATTCCCGGTGTCGTCCCTGCGCAGGCAGGGACCCATAACCGCTGTGCCGGTTATAATATGGTGACGAGCGCGGGGAGGTTGACGATAACGCGCTCCCTTTATCACGAGCGCTGCGGCGTATGGGTCCCTGCCTGCGCAGGGACGACGGTTGCCGTGTCGCGCGTCCGTTCGACAAGCGAATACCGAAGCGGGACGGCGTCATCCCGAGGTGCGGGCGTCAGCGAGCCTCGAAGACGTCATCCTGAGGTGCGAGCGCAAGCGAGCCTCGAAGGATGGTGCAATACACGGCCGCAGCCCTTCGAGGCCATTGCTGCGCAACGGCACCTCAGGGTGACGGCGCGGTGTGACGGCGTTTGCAGTTCATTCATCAATTAACGGCATATTTGCCATGTTTCGGAGCCGGGACCGCCGCCGTGGGGCGCGCAAGATCCGGCCCGCGATCCTGTCGGGGTGTGTCGCATGGGTTTCCGCTATCGGGGTTTCGTCAAACGGAACTGGCTTGGGCTGATGGGTATCGCCGTTGCCGCGATGTTGCTGTCGGAGGCGTTGCCGGCGCGGGCCGATGACGACTCCATTTCCGTCAACGTCGATCAGGCCAAACTGGTCAGGCTGCCGGCTCGGGTCGCGACGCTGGTGGTCGGCAACCCGTTGATCGCCGACGTCTCGTTGCAGGCCGGCGGCATGATCGTGGTCACCGGAAAGGGTTATGGCGCCACCAACGTGATCGCCATGGATCGCGCCGGAGATATTCTGGTGGACCGCACCATTCTGGTCCACGGCCCGGTGGACCAGGTGGTCACCGTCTATCGCGGCGTCGAGCGCGAATCGTGGAGTTGCATGCCGACCTGCCAGCGCCGCATCACGCTGGGCGACGGCGAAGGCTACTTCAAGGCGACGATGGATCAGGCCGGCTCGCTCGCCGGCTCGGCCGGCGGCACCACTGGTAAAGCCAACTGACGGCGCGTGTGGCCTTAAGTGGTCGTCCCCGCCTGCGCGGGGACGATGGCTTTCCCGGCGTGAAGCGTTAACGCGCGGTTAACGCCGCGGGTGGCTTTGTCGGCATCCGTCGAAACACTTCAACAATGAGTTTCGGTTACAGCTTGGCATAGATAACTCCTGCATGTCTGGGAGATACGCCGATGCTGCCATCCGAGCCGAGAAGGATCGATCCGCGCCGCGCGCTGCGCCGCCTGCGCCGCGACCGCCGCGGCTCCGCGGCCATCGAGTTCGCCATCGTCGCGCCGCTGTTCTTCGGGCTCCTGTTCGTGATCTTCGAACTCGGCCTGGCGTTCTTCGCCGATCAGGTGCTCGAAAACGGCTTGCAGCAGAGTGCGCGGCAGATGTTCACGCACCAGGCGTACGACACCAACCTCACGAAGGAAGCCTTCGCAGAAGATCTGTGCGGCCGGGTGAAGCTGTTGATGAGCTGCTCCAAGCTGCGGGTCAACGTCAGCGTGACCTCGGACGGAGAGACGATTTCCTTCCTGAGCCCGGTCGATGCCGACGGCAAGTTCGTTGACAATTTTACTTACAGGAACCCGCAGCCCCGCGACACGGTGGTCGTCAGCGCCTTCTATCCGTGGCCGGCGGTGATCGTCGGGCTGGGCTTCAATATCGCCAACTTCGGCGGGGCCAATGGCGGCGAGCGTCTGCTGACCTCCACCGCCGCCTTCCGCGTCGAACCCAAATAGCGATCGAATCCATGACCCGCCGCGCCATCGAAACCCTGCACCGTCTCAACAGCCGCCTCGCGGCTCTGGGGCGGGATGCGCGCGGGCTGGCGGCGGTCGAGTTCGCCATGATCCTGCCGCTGATGCTGGTGACGCTGTTCGGCGTCATCGGCACCACCACGGTGCTCTCGATCGACCGCAAGGTGACGATGATCGCGCGCACGATGTCGGACCTCGTCTCGCAGAGCGACGCGGTTTCGTCCGCCGACATCGACAACTTCTACGCCGTCGGGCGGGCGATCCTGTATCCCTACAGCCCCGCGCAGAACCCGGTATCTGGCGGGCCGCTGTGGATGCGTGTCAGCGAACTCTACGTCAATCCGGCCAGCGGCCAGGTGCGCGTGCAGTGGAGCGAGGTCAGGGGGACCAAGGCGGACGGCGAGGATGATGACCCGCTCACGGTCGGGAATCAGGTGGCGATGCCGAACGATCTGATCGGGCGCGCCGCCGATAATACCATCCTGCCGAACCAGTACTTCATCCTCAGCGAAGTCGATTATCTCTACGCGCCAGCGATCCTGCCGGGTGTGGTGAGCGTGCCGCTCCGTGAGAAGACCTATACCCGCCCGCGCGTGACGTCGCGTCAGTTCTGCGTGCTGTATGCCGGGGCGACGACCTGCCCCACCAACTGAGCCGGCGCGAACGCCTCGCCGGTTGCAAAAATCGGCCTGCGTTCAATCGGTTGACGTCGCCGGGCACGCTCATTCCGAGCCTGTTTTTCACTCGAATTCCGGTGCGGCGATGGGATAGCATCGTCCGCGAAGGCATGATCCCGAATCGTGGGACGCGCGCGCATCGCCTTCCGCCATGACGGACACACCGAATGCCCAGACCGAAATCGACCAAAGCGCTGCCGGCCGTTGACACGCTGACCAAGGCGCAGGCGAAGACGGAGTGGACCCGGCTGGCGCTGGAGATCGAGGCGCACAACGCGCGCTATTATCAGAAGGACGCGCCGACCATTTCGGACGCCGCCTATGACGCGTTGCGCCGCCGCGTCGAGGCCATCGAGGCCCGGTTTCCCGATCTGGCGACGCCGGGTTCGCCGACGCAGACGGTGGGCGCGGCGCCGGCGCGCGGCTTCGGCAAGGTTCAGCATGTCGTGCCGATGCTGTCGCTCGGCAACGCCTTCAGCGACGACGAGGTGCGGGAGTTCGTCGAGCGGGTGCGCCGCTTCCTCAAGCTCGACGATATGTTTCCGGCGATTGTCGCCGAGCCGAAGATCGACGGGCTGTCGCTGTCGCTGCGCTATGAGGGCGGCGAACTGGTGCGGGCGGCGACGCGCGGCGACGGTTTCACCGGCGAGGATGTCACCGCGAACGTCCGCACCATCAGGGACGTGCCGCACCGCCTCAAGGGCCGCAAGGTTCCGCCCGCCTGCGAATTGCGTGGCGAGGTCTACATGCTGAAGCAGGATTTCCTCGCGCTCAACAAGGCGCAGCTTGAGGCCGGCGAAACCGTGTTCGCCAACCCGCGCAATTCGGCGGCGGGCTCGCTGCGGCAGAAGGATGTCGGCATCACCGCGTCGCGGCCGCTGAAATTCTTCGCCTATGCCTGGGGCGAGATGGAGGGGCTGCCGGCCGAGACCCAGCACGGAATGCTGGCATGGCTGGCCGACGCCGGCTTCGTCGTCAATCCGCTGATCGAACTGTGCCGGAGCGTGGAGGACGTGCTGGCGTTCTACCGCCGTATCGGCGAGCAACGCGCGTCGCTGGGCTACGATATCGACGGCGTGGTCTACAAGGTCGACCGCATCGACTGGCAGGAGCGGCTCGGCTTCGTGTCGCGCTCGCCGCGCTGGGCGATCGCGCACAAGTTCGCCGCCGAGCAGGCGACCACGGTGCTGGAGAAGATCGACATCCAGGTCGGCCGCACCGGCGCGCTGACGCCGGTGGCGCGGCTGACGCCGGTCACCGTCGGCGGCGTGGTGGTGCAGAACGCGACGCTGCATAACGAGGACTACATCAAGGGAGTCGGCAACGACGGGCAGCCGATCCGCGACGGCGTCGACATCCGCGAGGGCGACACCGTGACGGTGCAGCGCGCCGGCGACGTGATTCCGCAAATCGTCGGCGTGGTGCTGGACCGGCGGCCGAAGGGCGCGAAGCCGTATCGGTTTCCGACCACCTGTCCGGCCTGCGGCAGCCACGCCGTGCGCGAGGAGGACGAGGCGGTGCGCCGCTGCACCGGCACGCTGATCTGCCCGGCGCAGGCGGTGGAGCGGCTGAAGCATTTCGTCTCGCGGCTGGCTTTCGATATCGAGGGACTGGGCGAGAAGCAGGTGCAGCAGTTCTATCAGGAGGGACTGATTAAAACCCCGGTCGATATCTTCACCTTGCAGCGGCGCGACGCGCAGGCCGAGCACAAGCTCGCCGACCGCGAGGGCTATGGCGAGACCTCGACCCGCAACCTGTTCGCGGCGATCGACGCGCGGCGTCGGATCGAACTGCACCGGCTGATCTTCGCGCTCGGCATCCGCCATGTCGGCGAGGGCAACGCCAAGCTGCTGGCGCGCCACTACGGCACCATCGATGCGTTCCGCGACGCGATGCTGACGGCGGCCGCCGCCGCGCCGGGCGCGGCGCGCGATGCGTCGGAACCCTATCAGGACCTCAACGCCATCGGCGGCATCGGCGATATCGTCGCCGACGCGGTGGTCGAGTTCTTCGCCGAGCCGCGCAACATCAAGGTGCTCGAAGCGCTGTTGCGCGAGATCGAGGTGCTGCCGGCCGAGAAGCCGCGCCGCAGTTCGCCGGTGTCGGGCAAGACGGTGGTGTTCACCGGCGCGCTGACGAAATTCACCCGCGAGGAAGCCAAGGCGGTGGCGGAGCGGCTGGGGGCCAAGGTCGCGGGCTCGGTGTCGAAGAAAACCGACTACGTGGTGGCGGGCGAGGACGCCGGCTCCAAGCTGACCAAGGCCCGCGACCTCGGCGTCGCGGTGCTCAGCGAGGACGAGTGGCTTGGGCTGATCGAGGGGTAGGGGCTTTTTTCCGCAGCGTCGTCCCCGCCAACGGGTCGGCGCAAAGCGTCGCCCGATGACAGGCTCCGGCGGGGACCCATAACCCCTGTGCCGGGTACGGTGACGAGCGTGGGAAAGTTAGCGACGATGCGCGCTCACTTCATCACAAGCGCTGCGGCGTATGGGTCCCCGCCTGCGCGGGGACGACGATTGTCGTGTTGGGCGTCTGTGCAAAACACGAATTTCAGGCGACGCCGTCGCTCCGTCGCGCTGCTTCAGTCAGAAGCGTCCTCGCGATAGGCAATCGGCGCGGTGGCGGCGTCGAGCCACGCCTGCGTCGCGGCGTCGAGATGCGGCCGCACCTCGCTGCGCACCCGCGCGTGATAGGCGTTGAGCCACTTCACTTCCTTCTTGCTGATGCGGCGGTCGATCAGGCGGCGGTCGATGGGCGCGAGCGTCAGCGTCTCGAAGGCGTTCATCGGCTTCTCCGCGCCGTCGATCTCCGCGGCCACCACCAGTTCGAGGTTCTCGATGCGGATGCCGAACGCGCCGGTCTTGTAGTAGCCGGGCTCGTTGGACAGGATCATGCCGCGCTTCAGCGGCGTAGTGCCGAGCCTGGAGATACGCGCCGGGCCTTCATGCACCGACAGGTAACTGCCGACGCCGTG
This sequence comes from Xanthobacteraceae bacterium, assembly GCA_049651165.1. Lineage (GTDB taxonomy): Bacteria > Pseudomonadota > Alphaproteobacteria > Rhizobiales > Xanthobacteraceae > 62-47. The sequence goes on along the minus strand of JBASBO010000185.1, from coordinate 5,006 downwards.
GCCGGTGCCGTGCTCGAAATCGAGGCCGGCCAGCCACAGGAACTGGCGCGCCAGCGTGTCGAGTTGCGCGCCGGTGGTGCCGTCGGGAAACACCGCACGCGCGATGGCGATGTGACCGCGCAGAACGCGGGTGAAGCGGTCGCGCATCTCCGCCGTCGGCTCGCCGATGGCGATGGTGCGGGTGACGTCGGTGGTGCCGTCCTGATATTGCGCGCCGGAATCGATCAGCAGCAGATCGCCCGGCGCGATGCGGCGGTTGCTCTTGCGGGTGACGCGGTAATGCACGATCGCGCCGTTCGGCCCGGTGCCGGAGATGGTCGGAAACGACACGTCCTTGAGCGCGCCGGTGTCGCGGCGAAAGCTTTCCAGCGCCTCGACCGCGTCGATCTCGGTCAGCTTGCCGCTTGGCGCTTCGCGATCCACCCACGCCAGAAAGCGCGCCAGCGCCACCGCGTCGCGCTGATGCGCGCTGCGGGTGCCGGCGATCTCGACCGGGTTCTTCACAGCTTTCAAGAGGCTGACCGGATCGCTGCCGCGCACCGCCTTGCCGCCGGCGGCAGCGATGAGGCGGCTCAGCGCGTCGGCGGCGGTGGCGCTGTCGAGGCCGATCGCCGCGCCGCCTTGCGCCAGTTGCGCAAGCTGCGGCGTCAACCGATCGGGGGCCGCGACATCGGCCTCGTGTTCGAGCGCGTCGCGCACGCTGTTGGAAAGTTTGCGCGGGTCGATGAAGATCGTCGGCCGGCCGCTTTTCGGCACCAGCGCGTAGGACAGCGGCAGCGGGGTGTGCGAGACGTCCGCGCCGCGGATGTTGAAGGTCCACGCCACCGCGTGCGAATCCGACAGCACCAGCGCATCGGCGCCGAGGCGGGCGATTTCCTCGCGGATCTGCCGCAGCTTATCGGCGCTCGCGACGCCCGCGAACGCCGCGTCGTGAATCGTGACCGGGCCGAGCGGCGGCGCGGGGCGGTCGCGCCACACCGCATCCACCGGGTTGCGTTCCACCGCGATCAATTCCGCACCCGCTTTCGCGCAGGCCGCCGCCAGCCGTTCCGCCGCCGCCGTGGTGTGCAGCCACGGATCGAAGCCGAGACGGTCGCCGCTCGCGAGATTTTTGGCGAGCCAGTCTTCCGGCGGCGGCTCGATCAGCGATGCGACCGTCCACGCTTTGGCATCCACCTGCGCCGCCGCTTGCAGTGTATAGCGGCCGTCGACGAACAGCGCGGCGATCTTTTGCAGCACGATCGCCATGCCGGCCGATCCGGTGAAGCCGGTCAGCCACGCCAGCCGCTCCTCGGACGGCGCGACATATTCGTTCTGCTGCGCGTCGGCGCGCGGCACCACGAAGCCGGTCAATCCCTCTCGCGCCAGTTCGGCGCGGAAGGCCGAGAGCCGCGCGGCGAGCGCGACGCCGCCCTCCGGGTCCTCGAACGTCTGGAAATGAGCTTCGAACATGCTTCCTCGACTCTGGTCGGACACCGCGTCGCGCGCACAGGTTGCACGCGATTCACCGAAACTTTCGGGCGCGATGTTGTAAACACCGTCCAATTTAGAATAGATTGAGTTGCCCGCGCCAGACGGGCCAGCACCGCGACCGCAGTCGCACCGCGATATCTTCCGAGGAATCCACCAGGAGCGCGTTCAACCCGGGTTCGAACGATGGGGGATGACTTTGCCTGCCTTTACGTTTGAAAGACTGTCGCCGCCGCGCGTGCGTGAGCCCGCGCCGGTGATCGAGCCGAAGCCGCGCGGCAAGCTCCGGCGGATGCTGGATCGGCTGCTCGCGCGTGGCGAAGCGGCGACACGTCAGGACACGCGCCGTCAAGACCCGTCCCGACGCTCGCCCCGGCAACGCTGACGACCTCGGAACCGGCATGACAATGTCAGCGACGCGGCGACGCCGGACGATGTGAGGCGGGATTTTCGCGTTGCGCTTTCGGCGCTACCCGGCGGCGCCGGTGGAACTATCGAACTTCGAAAGCCGCTTCATCTCGGCGCGCAGATCGTCCGGGTCGGATAATTCCCTCTCAATCGCGGCATGAAGCCGCCGCCAGATCGGCAGCGCGCCGGCGAGCGCCGCGCGGCCAGCCTCCGTCAGCCGCAGCAGCCGGGCGCGTCCGTCCTTCGGATCGGCCACCGTCTCGACAAAACCCCGCCGCTCCAGCGGCTTGAGGTTGGCGGTGAGCGTCGTCCGGTCCATCGCCAGCAGCGTCGCCACGCTGCCGAGATTCGGCGGCTGCGGCCGGTTCAGCGACATCAAGAGCGAAAACTGCCCGCTGGTGATGCCGGCCGGTTTCAGCGCGATATCGAAACCGCGCGCCAGCGCCCGCGCCGCCCGCTGCGCGTGCAGGCACAGGCAGGCGTCGCGCACCAGAAGCGTGGTTTCAAAAGTGAGGTCGGCCGGCGCGTGCATCTTGAGGGTTGACATCCGTGGAAACTTTACGTTGATATCAACGTTAATGAGGGTCGTCAAGAGCGGCGGAACCCGGGCGGGGGCCAGACAGCGTCGGGCAATGCGGCATTCGCCGCGTGGCGCGCCGACATCGACGAGAAACCAAGGAGACGACGATGAAGATCGTGACCAGCCTGAGCTTCCAGGGTCAGTGCCGCGAGGCGTTCGAGTTCTACGCAAAAATCCTCGGCGGAAAGATCCGGGCGGCGATTCCCTACGGCGATGCGCCTCCCGGAATGCCGATCACCGACGACAAGTACAAGACCTGGCTGATGCACTGCTGGCTCGACGTCGGCGATCAGGCGTTGATGGGCGCCGACATGGACACCGGATGGGCCCGCAACATCGACAAGCCCAAGAACGGCTTCGACGTCACCCTGCACACCGGGGACAAGGCGGAGGCGCAACGCTGGTTCGATCGACTGTCGGAAGGCGGCAAAGCGGTCATGCCGTTCGGCGAGACGTTCTGGTCGCCCGGCTTCGGCGCGTTCACCGACAAGTTCGGCATCCCGTGGATGGTCAACGTGATTCCATCGGCCGACTGGAAGCCGTCGCCGCCGAAGCAGGGCTGAACGTCCGCGAAGGCGTCGACCGACCGGCCCGGAGACTATCATGAACCGATCCTATCGCTGGGTGATCGTCGCGGCGGGCGGCCTGCTCGGCTGCGTCGCGATCGGCGCCATGTTCTCGCTGCCGGTGTTTCTGCGGCCGATGTCGCAGGACACCGGCTGGTCGGTCACCGGCATCTCCATGGCGATGACCATCGGCTTCCTCGCCATGGCGGCGGCCAGCATGGTGTGGGGCAGCCTCTCGGACCGCTTTGGGCCGCGACTGGTGGTGCTGACGGGATCGGTGGTGCTGGCCGCGAGTCTGGCGCTCGCCAGCCGCGCGGACTCGCTGGTGGAATTCCAGCTTCTGTTCGGCGTGCTGGTCGGCGCATCGACCGCCGCCATGCTGGTGCCGATGATGGCGGCGGTGACCGGCTGGTTCGACACGGGGCGCGGCCTCGCGGTGTCGCTGGTGTCGGCCGGCATGGGCATGGCGCCGATGACCATGGCGCCGCTCGCGGCCTGGCTTGTGACCATTCACGACTGGCGTACCGCCATGCTGATTATCGCCGGCATCGCCGCCGTCCTGATGATCCCGGCGTCGCTGTTGGTGCGCCGGCCGCCGGCGCTGGAGAACGGCGCGGCCGGGACGGTGGCGGGCGAGCCGCAATCGGACATGACGGTCGGCGAAGCGGTGCGCTCGCCGCAGTTCATCACGCTGATGCTGGCGAACTTCTTCTGCTGCGCCACGCATTCCGGTCCGATCTTCCACACCGTGAGCTATGCCGTGACCTGCGGCATCCCGATGATCGCGGCGGTGTCGATCTACAGCGTCGAGGGACTGGCCGGCATGTTCGGCCGCATCGGCTTCGGTCTGGCCGGCGACCGCTTCGGCGCGCAGCGCGTGCTGGTGATCGGATTGCTGGCGCAGGCGTTCGGCGTGCTCGCCTATGCCTTCGTCAATCATCTCGACGGCTTCTATGCCGTGGCGGTGGTGGTCGGCTTCATCTATGCCGGCACCATGCCGCTCTATGCCGTCATCATCCGCGAGAATTTTCCGCTGAAGATGATGGGCACGATCATCGGCGGCACGGCGATGGCCGGCAGTCTGGGCATGTCCACCGGACCGCTGCTCGGTGGCCTGATCTACGACCGTTTCGACAGCTACGTGCTGATGTATGTCGGCTCGTGGGGCATGGGGCTGGCGGCGATGCTGGTGCTGATGGCGTTCCGGCCGTTCCCTCGCAGGCAGCCGGAGATGGCGGTGGCATGACGGCGGTGGCGTAATGCCACGCGCCGCGCCGGACGGTTCGCCGCCGCGCCGAAGACGATCTTCAACGACTCCATCACCAACCAGCGTTCCTACAGCACGATCTCGCTGCCCTTCGCGGAAACCAAGGCGCTCGGCAAGCGCGCCGGCGGCACGGTCAACACCGTGGTCATGGCGATGTGCAGCAGCGCGCTACGCAAGTTCCTCGGCCCGCGCGGGCTGCTGCCGAAGGAGAGCCTCATCGCTGCCGTTCCGGTGAGCCTGCGCGCCGAAGGCGACGGCGGCATGAACAATCAGGTGTCGATGGTGCGCGTCGATCTCGCCACCGACACCGAGGATCCGGTGGAACGCTTCAAGGCGATCCATGCCTCGTCGGAGGCCGGCAAGGCGGTGGTGCGTGAACTGAAGCCGGTGCTGGGCGTCGATCGGCCGGTCGCCGGCATGCCCTGGATCGTCAGCGGCCTGGCGTCGCTTTACGGCCGCAGCGAACTGGCGCGTCAACTGCCGGCGATGGCCAGCGTGACGATCTCGAACGTCCCCGGGCCGGCCGCGCCGCTCTATGTCTGCGGCGCGCGAATGGAGAACTTCTATCCGGTCTCGATTCCGTATCACGGCAGCGCGCTGAACATCACGGTGCACAGCTATGCCGGAAGCCTGCTGGAGTTCGGCCTGATCGCCTGCCGGCGGATTCTCTCGCAGGAGGAATCCTACGAACTCACCGGCTATCTGATGGATGCCC
>JBASBO010000184.1:0-20537 GCA_049651165.1 Xanthobacteraceae bacterium | reverse complement strand
CTGCGTACCTCGCGCGCGCTGCGGCCGGACGCCGGGCAGCTTGCCGTCGGCCCGCTGCGGATCGACGTTCGCGCGCCGATGCGCGAGGTCGTGCTGACGCTCGACCCCGGCCATGCCGACTTCTCGTTCGCGCTTCGATTCGAGGCGCGGGCCGAGCCGTTCCTCGAAGCGCCCTACCGCTTCCGCAAGAACGGGCATCTGATCCACGACATGGTGCGCTATACGCAGATATGCCGTGCGTCGGGTGAGGTGACCTGCGACGGTGAGACCGTTCGCCCCACGGACTGGCACGCCATCCGGGATCACTCCTGGGGCGTGCGCTCGGGCATGGGCCCGGCGACGCCGCACGGCGGCATTCGCGAGGATGACGAGATCGATCACCGGCGCTTCCGCATCTGGTCGCCGTTCGCGCTCGACCGCTACACCGGCTTCTTCAACACCCATGAGGACGAGGCTGGCCGGCCGCTGGATTTCGAGGGCGTGCTCGACATGCCGGACGGCAGCCGTATCAAGCTGACCGCGGTGCGGCATCAGCTCGATTACGCGCCGGGCACCCGGAACGTCATCGGCGGCACCTTTTCGCTGTGCGACGGCGACGGCCGCTGGCGCGACTACCGGATCGAGGCGGCCGGGACCCCGGCCGACGTGCAGGGGCTCGGCTACTACGGCGGCTGGAAGGACGGCGGCAGCGCCGGGGTGTATCGCGGCACGGGCCCGGTCGTCGAAACCGACCGCTATCCATCGAGCGCCGGCGGCGGCAAGACCGGGCTCCTGTCCCTGCCGGCGGCGAAGCGCCTCGGCCCGACGGAATTTCCCTGCTTCATGAGCGGGCCGGACGGCGAACGCGGCATGGCGCATTTCGAGCAGCATATCTTCGGCAAATACAAGCCATACGGCTTTTGACGAGCGGACCGATGCGCGGACCCGGACCCCGGCGGTTTGAGAGCAAAGGCGTTTCGGACCGCTCCGGTGGAGAAAGACGCTGCCGCAACCGGCCCGCGCCACCCGTCCGTTGCCGCCCCGTTGCCTCTTTTGACCCGATCGGCTAAACAACGGCTCATGCACCCGTAGCTCAGCTGGATAGAGCGTCGCCCTCCGAAGGCGAAGGCCACACGTTCGAATCGTGTCGGGTGCGCCATTCCAGAACGGAACGATGAACGCCGCCGATTTCCCGCTTCAAGCGGCAACCGGCGTTCGCAGCAGTTCCGACTTCGATCCATCATGCGGACCTCGCGGTCCGCGACAACAGCGGCGACCTTGAGAGAAAGAGCGCGGCTGCCATGGTATCCGTCCAGCGTCAGGCATCCGCCAGGCGGCCGTCGCGCAGATGGAATATGCGATCGAAGCGATCGAAGATCTTCTCGTCGTGCGTGACGGCGATGATGGCGGCGTCGCGCTCGCGCGCGAGTTTGCGCAGCAGGTCCATCACAATGGTGGCCCGCTTGGAATCGAGCGCGGCGGTCGGCTCGTCGGCGAGAATGATGCGCGGGCTGTTGGCGAGCGCACGGGCGATCGCGACGCGCTGCGCTTCGCCGCCCGAGAGTTTTGCCGGCATGGCGTGCTTGCGGTGACCGACCTCCAGATCGTCGAGCAGTTCGCCCGCCCGCTTGCGCGCGGTCGCCATATCGACCCCCGCCAGTTGCAGGACGACGGCAACGTTGTCGAGCGCATCCAGAAACGGCAGCAGATTGTGGAACTGGAAAATGAAGCCGATCTTGTCGAGCCTCAGGCGCCTCAGATCGTGGCGTTGCCATACGCCGTCATGCAGCACGCGCTCGCCGTCCAGTTCCATCGAACCCGCCGACGGATCGAGAATGCAGCCGATGACGTTGAGCAGCGTGGTCTTGCCGGAGCCGGAAGGTCCGAGCAAGGCCACGACCTGCCTGGGAAACACGTCGAGCGTGACCTCCCGCAACGCATCCACGCGCGTCTCGCCTTCGCCGAAATGTTTTGAGATGCCTTTGAGCCGCACCAGCGGCCGGTCCGATCCCGCGCCCGTCATGTCAGCCACCGAGCGCCGTCGCCGGATCGACCTTGAGCGCGGCGCGGACGCCGAGGCCGCTGGACAGGAGGCAGACCGCGAACACGGTCACGCCGAGGGCGGCCATATTGTCCGGTTCCAGGATCACGCGCCGCGGGAAATAGTCCTTGATGTTGAGGATCAGCATGGCGCCGACGGTGAAGCCGATCAGCCCGAGCGCCAGCGCCTGCTGCACGATCATGCCGATGATGGTGCGGTCGGGCGCCCCGATCAGCTTGAGCGTGGCGATCTGCTTCAGCTTCTCCATCGTCATCGTGTAGATGATGAGCGCGATGATGACGGCCGAGACGACCAGCAGAAGCGATGTGAACAGCCCGATCTGTCGTCGCGCACGGTCGACCAGCGAGAGCGACAGGATGAGTTCCTGATCCTGCTGGGTGATCGCCGCCAGATGCTTCCAGCGCCGTATCGTCGCGGCGGTCGCGTCGGGGGAAGCGTTCGGATGCAGGCGGGCGACGACGGCGTTGACGGTGTCGCGGCTCGCGCCGCCCGTGCCGCGGGCGAGTTGCACCCGCGCGGCCGGCGGAGCCAGCTCGAACTGCAACTTCTGGGCATCGGACAATGTGATGTAGACGGCCGGGTCGCCGCCGGAATTGACCTGGTTTCGGGTCAGTCCCACGACGGTAAAGCTGTTGCGGCCGAGCCGGATACGTTCGCCCAGGGTCATCCCGGATGAGCGGTCGGCGACCATCTCGTAGTGGCTGCGTGCGATCTCGCGCCCCTCGATGATCTCCGGCGGCCCGCCCGGGCGAGTCAGCTCATGGCCGATGACGTAGAGCCTGAGTTTGCCGCCCTGACGTTCGGCCTCGACGGTTTGATAGGTGATGCTGCCGGCTGCCGTCACATCGGCGATGCGCGCCACCGCCTCGCGGACGTCGCCGGGGATTCGCGACGCCTCGGCGAAAGGACCGCGCGTATTGGCTTCCACGATCCACAGATCGACGGCCGGCGCCCTGGCGATCGTCAGGGCATCGACGACGAGACCGCGATAGATGCCGATCATCGCCAGCACGACGCCGAGCAGCAGGCCGAGTCCCACGCAGGTCAAGAGGAAGCGGCCGAGATTGTGACGGATGTCGCGATAGGCGAGGTTCATGTCGGCCTCGCTCCGGTCACGCGCACCGCACGGCCTTCGCGCAGTTCGCTCCCCGGTCGGGTCACGACCCGCGCGTTGGCCGGAAGGCCGCCGACGATCTCAAGGCGCGCATCCTCGGTGCGATGCCGGAACTGGACGAGACGGCGATGCAATCGTCCGTCCTCGACCGTCCACACCGTGCCCTGCCTGCCGTCGTAGCCATGAACCGCGGCCGACGGCACCAGCAGCGCCCGGTCGAGTCTGGCCACCGTGATCCAGAACTCCACCTGCTCGCCGAGATAGACGCGGGCCGGCGGATTCTCGCCTCTGAGATAGACGCGCCGCTCCTCGGTGACGCGGTCGCTTTCGAGTCCGATACGGACCACCCGGCCGGTGAAGGATTCCAGCGGCCGGGAGCGCAGGCGCGCCTCCACCAGTTGACCTTCCTCGATAAAGCCGGCGCGCGCCTCCTCGATATAGGCAAGACCCCAATAGCTGCCGACGGCGACGAGAGTGAAGATCGGATCGCCGGCCTTGATGACGCTGCCCGGCTCCTTGTGGCGCTCGACGACGAGCGCGTCGAAGGGCGCGACGAGGGTGCGGTGCCGCAGCATGGTTTCCTCGTATTGAAGCTGGGCGCGGGCGTCGGTTCGTTGCGCGCCGGCGCTCTCCACCTCGCTCTCCGCCACCGCGACGTCCGCCTTGGCCACGGCCTCGTCGCGCAGCGCTTCTTCCGCCGCCTGCTGGGAAACGATGTCGCGGCCCGCCAGAACCTGCTTGCGCCGGTTGGTTTCCTGCCGCTGGACGAACACCGCGCGCGCCTTCTCCAGATTGGCGGCGCTCTTGGCGATATTGACCTCGGCGATCAACAGCGCGGCGCGGGCCTTGGCGACCTTGGCGTCCTGCTCGCCGGTGTTGAGGCGGGCGAGGACCTGCCCCTTGCTGACGCGGTCACCGTGATCGGCGTGAAGCTCGGCGAGCGTGGCGCCGACCTCGAACCCGATTTTCGAGACGATGCGGGCTTCGGTCGTGCCGAGGCCGAAGACCCGGATCGGAACGTTGTGCTCGATCTCCGCAACCTGAACATCGATCGGACGATTGGCGTAGAGCAGGACCGCGGCGGCGATGACGGCGATGACGCCTGCCGCCGCCAGCGCGTACTTCATCGACGGCTTGCGCAGGATCGCTGAGAAGCTGGTTGTCTTGTGCATCGGATCGGGCCACCTTCCGCAGTCTGTTTCAACTCCGTTGAATCAGACGCCTCGCCTGTCTTTTTGAGTGAGCACGATCTTGTCCGCAGACCGGTTCCCACTTTTCGGGATCATGCTCTCACCTCGGGTTCACGGAACCTTGCCGTGGGTCGTGCTCTCGCGTCATTGATTTCGGTCAGGTTATCGGCGCTGCGCCGGTCCGCGACCTCTCGAACGCGAAGCGGCCAGCGAACAAATCTCGCGCGGGTCAGGGGCGCGATGGCGGGGGACTCGCGTATATCGGCCAGTGGCGCGCCGCGAAATGGCCATCGCCCCGGCAATTGTCCTCCCGGCTGCGGCGATTGCATTCCGGCCCGGCTTCCCATAAGATTAGAACAATTCTAATCTACCAGGCGTTCGATTTGCCGGCAAGTCTCTGATGCCGGTGACCCGCGAAGGTCCGTCTGCGATCGATCCCGCACGGGAGGGTATGTTGCTCCGTTCTCTATCGGGCATCTCCGTTGTTCTCACCGCGGCGACCGTGATCGGTCTGGCGCTGGCCCTGGCGGGCACCTGGCTGCTTGACGGTCGGCTCGCATCCCAGATGACCGTGGCCGGCGCAACGCTTGCCTATCTGGCCGGCGGCATCCCTGCGGGATGGCGGGCGCTGAAAGCGCTGTGGCGCGATCATGTCCTTGATATCGACCTGCTGATGGTGGTTGCCGCGATCGCTGCGGCGGTCGTCGGCGCCGCCGTCGAGGGGGCGGTCCTGCTCACGCTGTTCAGCCTGTCGACCACGCTTGAGGAGCGGGCCATGGGGCGCGCCCGGCGCGCCATCGAGGCGTTGATGACGCTGCGGCCGGAAACGGCTTTCCGCAAAACCCGGGACGGCGCGATCGAGGAAATCCCGGCCGCCGAGCTTCGCGTCGGCGATCTGGTGATGCTGCGCCCCGGCTCGCGGGTTCCGGCCGACGGCGTCATCGTCGCGGGCCGCGGCTCGCTGGATGAATCCACGATCACCGGCGAATCCATGCCGGTCCGCAGGGAGCCGGGTTCGCAGGTGTTCGAGGCGACGGTGAACCTCGATGGCGTTCTTGAGGTGCGGGTCGCCAAAACCCTTGAGCAAAGCACGGTCGCCCGGATGATCGCGCTGGTCATGGAAGCGCAGGCGGCGAAGGCGCCGTCCGAACGGTTCAGCGCCTGGTTCGGGCAACGCTACACGATCGCGGTGCTGCTGGGCTCCCTCGTCGCGCTCGGCGTCTTCCTCTGGCTTGGCAACGAGTGGCAGACCGCGCTCTACCGGGCGGCGACCATGCTGGTGGCCGCAAGCCCGTGCGCCATCGTGATTTCCGTGCCTGCCGCGATCCTGTCGGCGCTGTCGGCGGCGGCGCGGGGCGGGGTGCTGTTCAAGGGCGGGGCCGCGCTGGAGACGCTGGCCTCGGTGAAGGTCTTTGCGTTCGACAAGACCGGGACCCTGACAACGGGGCGCGCCACCGTGACCGGCGTTGTCGCTCTGGACGGAAACCGGGACGGCTTCCTGTCGGCGCTCACCAGCCTTGAGGCCGATTCCGAACATCCGATCGCCGATGCCTTGCGGCGCGAGGCGGCCCGGCGCGAACTGGCTCTGCACGAGGTGCGAAACGTCAAGGCGCTGCCCAGCGCCGGCATCGTCGGCGAAGACGATCTCGGGCCGGTCTGGGCGGGAAACCGCCGGATGGTCGAGGCCATGGGGGCTTCGGTCGATCAGGATGTTCTGCGCGAGCTTCAGACCGGCGCAGAGACCGTGGTTTATCTCGGTCGTGGGGACAAACTGCTCGGCGCCGTCAGCGTCGCCGACCGGCCGCGCGAGACCTCCGCCGCCGCGCTCGCGGCGCTCAGGGCCGGCGGGGTGGCGACGATCCTGATGATGACCGGCGATCGGCGGCCGGTCGCCCTGCGCATCGGTGAGGAACTGGGCCTGCGGCAGGACGAGATCCACGCCGAGATGCTGCCGCAGGACAAGGTCCGTCTGGTGGGACAGGCGGCGCAGGGACGAAAGATCGCGTTCGTCGGCGACGGCGTCAACGATGCGGCGGCGCTGGCGCGGGCCGATGTCGGCATCGCCATGGGTGTCGCGGGTTCCGAGGTGGCGCTTCAGGCCGCCGACGTGGCGCTGCTGTCGGATGACATGGGACGGCTGGCGGCCGCGCATCGGCTGTCGAAACGCACCGCGGCGGTCATTCGCCAGAACCTGGTCTTCGCGATCGGCGCGATGCTTGTTCTCGTCACCGGCGCCGCCCTGTTCGAACTGCCGCTTCCGCTCGCGGTCGTCGGACACGAGGGCGGAACGGTTCTCGTCGTCCTCAACGGGTTGCGGCTGTTGAGCGATCCGATCCGGAACGTATCGCGGCCGGTGTCGCAGACATCTGCTTCGTCCCGGCCGGGGGAGCAGGCCGTGCGCCGCACGGCGGCCTATCCCCGGCCCGGTGGATTCGCTTGACGCCCGGAGCCGGATCGAGCGCGTGAGCCCTTTGGATCCATCGTCCGCCGTCTCCGCCGATCGTCCCCGCGCCGGCTCGCCGCTGGAGGTCCTGTGGATCTTCCTCAAGCTCGGGATGACCTGCTTCGGCGGTCCGATCGCCCATATCGGCTATTTTCGCGACGAATTCGTCGTGCGCCGAAAGTGGATCGACGAGCAGACTTACGCCGATCTGGTCGGGCTGTGCCAGTTCCTGCCGGGCCCCGCCAGCAGCCAGGTCGGCTTCTCGATCGGACTCATGCGGGCCGGGTATCTCGGCGGCCTCGCCGCCTGGACCGGCTTTACCCTGCCGTCGGCCGCGTTTCTCGTGCTTTTCGCCTACGGCGCCGGCGCGCTGACCGGCCCGATCGGCGCCGGCCTACTGCACGGATTGAAATTGACGGCGGTGGCGATCGTCGCGCAGGCCGTCTGGGGCATGGCGCGCAATCTGTGCCCTGATCGCGAGCGGGCCTCGATCGCCGTCGCCGCCGCCCTCATGCTCCTCCTTCTCGATACGACGTCGATCGCCCAGATCGGGGCGATCGTCCTCGGCGGGCTCATCGGCCTCCTGCTGTGTCGCGGCGAAACGCCGGCGCCGTCCGGACATGTCGAAATGCCGGTGTCGCGCGCAACGGGTCTGATCTCGCTCGGGATGTTCGTCATTCTGCTGGCGGGGCTACCCGTGGTGCGCGGCCTCACGGGATCCATCAATGTCGCCCTGTTCGAGGCCTTCTATCGCTCCGGCGCCCTCGTGTTCGGCGGCGGTCACGTCGTGCTGCCGCTCCTGCGCGAAGCGTTCGTCACGCCGGGCTGGCTGAGCGACGACGCCTTTCTGGCCGGCTATGGCGCGGCGCAGGCGGTGCCGGGACCGCTCTTTACCTTCGCGGCCTATCTCGGTGCGGCCGTCGCTTCCGGCCCGCATGGGCTGGTCGGGGCGGCTTTCGGCCTCGTCGGCATCTTCCTGCCCGGGATGCTGGTCCTGCTGGGTGTCCTGCCGTTCTGGGACTCGTTACGGAAGCGCGTCCGTGCGCAGGCCATGATGCGAGGCGTCAACGCCGCCGTCGTCGGCATCCTTGGGGCGGCTCTCTACGATCCGGTATGGACCACGACCGTACATTCGTCGAGAGACTTCGGCATCGCCCTCGTCGGCGTCGTCCTGCTGGTCGTCTGGCGCGCCCCTCCGCTCGTCGTCGTTGTCTTCAGCGCCGTCGCCGGGATGGCGATGGCCTTCGCCTGAAATGTGCAGGATTTTTGAGATATGCAGGGATACAAGAGCCTTCCCGCTTCTGGCCGCCCCCGCGGAGGCGTTGAGCGAAGCAAAACTATCGCGAGCCAGCTATAATGGCGGAGAGGGAGGGATTCGAACCCCCGATAGGCTTGCACCTATGCCGCATTTCGAGTGCGGTGCATTCAACCACTCTGCCACCTCTCCAGGCGCCAAGATTTTCGGGGAAACCCCTCAGTGGTCGGCGGTGTTCTAGGCGAGGATGGCAGGCCAGACAAGCCGCGCCGGGACGAAAATATTCAGCGGCGGCCGGCGCGCCCCATCGGCAAGCGTGGGATCGGCAACGTCCCGACTGCCGGCGTCCTCCCTCCTGCTCGCGCCAAGACACGGATGGCCGGAACATCGGCGAGCGAAGCGACACGGATCTTGCAACGGCTGCGCCCGGCCATGACATGCCGGAGCTGAAAGCACCGCCTGCAAAGGGCTGTTTCCGCGGCGCGCCGCGTCAGATCCGACCGGAGCCACTACCGCCCATTAGGCTTTGTTTTCTTGGCCTTCTCCTTGCCGCCCTTCGCGGCCTTGAGCTTGTCGGCCTTGGGCTTGTCGGTGTTGGGCTTGTCGTCCTTCGCCTTGTCGTCTTTCGTTTTGCGGTTGGTGAAGCGGGCGTTGCCGAGGCCGGTGCCGATGGTCAGCACGCCCCAGCGCGCGACGTCCTGCATGAACGGCATCTCGCTGAGGCCCTGCGCCACGCCGTCATTGTGCATCAGGATGGTGGTGTCGTGTTCGCCGATCGTCGGGATCGCCTCGAACAGGCTGGCCGGCAGGTTGAAGCGGCTGCTTTCCCAGTTGCCGGGCAGGTTCTGCGCGCCCTTCTCGATCGCACCGTCCTCCTCGATCACGCCGGGGCAGGAGATGCCGATGAAGGGCGCTAGCTTCAGCCCCTTGGTGTCGGCCTGCTCGATCAGCTCCTTGAGCATCTTCACCAGCCGCTTCACCGCGCCTTCGCGGGTCGGCTCGTCATCGGCGTGGCGCCACAGATCCGACTTCCACACCGCCGCCTTGGACAGGTCCCTGGCCTTCTTCCACTTGGTTTCCACCACGCCGCAGCGGATGTTGGAGCCGCCGATATCGACCGCGAGGATGCTGTCATAGGCCTCGAAGATCCACGGCGGCGCCAGATGCAGGCAGCCGATCAGTCCGGCCTCGTCCGGATGAAAGCGGATCGGGATCAGGTCGACCTTGAGCCCTTCGGCCTTGAGGATCAGGTCGGCGCGGGCGATGGCGATCTCCCCCACCAGGCTCTGGCGGAAGCCGCCGCCGACCACGATGCGTTCGGTGTCGGCCCAGGCCCTGGTCTTGAGGAAGCGGCGGGTGACATAGGCGAGTTGCTGGGCGAATTCCTCCAGCGCGCCGTGCACCAGCGCCGCCGCCGTCACGTCGTCGCCGCGCAGCGCCTCGTCCACGGTGGTCTTGCCAAGGCCCTCGGCCGGCTTCTCGCCGAGCGGATCGTCGCCGTTCTTCTTCAGCGGCTTGCGCCAGTCGTCGAGGATCTGCTGAAACGCGCCCTTGCTGGCGCGATCGCCGAGGAAGCCGTCGTCGTCCTTCAACTCGATGTTGTAGCTGTCGATATCGACCGACGGCAGCCGCGCCGCGCCGTGCCTGCCGATGCCGGAGGTGCTGATGTTGCCGTCCGCCATGCCGCCCCTTCATTCTCTCGTGAGCGCAGGACAACGGCGAGGGAACCGGTTGGTTTCAACGCGGCGAGGCGCGGCCAGCCAGGGAGAGGCCGCAAAGGGTGGCCAAACCCTTCATTTGCGGCCCTTTTCGCCGGGTTTTGCCTTGACTCCACGGCCTCCGCCGCTATAAGTCCCGGCACGCGGCGCAGGTTTTCCTTGCGCCGATTGTTTTTGCGTGGCCGCCAGGCGTCGCCTGGAACCCGCAAAATTCGCCCCAAACGACTGAACAAGAAGCCGGGCCGCGCGAAAGCCGAGCGCCGGAATCGAACACAAGGAACCAAATGATGTTCGCAGTCATCAAAACCGGCGGCCGGCAATACCGCGTCGCACCGGAAGATGTACTTGAAATCGGCAAGATCGCCGGCGAAGTCGGAACGATCGTGCAACTGGGCAGCGTGCTGGTGCTGGGCGGCGAGACGCCGGTGGTCGGCGCTCCCACGGTGGCAGGCGCGTCGGTCGCGGCCGAGGTGCTCGACCACAAGCGCGGCCCCAAGGTCATCGCGTTCAAGAAGCGCCGCCGCAAGAATTCCAAGCGCAAGCGCGGCTATCGCGACGAGATCACCGTGCTGCGCATCACCGAGATCCTCGCCGACGGCAAGACGCCTTCGGTCGGCCCGCGCCCCAAGCGTGAGAAAGCCGCCAAGCCCGCCAACAAGCCCGCCGAGGCCGCTGCCGAGTAGTCGCTTAGATCAGAGCAATTACAATCCGGCAGGACGAAAAGTGAGATGATTCCGTCACGGAATCAAACTACAGTGTTTTCGAGATTGGAGACGAGCCATGGCTCACAAAAAAGCAGGCGGTTCATCACGTAACGGCCGCGATTCCGCGGGCAAGCGCCTGGGCATCAAGGCTTACGGCGGGGAGCACGTCATTCCCGGCAACATCATTGCGCGTCAACGCGGCACCACCTGGCATCCCGGCCTTAATGTCGGCATGGGGACGGACCATACGTTGTTCGCCAAGATCGAAGGCCGCGTTGAGTTCCGTGCCAAAGCCAACGGCCGCACTTTCGTATCGGTGATTCCGATGCTGGAAGCCGCGGCCGAGTAGAGACGGTGGATAAACTCGACTCCGCCGGATCCTGTTGAACCGGTGGAGTCGCGAAGGCTCCTAAGGGGAGGCGGGACACCGGCCTCCCCTTTTTCATTTGCGTGACCCGACGTTTCGCAAAGATTTGACGCCCAAGGAGCCGGCCATGTTGCAGGAATACACGACCCCCTTCTCACGACAGCCAAGTACCGTCGTCCTCGAGACGGAGCGGCTGACCCTGCGCAAGCCGACGCTCGCGGACGTAAAAGCGATTGCCCTTCTCGCCAATGATCGCCGCATTGCCGAGAATACCCGCCGTCTGCCGCATCCCTACCGGCAAGATGACGCCGCGCGCTTCGTCAAGGAGGTCGCCAGGACCGGGTCAGGCACCGTGTTCCTGGTCGAACATCATCACACCCCGATCGGCGTGGTCGGCGTCGACTGGCGTCAGCCGGAGACGCCCGAACTCGGCTACTGGCTCGGGGTCGATTACTGGGGCCGCGGCTTCGGCACCGAGGCGGCGCGCGCCGCCATCGACTTCATCTTCGAGGAATACGACGCCGAGCAGATGGTTTCCGGGGCGCGTGTGGTGAATCCGGCGTCCCGCAACATTCTGGAGAAGTGCGGCTTCCAGTGGAGCGGCGTCGAATTGCATCGCTTCGAGGCGCTGGGCTCCTCGTCGCCGGTCGATTGCTTCCGGCTGACGCGTGGCGTCTGGGCGTCGCTGAAGACCTGGGGCCACTCGACCCGTCGCGACGCGTAAGCGCGGGCAACATAGCCACGTCGTCCCCGCGCAGGCGGGGACCCATACGCCGCAGCGCTTGAGATGAAGGCGCGTGGTATCGTCAACTTGCTCGCGCGCGATATCACAACCAGCTCAGGGATTATGGGTCCCCGCCTGCGCGGGGACGACGGCTTTCGTGTTGAAAATCCGCCCTCACGCCGGCGGATTGACCGTCTCGTCGGTGCGCCCCAGTTCCTGCTCGCGTAGGAAGATGTAGAAGCCCGCCGCGATGATGATCGCCGCGCCGATCAGGGTCGCGGGCGAGGGCGCATCGCCGAACACGATATAGCCGAACATCACCGCCCAGACGATCATCGAATACTGGTACGGCACCACCACGCTGGCCGGGGCCAGCTTCAGCGAGCGGTTGACGCACAACAGCGCGCCGACCGAGATCGTGCCGGCCGCGGCGAACAGGCCGAAGCCGGGCAGGCTCGGCGTCACCCAGCCGAACGGCAACAGCAGCGCGCCGAACACCAGCGTGCCGGCGAACTGCGCGGAGGCCAGCACCACGTCGGACGCGCCGCGCAGCGAGCGGGTAATCAGCATCAGCACGGCGAAGCAGGTGCTGCCGCCGAGCGCGATCAGCGCCGGCCAGCTGATGGTCTGCGCCGACGGCCGCATCGCGATCAGCACGCCGCAGAACCCGACCCCGACCGCGCACCAGCGCCGCCACCCGACCTGCTCGCGCAGCACGATCGCCGACAGCGCGGTGACGAAGATCGGGCAGGCGAGGTAGAAGGTGATGACGTCGGCCAGCGGCAGATAGATCACCGCGACGAAGAACGCCGCGACCTCCAGCGTCGAGAGCACGACACGCAGAAGGTGCAGGCCCGGCCGCTCCAGCGCGCGGAACGCGGCGCGGCTGCGCCAGATCAGCGGCGACAGCAACAAAAGCGAAGCGATGGCGCGCAGGAACAGAAGCTGTCCCACCGGATAGGTCGCAACGATATATTTGCCGAGCGCGTCGCCGAACGAAAATGCCCAGACGCCCGCGAGCATCAAGCCGATGCCCGCAAGCCGCGCCGAGCGGTCGGCCGCGCGATCGTTGGTGCCGGTGGACATCCTTGAGGCTGCACCCATATTGACGTGACGCCGTTCGCGGCCCGGTGGCCGAGCCGGTCCTGTATCAGCTTGCGGCCGGCCGCTCCATCTCCAATCGAGGATACGGCAGTTGCCGCTGAGGCGGCGCTGCGATACCCATACGTTATGAAATTTCTTGACGAGGCCAAGGTTTATGTCCGCTCCGGCGACGGCGGCAACGGCTGCGTGGCATTTCGCCGCGAGAAGTTCATCGAGTTCGGCGGGCCGAGCGGCGGCAACGGCGGCCGCGGCGGCGATGTGATCGTCGAGGCGGTGGACGGCCTCAATACGCTGATCGACTATCGCTATCAGCAGCACTTCAAGGCGGCCAAGGGCGTCAACGGCATGGGCAAGGACCGCCACGGCGCCAACGGCAAGCCCGTCGTCCTCAAGGTGCCGGTCGGCACCCAGATTTTCGACGAGGACCGCGAGACGCTGATCCACGACTTCACCCGGCTGGGCGAACGCTTCGTGCTGGCGGAAGGCGGCAACGGCGGCTTCGGCAACGCCCACTTCAAGTCCTCGACCAACCGCGCGCCGCGCAACGCCAACCCCGGACAGCCCGGCGATGAACGCTGGATCTGGCTGCGGCTGAAACTGATCGCCGACGCCGGGCTGGTCGGGTTGCCAAATGCCGGCAAATCGACCTTCCTGTCGGCGGTCAGCGCGGCGCGGCCGAAGATCGCCGACTATCCCTTCACCACGCTGCATCCGCAGCTCGGCGTCGTCAGCGCGGGAGGCCGCGAGTTCGTGCTGGCGGACATTCCCGGCCTGATCGAGGGTGCGCACGAGGGCGCGGGGCTCGGCGACCGCTTCCTCGGCCACGTCGAGCGCTGCCGCGTGCTGCTGCATCTGGTGGACGCCACCTGCGAGCACGCCGGCAAGGCTTACAAGACCGTGCGCAACGAACTGGAAGCCTATGCGGGAGAGCTTGCCGACAAGATCGAGATCGTCGCGCTCAACAAGATCGACGCGGTGCCACCCGACGAACTGAAGAAACAGCGCGACCGGCTCAAGCGCGCCGCGAAGAAGACGCCGCTGCTGTTGTCCGCCGTCACCGGCGAGGGCGTGCCCGAGGCGCTGCGCGCGCTGGTCGCTGCGATCGGCGACGCCCCCGTCTCCGACAAGGCGAAGATGGCGGACGCCAGTGCGGCCGACGCCGCGCCATGGTCGCCGCGCACGACATAATCGCTCACACCGTCACTTACACGCTTGGAGATCGATCGAATGGCCGGGAAAGACTCTGACGTCGCCGCGTTCTGGGCGTGGTGCGAGGAGCGCGCGACGGCGCGCGCCAATATGTCGATGGCGGAAATCCGCGAGTCCTTCGACACCGAGATGGCCCGCATCCCGCTGGCCGACAATGTCACGACGCAGAGCCTGACGTTCGGCAAAGTCCCCGCCGAGAAGATCACCCCGGCCAATGCCACGCCCGGCAAGACGCTGCTCTATCTCCACGGCGGCGGGCACATCTTCGGCAGCATCAAGAGCCACCGCCATTTCGTCTCGCGCCTTGCTGTTGCCGCAAGAATCCCGGCCTGGCATATCGACTATCGCCTCGCGCCGGAGCATCCCTATCCGGCGGCGATAGAGGATGCGCTCGCCGCCTACCGCGCCATTCTCGACAGCGGCATCGCGCCGGCCGATCTGCTGGTCGGCGGCGAATCCGCCGGCGGCAATCTCGCCGCCGCGCTATCGCTGAAGCTCAAGCAGGAAAACCTGCCGCAACCGGCCGGGCTTTATCTGCTCAGCCCGTGGCTCGACATGGGCACCTCGGCCGAATCCTACGACAAGGTCGGTGCGCGCGACCCGATGATTACCCGCGATGGCATCGTCGGCGTTGCGACCGCCTATCTCGGCGGCCAGCCCGACAATCCGCTGGCTTCGCCGGTGCGTGCCGATCTGTCCGGCCTGCCGCCGGTGCTGATTCAGGTCGGCAGCGAGGAAGTGCTGCTGTCGGATTCGATCGCCTTCGCCAACAAGGCGGCGCTGACCGGCATCGACGTCACGCTGCGGGTGTGGGCGGGAATGCCGCACGCATGGCCGCTGTTTCATCCGTTCCTGCGCGCCGGCCTGCCCGCCATCGAGGAAGTCGGCGCGTGGATGCGCCAGCGTCTTGGAATCAACTGAACCGGATCACTCGCCGGGAATCTTGCCGACATTGATCTCGATCGCCGCGTAGTAAGCGGCGAGGTTGTCGATGTCGTCATCGGACAGACCCGGCGCGACCACCGACATCGCCTCGCTCTTGCGGGCGCCGGTCTTGAACGCCTGCAATTGCGCGACGAGATAGGGCTCGACCTGTCCGGCGATGTTCGGCGCATCCGGCGTCTTTGCCAATCCGTCGAGTCCGTGACAGGCCTGGCACATCATCGCCTTGGCGCGCCCGGCCGCGACGTCGCCCGCGTTGGCGCAGTCGTGCGGCCACGCCAGCGCGCCGATCAATGCCAATGCGCTGGCCATCACGCGAACCTGCATCGCAGCCATCGCTCGTTCCTTGTCTTTTGCAATGAAAGCGGCCCGCGAACATCGCGCGGGCCGCTTGCCGACTTCAAATGCTATTTGCCGTCGTACCAGATGCGATACAGCGCGCCGACCAGATCGTCCGATACCAAAAGCGATCCATCCGGCAGTTGCGCGATATCGACCGGACGCCCGAGATAATAGCCGTTCTCGTTCCAGCCCTCGGCGAACGGCTCGGACTTGCCCGCGACGTGCCCGTCCTCTTTCAGAAACGTCACCATCACCCGCGCCCCGACCGGCACCGTGCGATTCCATGAGCCGTGCTGCGTGGTGAAGATCGCGCCCTGATACTTCTGCGGGAAGGTGGTGCCGGTATAGAACGTCAGGCCGAGATCGGCGGCGTGCGCCACCTGCTCGACTTCCGGAAAGATCACGTTCGCCGGCGGCGTGTCGCTCTTGTATTCCGTGGTGCGGGTGTGGCCGCCGCCGTACCACGGGAAGCCGAAGTCCTGTCCGATCGCGGTGACGCGGTTGAGTTCGCCCGGCGGCTGATCGTCGCCCATGCCGTCGACCTGATTGTCGTTCGACCACAGCGACTTGTCCTTCGGGTTGAAATCCATGCCGACCGGATTGCGCATTCCGATCGCATAGACCTCGCGGTTCTTGCCGTCGCGATCCATGCGGATGATGCCGCCGAGGCCCCTCTCGCGGTAGAGCTTCAGCTTGTCCTTGGTGGGCACGTTGTAGGGCTGACCGAGCTGGATATAGAGCTTGTTGTCCGGCCCGACGCGGCAGACCCGCGCGGTGTGGTTGAAGCTCTCCTCGGATTTCGGAATCAACTCGCCCTGCTTCACCACCGGAGAGGCGACGACGTCGGCGCTCTCATAGAAAAATTCCGCGGCGGCATATTCGAGCACGCGGTTCTGTTCGACGGTGTAGAGGAAGCCGTCCTTGGAGAAGCAGACGCCGTTCGGAATCTTTTTAGGCAAAGTCGGCGCAAACTCTTTCACCTCGTCGCCGACACCCCCGCGGGAGCGGTCCGTCACCACCCAGACCTTGGATTTGCGCGTGCCGACGAAGGTGGCGACGCCCTGCGGCCCCACCGCGATATGCCGCGCATCCGGCACCAGCGCATAAAGCGAGATATGGAAGCCTTCGGGCAGTTTGATCTTTTCGAGGTTCTTCTTCACCTGGTCGGCCTTGGGGCCGGTCTGTGGCACAGTGGGCCAGTCCGCCGTGCTGCCGGTCTGCTTCATCGATCCCAGCGTTTCCAGTTCATTGGCGGCTTGCGCGCCGAGTGGCCATGCCATCAGAGCCAACAGAGCGACGGATGCCTTCCAGTGCATTCTCATGATCGCTTCCTCCTTTTGTCTTGCGCTGGAGGTTCCCGATCGCGCGGGTTATCCCGTCGTCAGTAAAATGCCTGTCCGAGCGCAGGCACGAAGGTTGTCAAAGACCGGGGCGGCGCACGACGGCTGATGTTGCATGGCTTTGATGCAACGGAATCGCTTTTCGCATGGCTGAAACGAGATTACTTCGGATCGGCGTGCGGGATCGTAACGCGATCACTTGCCCTCGCCGTTGGACACCAGCAGCACCGACCCGCGCGATTCCTTGAGGACTTCGGCGGCGACCCCGCCGAAGTTGAGCGTGTCGCCCTCGATGCGATCGACGCCCATCACCACCAGATCGCTGCGGCTGTCGCGCATTTCCTGAAGGATGGCTTCCTCGGGCGAGGTGTTGGTGCGCAGCGAGGTCATCACATCGACGTCGTAGCGCTGCGCCAGCGCGATGGTTTCCTTGAGGACGGCTTCCTCCTGGAACAGCGAAGTGCCGATATTGCGGCGGCGCGCGCCCTTGTCGCGCGTGGTGCTGACATAGACCACTCGCAGCGGATAGTTGCTGCTGCGCGCCAGCGCCACCGCGACCTCGGCGCCGCGCCGCGAGACGCTGCTGCCGGACACCGGAACCAGAATCCTCAGATCGTCGCCGTCGACGCGCGTGAGGTGACGACCCTTGGCCGCGACCACCGCGAGCGGCCCGTTGAACCCGGTCGTGACGACGTTGATGGTCGGATCGAAGCCGCCGCTTGCGCCGATCACCTTGTTCATGCCGACCACCAGCAGATCGAATCCCTTGCGGGCCTCGTCGACCACCGCATCGACCGCCTTCTTCTGCCGCGACCGCGTGGTGACGTCGATGGCGCGCACCTGCTCGCCGTCTCCCTTCTCGACGTCGGCGCTGACCTTCGCGGCGTTCTTGACCGTGGACTCGTGGCTCTGCTCGTCGTCGCGACGCTTCTCCTGCGCCTTGGCCTGCGGCCCGAGATGCAGGACGGTGATCGGGATGCCGCGCGCGCCGGCGATCAGGCCGGCGATGCGCGAAGCGAACCTCGCATTGGCGCTTTCGTCCACCGCCAGCAACAGGCGTTCGAGATTGGCGACGAAGCCTTTCTCCTCGAACTCCTCGCGTTCGAGCCGCTCCTTCTCGGTTTTCTCCAGCGGCAGCCGCGCCAGCGCCGACCGCAGCATCGGTGGCATCGCCATGGTGGTGACGATCGCCATGGTCACGATCATGGTGAACATGTTCTGGCTCAGCACGCCCATCGACAGGCCGATGGTGGCGATGATGACCTCGGTCGAGCCACGCGCGTTCATGCCGCTGGCGAGTGCGAACGATTCCCTGCGCGACAGCCCGCCGAGCGCTCCGCCGACGAACGCGCCGCCGAACTTGCCGATGCTGGCGATGAGCACCAGAAGCACGGTGAGCATCAGCAGATTTGGGTCCTTCAGCACCGTGAGGTCGGCGCTGAGTCCGGCCAGGCCGAAAAAGATCGGCATGAACAGGCTGCTGATGAGCCCGCGCAGCCGCTCGTCGATCTGCTTGGTGAGGATCGGCGATTCGCCGACCAGCACGCCGGCGACGAACGCCCCGAGCACGGTGTGAACGCCGATCCAGTGGGTAATCAGCGCCATGCCGCTCATCAGCAGCAGGATGACGGTGATGACCGCCGCCTGGCTGACCAGCGTGTCGTTGGCCCAGCGGATCAGCCGGAACACCAGTTGCCGGCCGATGGTGAAGCTGATGGCGAGGAACGCCAGCGTGCCCAGCATCGCCTGCGCCACCGACATCAGGTCGAGGTGGCCGCGCGAGGCCAGGCTGAAGATCACCGCGATGATGACCCATCCGATGGTGTCGTCGATCACCGCGGTGGCGACGATGATCTGGCCGACGTTGCGGCGCATGAAGTTCATCTCGCGCACCACCACCGCCACGATCTTGACCGAGGAGATCGACAGCGCGGTGCCGAGGAACAGCGACGCCACCAGCCGCTGCTCGGGATGCGGCAACAGGCTTTCGGGCAGGAACTGGCCGAGCGCGAAGCCGCAGCAGAACGGCACGACGATGCCGGCGATGGAGATCGTGATCGCCGCCCTGCCGACCTTGCGCACCAGCTTGAGGTCGGTCTCCATGCCGGTCAGCAGCAGCAGCAGCAGCACGCCGAACTGCGCGATGCCGTCGATCAGCGCCTTCTGCTCGGCGTTGGCGGGAAAGATCGCGCTCCGCGCCTCCGGCCACAACGCGCCGAAGATCGACGGCCCCAGGATCACGCCGGCAAGCAGTTCGCCCATCACCGAGGGTTGGCCGAATCGCTGCATGACTTCGCCAAGTCCGCGGCCGACCGCGATCAGCAGGATGATTTGCAGGATGAAGACGGTTTCGGACGCTCGGCCCGCCGAGTCGCCCACGGTAGCGGCAAACGCCGTTGCGACCGGCCAGACGGCGACCGCCATCAGCAAGGCCACCGTCCAAACGCGCCGGCGCGCCGCCCCAACCTGCATTCTCGATCTGTCCCCCGTCGCGCGGCGTGCTGCGGAACCCGCCGCTTGCGGCCGGCCCAACGCGATTATGCCCTCACGCGCCGCGCGCGCAAAGCGGTGACTCGCAATGCGTTGTCGTGAGCTGGCGATCATGTCGCCATGATGCGGTATCCGCTTGACGAAGCGGCCGCGACGGAACATTGAACTGCGCCGGCCTCGCCGCCGCGCGTCGCGGCGAATGGCCGTCGCGTCTGTCACGATGGTCCCATGACCCGTCCCGATCTTAAAAATTTTCGCCGCATCGTCGTCAAGGTCGGCTCGTCGCTGCTGATCGATTCCGCCGCCGGCGAGGTCAAGGAGGCATGGCTTGAGGCGCTCGCCGCCGATCTCGCCGCGCTTCATGCCGAAGGCCGCGATGTGCTGGTGGTATCATCGGGCTCGATCGCGCTCGGTCGCTCTCGCCTGAAGCTGCCGCGCGGGCCGCTCAAGCTGGAGGAAAGCCAGGCGGCAGCCGCGGTCGGTCAGATCGCGCTGGCGCGGCTGTGGGCCAAGGTGCTGACGCAATACGGCATCGATGCCGGCCAGATCCTGCTCACCTTGCAGGACACCGAGGAGCGCCGCCGCTACCTCAACGCCCGCTCCACCATAGCCAAGCTGCTGGAGTGGCGCGCCGTCCCTATCATCAACGAGAACGATACGGTGGCCACCACCGAGATCCGCTACGGCGACAACGACCGCCTCGCCGCCCGCGTCGCCACCATGACCAGCGCCGACCTTTTGATCCTGCTGTCGGACATCGACGGCCTGTACGACGCGCCGCCCGGCGACAACCCGAACGCCAAGCTGATCCCGGTGGTGGCGTCGGTGTCGGCCGCGATCGAGGCCATGGCCGGCGCGGCCGGGTCCGAACTGTCGCGCGGCGGCATGACCACCAAGATCGAGGCCGCCAAGATCGCCACCTCCGCCGGCACCCACATGCTGATCGCCTCCGGCAAGGTCGCGCACCCGCTGCGGGCGATTGCGGAAGGCGGCCGCTGCACCTGGTTCCTCACCCCTGCCAACCCGGTCACGGCCCGCAAGCGCTGGATCGCCGGCTCGCTGGAACCGAAGGGAACCCTGACCATCGATGCCGGCGCGGTCGCCGCGCTACGCGCCGGGGCCAGCCTGCTGCCGGCCGGCGTGATCCGCATCGAGGGCCGTTTCGCCCGTGGCGACGCGGTTGTCGTGCGCGGCCCCGACAGCCGCGAGATCGGACGCGGGCTGGTCGCCTATGACGCGGAGAACGCTGATAAAATCATGGGCCACTCGTCGGCCGCGGCGGCCCGCATATTGGGCATCGACGGCCGCGCCGAAATGATCCATCGCGACGATCTGGTGATCGGCGTCGGCCCGGCGTGAGGCCGCCGGGGTTCGCTCCATGGCGTCGCGAGCGGTTGATTTTCGTGCTACACAGCACAGCTTCAAGCGAACCGGACCTTGATCGATGACCGCGCCTCTCAAAGCCGTTGACGGCACGCCCGACCTTCCAGCCCTGATGGCGGACCTCGCCGCCGCCGCGCGCGAGGCCGCCCGGACGCTGGCGCTGGCCCCGGC
>JBASBO010000183.1:0-1756 GCA_049651165.1 Xanthobacteraceae bacterium | reverse complement strand
GCGCTGCTGTCGCGCGCGGTCGGCCGCCCGGTGCGGGTGCAACTCACCCGCGAGCAGGAGCACGCCTGGGACCCCAAGGGCACCGGGCAGTTGATGGAGGTGGGCGGCGGGCTCGACGCGCAAGGCGATCCGGTCGCCTACGACTTCGCCACGCGCTATCCCTCCAACGCCGCGCCGACGCTGGCGCTGCTGTTGACCGGCACGATTCCGCCGGTGGCGGCGACGTTGCAGATGGGCGACCGCACCGCGATCCCGCCCTACGCCTATCCGGCGATGCGCGTGGTCGCCCACGACATGGCCCCGATCGTGCGCGCCTCGTGGTTTCGCGGCGTCTCGGCGCTGCCCAACACCTTCGCGCACGAATCCTACATTGACGAACTGGCGACCGAAGCGAATGTCGATCCGGTCGAATACCGCCTGCGCTATCTTGACGACGAGCGCGCGGCCAAGTTGGTGCGCGATGTCGCCGCGCGCGCGAAGTGGGAGCCGCGCCCGACATGGACGCCGAAGGAGCCGGACGGCGACGTGGTGCGCGGGCGCGGCTTCGCTTACGCGGTCTATGTCCACGGCCCGTTTCCCGGCAAGGCGGCGGCGTGGTCGGCCTGGGTGGCGGATGTCGCGGTCAACAAGGCGACCGGCGACGTCGCGGTGACGCATGTCACCGTGGGGCAGGATTCCGGCCTCGTCATCAACCCGGACGGCGTGCGCCACCAGATCCACGGCAACGTCATCCAGTCCACCAGCCGCGCGCTGATGGAGGAGGTGACGTTCGCGCCGTCGGCGGTGGCGAGCCGCGAATGGGGCGGCTATCCGATCATCACCTTTCCCGAGGTGCCGACCATCGACGTGCTGATCGTGCCAAGGCCCGACCAGCCGCCGCTGGGCGTCGGCGAATCCGCCTCGGTGCCGAGCGCGGCGGCGATCGCCAACGCCATTTTCGACGCCACCGGGGTGCGTTTCAGGGAATTGCCGTTCACGCCGGAGCGGATTCGCGCCGGGCTAGAGGCGGCGGAAGCGACGAAGAAGCCGGCTTCGCCCTTGAAGAAGCGCGGGCTGTGGGCCGGCTTGGCTGCGTTCTGTGCGGCGGTCGCGGGCCTGATCGTCACGGCGTCACCATGGCGGCCGGCGATCGCGCCGATTTCGCCGCCGGATCTTTCGACCTACTCGGCCGCCACCATCGCGCGCGGGGCGCAGCTTGCCGCACTCGGCGATTGCGCGGTGTGTCACACCGCCGACGGCGGCATCGTCAATGCCGGCGGGCGGCCGCTGGAGACGCCGTTCGGCACGATCTACGCCACCAACATCACCCCCGATATCGAGACCGGCATCGGCGCGTGGTCGTATCCGGCGTTCGAGCGCGCGATGCGGCACGGCATCCATCGCGACGGCCGCCATCTGTATCCGGCGTTCCCCTACAATCACTTCGCCAAGACCAGCGAAGCCGACTTGCAGGCGCTCTATGCCTACCTGATGGCGCAGAAGCCGGTGCGGCAGGCCAGTCCGGAAACCAGACTCCCCTTCCCGCTCAACCTGCGGCCGCTCTTGGCGGGATGGAATCTGCTGTTTCATTCGCCGGCGGCGTTCGCGGCCGATCCGACGAAATCGGAGGTGTGGAATCGCGGCGCGTATCTGGTCGAGGGGCTCGGCCATTGCGGCGCGTGCCACTCGCCCCGCAACGCGCTCGGCGCGGAGAAGGCGGCGCTCAAGCTCGGCGGCGGCGAGGCCGAGGGCTGGACCGCACCGCCGCTCACCGCAT
>JBASBO010000182.1:0-7343 GCA_049651165.1 Xanthobacteraceae bacterium | reverse complement strand
CTCCCGATCAGGCCGCGCTCGACCGCGCCGCCGCCGCCATCGCGCGCGAGACGCTCGACGCGCACCGGCTGGTGCTGGTGGATGGCGTGTTCGCGCCGTCATTGTCCGCCGCCGCCTGTGAGGACGGCGTCACCGTCCGCACGCTGGGCGAGACGCTGGAGGACGCCAAGTTGGCCGCGCGCGCCGACCTGCTGCTCACCAAGGCCGCCTCGGACGCGATGATCTCGCTCAACGCCGCGATGGCGACCGACGGCGTGGTGATCGGCGTCGCCGACAACGCGGTGCTGCGCAAGCCGATCCACATCGTTCACGTCGCCACGCAATCCGCGACCGCCGCGTTCACGCGCTCGCTGGTTCAGGTCGGCAGCGGCGCGCATGTCACGCTGGTCGAGAGCTTTGTCGCCGCCGAGGGCGCGAGCGCCTATCAGGCGCACGATTCCGTGGTGCTGTGGGCCGGCGACGGCGCGGAAGTCCGCCACCTCCGCATGGTCGAGGACGCGCACGACGCCGCCAATATCTCGACCGCCATCGTCACGCTGGGCGCGCGCACGCAACTCGGCATGTTCAATCTCACCAGCGGCGGCGCGCTCAACCGTTATCAGGCGTTCCTGCGCTTCGGCGGCGAGAACGCCCACGCCGACGTCAACGGCGTCAGCCTGCTCAGCGGCCGCCAGCACGCCGACAATACGCTGGTGCTGGACCATGCGGTGCCGCATTGCACCAGCAACGAGGTGTTCCGCGCGGTGGTCGACGACGCCGCGCATTCGGTGTTCCAGGGCCGCATCAATGTTCACCCCGACGCGCAGAAGACCGACGCGCGGATGATGACGCGGGCGCTGCTCTTGTCCGACGAGGCCGAGGCCGACAACAAGCCGGAGCTGGAGATTTTCGCCGACGACGTGCAGTGCGGCCACGGCGCGACCACCGGCGCGCTGGACGACAGCCTGCTGTTCTATCTGCGCGCGCGCGGCCTGCCGGAGAAGGAGGCGCAGGCGCTACTGATCCAGGCGTTCGTCGGCGAGGCGATGGAGTCTATCGCGGACGAGGCGTTGCGCGACCTTGCGGTCGGCACCGCCGAGCGCTGGCTGGCGCGGCGGTCATGACCATGCACCCGGCGGTCATGAACGGCGCTTACGACGTGGAGCGCGTCCGCGCCGATTTCCCGGCGCTGGCGATGCAGGTCTACGGCAAGCCGCTGGTCTATCTCGACAACGCCGCCTCCGCGCAGAAGCCGAACGCGGTGCTCGACCGCATGACGCAAGCCTACAAGACCGAATACGCCAACGTGCATCGCGGCCTGCACTATCTCGCCAACGCCGCGACCGAGGCTTACGAGGGCGGCCGCGCCAAGGCGGCGGCCTTCGTCAACGCGCGGCGCGTCGAGGAGATCATTTTCACCCGCAACGCCACCGAGGCGATCAATCTGGTGGCCTCGTCGTGGGGCGAGCCCAACATCAAGGCCGGCGACGAGATCGTGCTCTCGATCATGGAGCACCACTCCAACATCGTGCCGTGGCATTTTTTGCGCGAGCGCCATGGCGCCGTCATCAAGTGGGCCCCGGTCGATGACGACGGCAACTTCCTGATCGACGAGTTCGAGAAGCTTTTGACGGCGAAGACCAAACTTGTCGCCATCACCCAGATGTCGAATGCGCTCGGCACGCTGGTGCCGGTCAAGGAAGTCACACGCATCGCCCATGCGCGCGGCATTCCGGTGCTGGTGGACGGCAGTCAGGGCGCGGTCCATCTCGATATCGACGTGCGGGATATCGATTGCGACTTCTACGTCTTCACCGGCCACAAGATTTACGGGCCGACCGGCATCGGCGCGCTCTACGCCAAATACGACCACCTCGTCGCCATGCGGCCCTATAACGGCGGCGGCGAGATGATCCGCGACGTCACGCGCGACGTCGTCACCTATGGCGACCCGCCGCACAAGTTCGAGGCCGGCACCCCGGCGATCGTCGAGGCGATCGGGCTCGGCGCGGCCATCGACTACGTCAATTCGCTCGGCAAGGCGCGCATCGCCGCCCACGAGCACGACCTTCTGACCTACGCCCAGGACCGCCTGCGCGAAATCAATTCGCTGCGCATCCTCGGCATGGCGCGGCACAAGGGGCCGGTGATCTCGTTCGAACTCAAGGGCGCGCATCCGCACGACGTCGCCACCGTGATCGACCGGGCAGGGGTCGCGGTGCGGGCCGGAACCCATTGCACGATGCCGCTTCTGGAACGTTTCAACGTCACGGCGACGTGCAGGGCGTCATTTGGCCTGTATAATACGCGCGCCGAAGTCGATCGTCTGGCGGAGGCGCTCATCAAGGCGCGGGATTTGTTCTCATGACCGATACGGCTGAAACCAGGGCCGCCAACGCGGCGGACAACGTGCAAACCATATCGGCGCTGCCGCCGGAGGAAACCGAGCGGCTCGGCACCGAGATCGTCGGCGCGCTCAAGACGGTGTTCGATCCGGAGATTCCGGCCGATATCTACGAACTGGGTCTGATCTACAAGGTCGACATCAAGGACGACCGCGGCGTCGATATCGAGATGACGCTGACCACGCCGAACTGTCCGGCGGCGGCAGAACTGCCGACCATGGTCGAGAACGCGGTCGCCAGCGTCGCCGGCATCGGCGTCGTCAACGTCAACATCGTCTGGGAGCCGCCGTGGACGCCGGAGCGGATGAGCGACGAAGCCCGCCTCGTGCTCAACATGTGGTGAGGCGGCAGCGATGCCGAAGCTCGCCGGCGTCATCGAGACCGCGCTCTATGTCGATGATCTGCCGCGGGCGATCGCGTTCTACGAGCAGACGCTGGGCCTGAAAACCCTGAACCGCGACGCGCGCTTCGCCGCCTTCGATGTCGGCGGCCGCAACGTGCTGTTGTTGTTCAAGCGCGGCGCGACGCTTGAGACGGTGCATCTGCCGGGCGGCACCATCCCGCCGCACGACGGCCACGGGCCGCTGCATATCGCCTTCGCCATCACCACCGATGAGCTTTCCGCATGGGAGACGCGGCTGACCGGGCAGGGCGTCGCCATCGAGGGCCGCACCGCGTGGCCGCGCGGCGGCCACAGCATCTACTTCCGCGATCCCGACAATCACCTGCTCGAACTGGTGACGCCCGGCGTCTGGACGATCTACTGACCGCTATACCCTCACCCTGAGGTGCCCTCGCAAAGCCGAAGGGCAGGAGCCTGATCGGAAACGAGGCGTCATCGTCCACGCAGGCGGACGATCCAGTAGCCGAGCGCGTGCGTGGGAAACTCGACCCAACTTGGAATACTGGATGCTCCGCCTTCGCGGAGCATGACGGCTTTCGCGTTGCGTATCTGTCCAGAAAACGAACTTCCGGTCAGGTTTTCACGGTAGCGACGGAGGGCCTAGCTATCGCACCGCGCCGCTTGAGCACAGCGCATCGATCTCCGTATCGCTGTAGCCGTTGTCGGCGAGCACCGCGCGGCTGTGCTGGCCGAGGTCGGGGGCCGGGGACAGCGCATCCTCGCCGGATCCCGGCAGACCCGGCGTCCGCGCCGCGTAGACCGCGCCGACCCCCGGCGTTTCGCTTCGCACCGCGCCGCGCACCACTTGCACATGCGGATCGGCGATCCAGTCGCCGGGGTCGAGAATGCGTTCGGCGATAATGTCGGCGGCGTGCAGGTCCTTCAGCCAGTCGGCGGTGGTGCGTTTCGCCAAGGTGGCGCGAACCTCGGCGATCAGAATGTCGGCGGCATCCGCGCGCCGCGCGAAATCGGCGAACCTCGGGTCGTTCGCGAGGTCGTCGCGGCCGAGCGCCGCGCACAGCCGCCGGTACTGGACATCGTTGACCAGCGTCACCATCAGCCAGCCGTCGCGGGTCGGGTAGGTCCCCGCCGGCACGTTGAGCGCGCGCGGCGCGCCGCCTTCCAGCATGTACTCCGCGAACTTGTGGCCGAGCAGCGCCGCCGCCGTCTGCGTCAGGCTGATGTCGATCCAGCGGCCGGCGCCGACGCTCAAGCGCGCGAACAGCGCGGTGGCGATCGCCTGAAACGCATAGGCCCCGGTCGCGACGTCGGCGATCGGCGTGCCGACGCGATGCGGAATCCCGTCGTCGCCGCGATTGATCGACACCAGACCGGAGAAGGCCTGCGCCACCGAGTCGGAGCAGGGCCGGCCGGAGGCGGGGCCTGACTGCCCGAAGCCGCTGACCGACAGGTAGATCAGGCGTGGATTGGCCCGGCTCAACTCCTCGTAGCCGAGCCCGAGCCGCGCCGCGACGCCGGGCCGGAAGCCCTCGATGAAGATGTCGCTCGCGGCCGCAAGCCGCCGCGCCACCGCAAGCCCGTCGGCCGATTTCAGGTCGAGGCAGAGCCCGCGCTTGCCGCGATTGAACACCGCCGAGATCGCGGTGTGGCGGCCATAGGTGGTGCCGAGCCCGCGCGACCAGTCGCCCTCCGGCGGCTCGACCTTGATGACGTCGGCGCCATGGGCGGCGAGCAGGGCGCCGCAATAGGGCGAGGCGATGCCCTGTCCGCAGTCGAGCACGCGGATGCCGCGATATGGCGCCTCGTATGTCGCGTCCTGTCCATGGTCCTGCGCCATGCGCCGCCTCCGTTGGTTCCTGGTTCGCGCCGGCCGCAGGCAAGCATCTTTTCGCCCAAAAAGCCATGAACGGCGGCGATTTACGCGCTCCGCTTTCGAATGCCTTTACGTTTCGGGCGGATTCTTGATCGATTCGTCACGATTGTCGGGGAGAGAAATTCGGTGCTCGGCGCGATCAGGCAGTCCGTTGAAACGCATCTTGTGGCGCTGCGAGCCCTGAGCGCATTCGCGCGGCTCGGGATCGTCGCCGGGCTGATCGTGATCGGCCTGTTGCACAACGCCATTCCGACGCCTCCGCGGGCCGCCGAGAGCATCGGCGACGTCGGACTTTACCAGCGCATCGTGGCCGACATGCGCAGCGGCCAATCGTATTATGCGGCGGTGGCTCACGAGCACCGGGCGCACGGCTATCCGCTGCGCCCGTTCGTCACCGTCCGGCTGCCGACGCTGGCCGGGACGCTGGCGCTGTTGCCCGGCGAGATCGCGCAGCGCGCGATGCTGATGTTGCTGGCGCTGGCAGCCGTTGCGGCATGGGCCTGGCGGCTGGCAGCCGCCCGGATTCCGCCCGGCCGCTACATGGTCGCGCTGATCGCCGTGATCGCCGGCGCATCGTTTGCGCTGGCGCCCACCGGGCCGTTTCTGCATGAGATCTGGGCGGGGTTGTTGATCGCGTTGTCCATGGCATTGCGACGGCCGAACGCCTGGTTTGCCGCGGTGGCGGTCGGAACCGCCGCCGCGCTGCTGCGCGAACTGGCCGCGCCTTATCTGCTGGTGATGGCCCTGACGGCGGCCTGGGAACGTCATTACAGGGAGGCGGGGGCCTGGTGCGCCGGGCTTGCGGTTTTCGCCTGCGTGCTGACCCTGCACGCGGCTCAGGTCAATGCGCTGTCGATGCCGACCGATACCGGATCGCCCGGCTGGCTCGCGCTCGGCGGCTGGCAGTTCGTTTTGCAGACGGCCTGCTGGATCCCGGAAATGCTCGGGGTCGGCTGGAGTGTGGCGATCCTGCTGCCGCTGGCATTGCTCGGCCTGACGGCCCGGCCGCTCGACTGGCGTCTGTCGCTGACGGTCGGAGGCTATACGGCCGGCTTTCTGTTCGTCGGCCGCCACGACACGTCCTATTGGGGATTGATGACCGCGCCGCTGTGGCCGCTGGGGCTGGCGCGAACATGGCCCGCCATCGTCGAGTGCGTTGGCGATATCCGCGGGCCGGGCCTTGGCCACGGGCGCGCGAACATGCTGGCCGATCCGGCGGAGTGAGGCCGGTCATCAAAACTTGCGAACCGGAGTATCGCATGACCCCCATATCCATAATTCGCATAAGGTATATTATGGAATAAAAATAGATTTGTCTTTCCAGATAATTGGCGGAGTTTTCTGATCTTGCCCGATTCCGCCGGCGTGGGCGCGGCCGTGCGCTTGCGCGGTTTGCCGCAGGAATTGCGTTTGTGTAGCTCGCCATTCCCGACGTCGCCACGGCCCGCAATCGCCGTCACGCCATCGATGCCGATACCGCCATTGGTCGAGGGTCGGTTCAAAACCCCTTGACCGGACCTTTGCGGGATGATGACGAATAGTCGCAGGTGCGGGCAAGCGGCGCTCGTCCTCTCAAATCGCAAGAACCATCGTTTCAAAAAAGGATCGGGAGACGACCATGGGCTTATCACGTCGGACATTGTTGAAGGCGTCGGCCGCGGCCACCGTCATGGGCGGTCTTGGCGGCGGCATTGGCGCGCCGCTGGTGGCGCGCGCCCAGCAGGCCGAGTTCACCTACAAGTTCGCCAACAACCTGCCGGTCTCGCACCCGCTGAACATCCGCGCCAAGGAGATGTCGGAGGCGATCAAGACCGAGACCAACGGCCGCGTCGATCTGCAGATCTTCCCCAACAACCAGCTCGGCTCCGACACCGACATGCTGAGTCAGATCCGCTCCGGCGGCGTCGAGTTCTTCACCCTGTCGGGCCTGATCCTGTCGACGCTGGTGCCGGCGGCCTCGATCAACGGCATCGGCTTCGCATTCCCGGACTATCCGACGGTGTGGAAGGCCATGGACGGCGACCTCGGCGCTTATGTCCGCGGCCAGATCAACAAGGCCAACCTGATCGTCATGGACAAGATCTGGGACAACGGCTTCCGTCAGACCACGTCCTCGACCAGGCCGATCAACGGGCCGGACGATTTCAAGGGTTTCAAGATCCGGGTGCCGGTGTCGCCGCTGTGGACCTCGATGTTCAAGGCGTTCGACGCCTCGCCGGCCTCGATCAACTTCAACGAGGTCTATTCGGCGCTCCAGACCAAGATCGTCGAGGGGCAGGAGAACCCCCTCGCCCTGATCTCCACCGCGAAGCTCTATGAAGTCCAGAAATACTGCTCGCTGACCAACCACATGTGGGACGGCTTCTGGTTCCTCGCCAACCGCCGCGCCTGGGAAAAGCTGCCGGAGGATGTTCGCACCATCGTCGCCAAGAACATCAACGCGGCGGCGGTGAAGGAGCGCGAGGACACCGAGAAGCTCAACGCCACCGTGATGGAGGAGCTGAAGGGCAAGGGCCTGCTGTTCAACCAGCCCGAGGTCGCGCCGTTCCGCCAGAAGCTGCGCGACGCCAGGTTCTATGCCGAATGGAAAGGCAAGTATGGCGATCAGGCGTGGGAGCTGCTGGAGAAATCCGTCGGCAAGCTGGCCTGACGAACGCCGCGCCGGATCGGAACCGTGCACGCCGATGGAGCGAATGTGACAACCGTCGGCGCGGGGGCCTTG
>JBASBO010000181.1:0-6550 GCA_049651165.1 Xanthobacteraceae bacterium | reverse complement strand
GGCGGGGCGAGCATCACGACCACGGCGCGGCTTGTCGGCGGCGGGCCGGCGATCGACGGCCACGGCCCCGTTGGCGAGCAGATAGCCGCTCAGCATCCCGGCCATATCGCTGCTGGTGGTGTAGTGCTGGCGGAGGAACCCGGGCAGCGACGGCGGCGGCACCGACTTCACCAGCCCGCGCGGGCTCTTGTGGCAGACCGCACACGCGCCGTTGAAAATCTGCGCGGGGCTTTTGCCGGCTTCGAGGTTTTGCGCCTGCGCCGGCAATGCGGCGGCAAGGCCCAGTGCGATCGCCCATGCGGCAGAACCAAGTGTCCGGCCAAGCATCCTGTCCTCCAGTGTCGAAACCGCCGGTGCCGCGAAACGCGCGCTGTCGCAATCATGCGAGGCAACACGCGCAACGTTAACCGGTCCTGGCGGGATCAATATCTATCGTCTGCGTCCATGGCCGCGACGCAACGCCCGAGGGGATCGAGCCATGGCCGCACCGAGCCATGACCGCGCGCGACACGCATCTTTTACCGCATCGCGCCGCGAATGGAAGCGCCACGTCCGCCGGGCCGATACCCGTCGTTTCGGGATATCCCATTTGCAACCAAGGGACTGGAACTCGGAGGACGTCGGCACTAATATCTTTTTATGCGCCCGGTTGCGCAAGGTCCGCAATCCATAACGACGGACCGGCACCACGGGCGCTCGTCTGATCGGCCGTTGGGTGGTGGCGATGGACCGTTTGTTACAATTCATCCTCGAACGATTTATTCGTCGCGGGGCGCTTACCGTCATCAGGGCGGACGGTACGCGCTTTACCTGCGGCGACGGCACGGGCGAGCCGGTCGCAATCCGGTTCACGACCCGCGCGGCCGAGCGGCAGGTCCTGCTCGATCCCGAAATGGCCTTCGGCGAGGTCTATACCGACGGCACCCTGATCGTCGAACAGGGCACCATCGCCGACGCGCTCGCCATCGCCCTCGACCAGCCGGACATGATCCCACGCTGGGCGAAGCTGCAATGGTGGGCGCGCTATCTCATCCGCAACATCCAGCAGTTCAACCCGCGCAGCCGTTCCAAGAACAACGTGGCGCGGCACTACGACCTCGACGGCCGGCTCTACTCGCTGTTTCTCGACAGCGACAAACAATATAGCTGCGCCTATTTCGAAGCCCCCGAAACCTCTCTCGACGACGCCCAGCTCGCCAAGAAGCGTCACCTCGCCGCCAAGCTTCTGGTCGGCAAGGACCAGCGCATCCTCGACATTGGCTGCGGATGGGGTGGACTCGCGCTCTATCTGGCCGATGTCGCGTCCGCCAAGGTCACCGGCATCACGCTGTCGCGCGAGCAGTTCGAGGTTTCGCAGGCCCGCGCCAGCGAGCGGCCGCAGACCGCCGCGCCGACCTTCCTGATGCAGGACTATCGTGACGTGCAAGGCCCGTTCGAGCGGGTCATCTCGGTCGGCATGTTCGAGCACGTCGGGGTCGATCACTACGATACTTTCTTCAAGCGCTGCGCCGAACTTCTCACCGACGACGGCGTGATGATGCTGCATTCGATCGGACGCTCCGAGGGGCCCGGCATCACCAATCCGTGGATCGCCAAATACATCTTCCCGGGCGGCTACATCCCTGCCCTGTCCGAAGTCCTCCCGGCGATCGAGCGAGCCGGCCTTCTGGTGTGCGACATCGAAATCCTGCGGCTGCACTACGCCGAGACGCTGAAGGCGTGGCGCGAGCGCTTCCTGGCGCGGCGCGAGGAAGCCGCGGCGCTTTACGACGAGCGCTTCGTCCGGCTGTGGGAATTTTATCTGGCGTCGTCCGAGATGGCGTTCCGCAAGCAGAACCTGATGAATTTCCAGATTCAGATCACCAAGCGCCAGGGCGTGGTGCCGATCACGCGTGATTACATCACGCGGGACGAAGCAAGGCTGCGCGGCATCGAGCGCGGCAGCCGGCCGCGGCTGCAAATCGCCGGCGAATAGACCGCGGGCAGGCTGGAAATATCTTCCAGCGGCATGACCTCAACGACAAGCCCGTCGCTCCGGCCTGCGCCGGCGGGCCGCAAAAGATGCGCGAGAACCGTCTGCCGTAACATCGGACACGCGACCTGCCCGCAGCGCCCGTCCACCGACGATGCGGCGTCACCGGCAGTCGCCTCCATCGCCGCGACCAGTTCCTCAAGCCAGCCGTCCCAGTGCCGGCTTTGCGAAAATTCCCGCAAGCGTTGTTCCTGCCGGTCGCGGACCATCCTGCCCTCCGTCGGCTGCGCGATTGGTCTAACGCATTCCCTGTGGTCCGGTTCCATCACCGTCCCTGAGCATCGGTCGGCGCAACCGCCGCAATGGTTCAATGAAAGCAGGCGGTCGGCTCCACCGGCGGCAGCGTCAAGTGCTATAAAGGGCGGCGGATTCGTTCCGCACCGTTTTTTGCTTAACGTGTGAATAAGGCCGATGATCGCTTTCTCCGCAAACGCGGAGGGTGTTTTGATGCGCCGCCCTTCTTCCAGCACATCCTGAGAGAAACTATCGTTCGCTATGTCGTCCCTTGATTCCAACGTTCTCAAGCTCACCCCCGACGTGGCCGCTCCGACCTACCGGACCGCGCCCCACAACATCGAGGCCGAGCAGAGCGTGCTGGGCGCCATTCTCATCAATAACGATGCGTTCTACCGGGTCTCCGACTTCCTTGAGCCGAAGCACTTCTTCGAGCCCATTCATCAGACGATCTATGACACCGCAGGTAGCCTGATCCGCGCCGGCAAGGTGGCCACCCCGGTCACCCTGAAGACGTTTCTCCCGGCCGAGATCGACCTCGGCGGCGGCATGACCGTCGGCCACTATCTGGCGCGGCTGGCCGCCGAAGCCACCACCATCATCAACGCCAAGGATTACGGCCGGACCATCTACGAACTGTCGCTGCGGCGCGACCTGATCCGCATCGGCGAGGACATGGTCAACGTCGCCTTCGACGCCCCGGTCGATTTCGCCCCGCGCAACCAGATCGAGGATGCCGAGCGCCGGCTCTACGAGCTTGCGGAATCCGGCCGCTATGACGGCGGCTTCCAGCGCTTCTCGCAGGCCCTCACCGTCGCGGTTGACATGGCCGCCGCCGCCTATCGCCGCGACGGCAAACTATCCGGCATCGCCACCGGCCTGCGCGATCTCGACACCCGGATGGGCGGCTTGCAGCCCTCCGACCTGATCATCGTGGCCGGCCGTCCCGGCATGGGCAAGACCGCGCTCGCCACCAACATCGCCTTCAACATCGCCCGCGCCTGGCGCGGCGAGGTGCAGGCCGACGGCACCACCAAGACCGTCAACGGCGGCGTCGTCGGGTTCTTCTCCTGCGAAATGTCGGCCGAGCAGTTGGCCACCCGCATCATCGCCGAGCGCACCGGCATCCCCTCCTCGACGATCCGGCGCGGCGGCATCACCGAAGCCGACTTCGACAAGATCCGCGACTATTCGATCGAACTGCAATCGCTGCCGTTCTATGTCGACGAGACCGGCGGCCTGTCGATCTCCCAGCTCACCGCCCGCGCCCGCCGCCTCAAGCGGCAGAAGGGGCTCGACCTGATCGTGGTGGACTACATCCAGCTGCTTCAGGGCTCCGGCCGCCGCTCCGACAACCGGGTGCAGGAAGTCACCGAGATCACCACCAGCCTGAAGGCGCTGGCCAAGGAACTGAATGTGCCGATCCTG
Source organism: Xanthobacteraceae bacterium (assembly GCA_049651165.1). GTDB lineage: Bacteria > Pseudomonadota > Alphaproteobacteria > Rhizobiales > Xanthobacteraceae > 62-47. The sequence continues at coordinate 2,856 of JBASBO010000181.1, read as the reverse complement.
GCGCTGTCGCAATTGTCGCGTCAGGTGGAATCCCGTGACGACAAGCGCCCCCAACTGGCGGACCTGCGCGAGTCCGGCTCGATCGAGCAGGACGCCGACGTGGTAATGTTCGTGTTCCGCGAGGAATACTACCTCGCCAACAAGGAACCACGCCCGGGCACCCCCGAGCACGAGAAATGGCAGACCGACATGGACCTCGCCCACGGCAAGGCCGAGGTCATCATCGGCAAGCAGCGTCACGGCCCGACCGGCACCGTCGAACTGCACTTCGAGGGATCGGTGACGCGGTTCGGCGATCTCGCGCCCGACAACGGCCTGCCCGAGCGCATGTAGCGTCGCCGCGACATTGAACCCGCGACATTGAACTGACAGCAGGCGGCGCGTAGTCTCCCGGCATGAATCAGGCTTCGGACACCGCCGTCACCGCGCCCCCGACAGCGACCGCATCGCCGCCGCATCCGCCCGACAGCAATCTGCCGGCGGCGGCAACCGGCCTCCTCACCATCGACCTCGACGCCATCGTCACCAACTGGCGCCTGCTGGAGAGCCGCGGTGTTCCCGCACAGTGCGCCGCCGTGGTCAAGGCCGATGCCTACGGCTGCGGCACCGCTCCCGTGGTCCGCGCGCTCGCCGCCGCCGGCTGCAAGACCTTTTTCGTCGCTACCCTCGACGAGGCGCGCGCCGCCCGAACAGCGGCGAAATCCGCCGTCGTCTACGTCCTCGGCGGCTTCTTCCCGAACAGCGGCGATACCTTCGCCGAACTCGACTGCCAGCCGGTGATCGGCGACTTCAACGAACTCGCCGAATGGGACGTGTTCTGCCGCCACAGCGGCTGGTCCGGCGGCGCGGCGATCCACATCGATACCGGCATGAACCGGCTCGGACTCACGGTCGCGGACGCGCAAGCGCTGACGCCACGCATCAAGGCCGGCGATCACGGCATCACGCTGGTGATGAGCCACCTCGCCTGCGCCGAAAATCCCCAGCATCCCCTCAACGCCCGACAGCTCACCAGCTTCCGCGAGATCGCCCGGATGTTCGACGGCGTGCCGGCATCGCTCGCCAATTCGTCCGGTTGTTTCCTCGGCCCGCAGTTCCAGTTCGACCTGATGCGGCCGGGCGCGGCACTCTATGGCGTCAATCCGACGCCGGAGGCCGCCAACCCGATGCGGCCGGTGGTGAATCTGAAGTCGCGTGTGCTTCAGGTGCGCGACGTCGAGCGCGGCGACACGGTCGGCTACGGCGCGACCTGGACGGCGCGGCGGCCGACCCGGCTCGCGGTCATCGCCACGGGCTACGCCGATGGTTATTTCCGCGCCGCCGGCGGAACCGACGGCACCCGAAGCGCCGAGGTGACGGTCGCCGGCAAGCGCTGCCCGATCGCCGGGCGCATTTCGATGGATCTGATCGCCATCGACATCACCGACCTTCCGGACAAGACGGTGCGCCGCGGCCAATTGGTCACGCTGATCGGCGACGGCATCACCGTGGATGAATTGGGCCATCATTTCGGCACCATCGGCTACGAGGTGCTGACCAGCCTTGGCCGTCGATACGCCCGCGCTTACAAGGGTTTGCCGGGACAGCCGGGACCGGAACGGCAATAGCACCGCATGGCCAAATCCTCCCTCTCTTTCGTCTGCCAGACCTGCGGCGCGGCCTATAACCGCTGGCAGGGCAAATGCGAGGCGTGCGGGGCCTGGAACACGCTGGTCGAGGAAGACGTGAGCGGGGCCGCATCGGTGCCGGCCGGTATCCGGTCGAAGCGCAAGGGGCGGCTGTTCGCCCTCGAAAGCCTCAGCGGCGAAAGCCACGACGCCCCCCGCCTGCCCACCGGCATGGTGGAACTCGACCGCGTCACCGGCGGCGGCTTCGTGCCGGGCTCGGTGCTGCTGGTCGGCGGCGATCCCGGCATCGGCAAGTCCACGCTTCTCACTCAGGCAACCAGCGTGCTGGCCCGCGCCGGGCACCGCGCGGTCTATATTTCCGGCGAGGAGGCCATTGCGCAGGTCCGGCTGCGCGCCGCCCGGCTTGGCCTAGCCAACGCTCCGGTTGAACTAGCGGCCGAGACTTCGGTTGAGGATATCGTCGCAACCCTCTCAGAAGGAAAGACTCCCCGCCTGATCGTGATCGATTCGATCCAGACCATGTGGACCGACACGGTGGAGTCCGCCCCCGGCACCGTTACCCAGGTCCGCGCTGCCGCGCAGGCGCTGATCCGCTTCGCCAAGAAGTCGGGCGCGACCGTGATTCTGGTCGGCCATGTCACCAAGGACGGCCAGATCGCCGGCCCACGCGTCGTCGAGCACATGGTGGACGCGGTGCTGTCGTTTGAGGGCGAAGGCTCGCAACAGTTCCGCATCCTGCGGGCGGTCAAGAACCGCTTCGGCCCGACAGACGAGATCGGCGTGTTCGAGATGACCGGCTTGGGGCTACGCGAGGTCACCAACCCCTCCGAACTGTTTTTATCGGAACGCGACCTCGGCTCCCCCGGCACGGCGGTCTTCGCCGGCATGGAGGGCACCCGGCCGGTTCTGGTGGAACTGCAAGCACTGGTCGCGCCGACCTCGCTCGGCACGCCGCGCCGCGCCGTGGTCGGCTGGGATTCCAGCCGCCTCTCCATGGTGCTGGCGGTGCTGGAGGCGCATTGCGGGGTCAAGCTCGGCGGCTATGACGTCTATTTCAACGTCGCCGGCGGGTTGCGCATTCAGGAACCGGCCGCCGACCTCGCCGCCGCCGCCGCGCTGGTGTCGTCGCTGGCCAATGCGCCGCTGCCGACGGACGCGGTCTATTTCGGCGAGGTCTCGCTGTCCGGCGCGGTGCGCCCGGTGGCGCAAGCCGCGATGCGGCTCAAGG
>JBASBO010000180.1:0-1846 GCA_049651165.1 Xanthobacteraceae bacterium | reverse complement strand
TGGCGCAGATAGTCGGCCTCGCGCGCGGCGCGCTCCATCGCGGCGCGGTGCTCCTCCAGCGCGGTCTGCGCGGCGCGGCGTGCGGCCCACAGCGCTTCCATCGCGACAACATCCTTGTCGAGGCCGGCGAAGGCGTCGAGCAGGCGGCGATGGGTCGCGGCATCGACCAGCGCGCGCTCGTCGTGCTGGCCGTGGATTTCCACCAGCGCCGCGCCGACCGCGCGCAACGTCTGGACGCTGACCGGCTGATCGTTGATGAAGGCGCGGCTGCGGCCGTCCGCCAGTTGCACGCGGCGCAGGATCATGTCGCCCGTGTCGTCGAGAACGCCTTCGAGATCGTTATCGCGAAGCAGTTGCGCGGCAGGATGCCGCTTCGGCACCTCGAAGGTCGCGGTCACCTGCCCCTGCGCCGCGCCATGGCGCACCAGCGCGGCATCGCCGCGCCCGCCCAGCGCCAGCGCGAACGCATCGAGCAGGATCGATTTGCCGGCCCCGGTTTCGCCGGTCAGCACCGCCAGCCCCTGAGCGAACTCGATATCGAGCCGTTCGATCAGGACGATGTCACGGATCGAAAGACGCGCCAGCATGTGACGTGGTCCTGTGAGTCCGAAGGTTAGCCGAGGCCCATCTTCTTGAAGGCCCGGCTCATCCAGGACCCCTTGTTCTCGCTCGGTTCGAGACCGCCGGACTTTACTAGATTGTAGGCGTCTTGGTACCAGCGGCTGTCAGGAAAGTTGTGGCCAAGAATGGCGGCGGCGGTCTGCGCCTCGCCGACGATCCCGATCGCCATATAGGCTTCGGTCAGCCGCGCCAGCGCTTCCTCGACGTGGCGCGTGGTCTGATAGCGCGTCACCACCGTCTTGTAGCGGTTGATCGCCGCGCCGAAGTCGCGCTTCTCCATATAATAGCGGCCGATATTCATTTCCTTGGCGGCGAGCTGGTCGCGCGCGCCTTGCAGCTTCTGCTTGGCGCTGGTGGCGTATTCCGAGGTCGGATATTTGCGGACGACTTCTTCCAGCGCGGCGATCGCCCGCTCGGTGCGGCCCTGGTCGCGCGACACGTCGGGGATCTGGTCGTACTGGGAACTGGCGATGAGATACTGGGCGTAGGCCGCGTCGGGACTGCCGGGATGCAGCGTGACATAGCGCGTCGCAGCGCCGATGCAGTTGTCGTAGTCGCCGGCGGTGTAATAGGCGTAGGCCGACATCAAGAGCGATTTGCGCGCGAGGTCCGAATAAGGATGCTGACGATCCACCTCCTCGAACTTCTTCGAGGCGGACTTGGGATCGTTCTCCTTGTTCATCATGTACAAGCCCTCATTGTAGAGCTTGTCCGCCGGCTCATCGACGAAGCTGTCGTCGCTGGACTTGCCGAACTTGTCCCAGAGGTCGCCCATGCTGCTGCAACCGCCGAGGCCGCCGGCGATCACCGCGACATACGCCGCGAGCAGAACCCGCCGGCGCAACCCGTGCCGCAACGCGGAGCCGCGCGCTTCAAACCTCGATCGTGCCGCCATCAAATAAGACCCTGATGCCTGGAATGCCATTGCTGCGAAGTCAACCGCACGTCCCGAAGCCGGCCCTCCGTTCGGGACCACGCTCACGCGACCGCGCTTCTGTATCGGAAAAAACGCAGGCGACCAACCGGATACGGAGCCATTCCGCCCGGATTAAGGCGAATTGCCGGGATGCGACAGGCGCGATGCAACCAGAAAAGGATGGGCGCGGGAGAATGTATGCGCAGAGCGAGGAAGCGTCGTCAGGACACGTCGGGGCCGTAGGCCGGCGCGACCAGGCCACCCACCATGCCGCCCACCGCCTCGGCGACCGGACGCACGCGACGGGCG
>JBASBO010000179.1:0-6053 GCA_049651165.1 Xanthobacteraceae bacterium | reverse complement strand
GTCCTTCGGTTCAGGGTGCGCTTGAGCAGGCGGTGGCCAGGATCGACGGCGCGCCCGCCCGCGTTCACGGCGCGGGCCGCACCGATGCCGGCGTCCACGCGCTGGCGCAGGTGGCGCATGTCGATATCGCCAAGACGCTGCCGCCCGGCCGCTTGCGCGACGGCCTCAATGCGCACCTGCGGCCGCTGCCGATCGGCGTGCTGGCGGCGGACGTGGTGGCGGACGATTTCGAGGCGCGGTTCTCCGCGATCCGCCGGCATTATCGCTATCGCATCGTCAACCGCCGCGCCAATCTGGCGCTCGACATCGGCAAGGCGTGGCGGGTGCCGCGCCCGCTCGACGTGGATGCCATGCACGAAGCTGCGCAAAAACTGCTCGGCAAGCACGACTTCACCACGTTCCGCGACAGCGAGTGTCAGGCGAAGTCGCCGTTGAAGACGCTCGATCAGCTCGACGTCGCGCGACACGGCGAGGCGATCGAGATCGTCACCTCGGCGCGCTCGTTCCTGCACAGTCAGGTGCGCTCGATGGTCGGCTCATTGGTATGGGTCGGCGAAGGCCGCTGGAGCGCCGACGACTTGCGCGCCGCGCTGGATGCGCGCGACCGCCGCGCCTGCGGCCCCATCGCGCCGCCGGACGGGCTCTATCTGGTGCGGGTGGATTACGAGTGAGTGGAGGCGTGCGCGCGGATCCGCTGCTCTGCGAGTCGTCCTCGCGCAGGCGAGGACCCATAACCCCTGACAGTCGCGGTCAGAAGGATTGCCCATCAAGGATCGCGAGCGCCACCTGTATCACAAGCGACACGGCGTGTGGGTCCCCGCCTGCGCGGGGACGACGATTTTCGTGCTGCAAGTCCGCACACAAAGCAAGTTCTCGGTCAGATGCTCAGGGTGATGCCGCCGCGCAAACCTCATGCCATCATGCGCCGATCCGCGCCATCGCATCCCAGAACAACTCCTGCCCGTCGGCGACGTTGGCGGTCCAGTGTTCGGCGGCGAAGTCGTTGGCGTCGTCGGTGATGAACTTGAAGGCGCGCCACGGAATGCTGTGGCGCTGGCAGACATGGGCGATGGCGTACAATTCCATATCGACGATATCGACGCCCTTCGCCACCAGCCACGGGTCGGTGGTGGTGACAAAGCTGTCGCCGGTGCCGCAGACCACGCCGTCCTGCCCGGACGACAGCCGGTCCAGTTCGGGGCCGAACGGCGTGCGGCCGCGCGGCGCAAGCGGCTCGGCGATCATGTCGCGCTGGATGACGTGGCCGACCTCGACCAGCCCGCGCAGACCCTCGCTGATCTTGCCGGCGGTGCCGTAATTGACGACCAGCGCGGGCCGCAGCACCAACAGCGCCAGCGTCGTGGCGCTCGCGGCATTGACCTTGCCGACGCCGGTATAGATCACCTCGACGCCCTCGGGCGCGCGCGTCTTGACGAGTTCGTCGTCGATCGCGGTGAGGACCAGCACCTTGCCGCTCATGCGAAGTAGCGTTCCAGAATGCCGCGATAGATTTGCGTCAGCGTTTCAAGATCGTTGACCGGCGTGCGCTCGTCGATCTGGTGCATGGTCTGGCCGACCAGCCCGAACTCGATTACCGGGCAATAGCGGGTGATGAAGCGCGCGTCGGAAGTGCCGCCGCCGGTGTTGAGGTCCGGCGTGCGCCCGGTCGCGTCGCGGATCGCGGCGACCACCAGATCGGTGAACGGACCGGGCTGCGTCAGGAATACATCGGCGTTGGACGGCTCCCAGTCGATACGGCCGCGAATGCGGTTGCCGCTCGCCTTCGCCAGCCGCGCCTCCACCAGCGCGCGCAGCGACGGCTGCGTGTGATGGTCGTTGTAGCGGATGTTGAACCTCGCCGTGGCCCGCGCCGGAATGACGTTGCCGGCGGCGTTGCCGACATCGACCGAGGTGAATTCGAGATTCGACGCCTGGAAATGCGTGCTGCCGGTATCGAGCGGCTCACTATTCAATGCGACGATCAGCGCGGCGATATCGGGGATCGGGTTCGACGCGCGGTGCGGATAGGCGACGTGGCCTTGCACGCCGTCGACGATCAGCGTGCCGGACAGCGAGCCGCGCCGGCCGACCTTGATGCAGTCGCCCATCGTCTCGACATTGCTGGGCTCGCCGAGCACGCAATGGTCGAACTTCTCGCCGCGCGCGTCCAGCCATTGCATCAGCTTGACGGTGCCGTTGACGGCGCTGGCTTCCTCGTCGCCGGTGATGATGAAGGAGATCGAGCCGTTCTTCGGCGGCTTGCCGCCGTTCGTCTCAAGATAGGCCAGCGTCGCGGCGACGCTCGCGGCGATGCCGCCCTTCATGTCCACCGCGCCGCGCCCGTAGAGCAAGCCGTCCTTGACGTCGCCGGAAAACGCGCCGTGGCTCCATGCGGCCTCGTCGCCCGGCGGCACCACGTCGGTATGGCCGGCGAAGCTGATATGCGGCGTGCCGCTGCCGATGCGCGCATAAAGGTTGTCGATGTCGGCCGCGCCCGGCTCGCTGAAGGTGACGCGGTGCACGTCGAAGCCGGCGGCCTTCAGCCGTGTTTCCAGTACGCCCAGCGCGCCGGCGTCCGCCGGTGTCACCGACGGACAGCGGATCAGGTCGCGGGCGATGGAGAGGGCGTCGTTTTTCATTAATCCCGCAGCAATTCGTTGATGCCGGTCTTGGAGCGGGTGCGCTCGTCGACGCGCTTCATGATGACCGCGCAGGCGGTGGACGGGCCGGGCTGGCCGTTCTTCAGCGGCTTGCCGGGCAGCGCGCCCGGCACCACCACGGCATATTCCGGCACCTCGCCGACGAAGACCTCGCCGCTCTCGCGATCGACGATCTTGGTCGATGCGCCGAGGAATACGCCCATCGCCAGCACCGCGCCCTTGCGCACGATGACGCCCTCGGCCACTTCCGAGCGCGCGCCGATGAAGCAGTCGTCCTCGACGATCACCGGGCCGGCCTGCAACGGCTCCAGCACGCCGCCGATGCCGACGCCGCCGGAGATATGCACGCGCTTGCCGATCTGGGCGCAGGAGCCGACCGTGGACCAGGTATCGACCATGGTGCCTTCATCGACATAGGCGCCGAGATTGACGAACGATGGCATCAGCACGACGTTCTTGGCGATGAAGGCGGAGCGGCGGACGATCGCGCCCGGCACGGCGCGGAAGCCGGCCTCGCGAAAACGGTTCTCGCCCCAGCCCGCGAACTTCGAGGGCACCTTGTCCCACCACGAAGCGCCGCCCGGCCCGCCGGGGATCGGGCTCATGTCGTTGAGCCGGAACGACAGCAGCACGGCCTTCTTCAGCCACTGGTTGACGCTCCACTTACCGTCCGTGCCGCGCTCGGCCACCCGCGCCTCGCCCTTGTCGAGCAGGTCGAGCGCATGATCCACGGCCTCGCGCACCTCGCCCTTGGTCGCGGCGGTGACGGTGTCGCGCGCGTCGAAAGCGCCGTTGACGGTGGATTCGAGCGAGGCGAGCGACATGAGAACCCCCTGAAAAGTCAGCCTGAAATGAAATCGCGTTGTCAGGGTTCAGACGCGCTGAGTCAAGCCGTGGGATGGCAGGAGGGGACTAATTTGATACGTGCCCGGCTTCGGTTTGTTCTGCTTTGCAGCGACGCGCAAGCTGCCGGGCTTCGTTCATTTGCCGCCCGCGAAGCTGGTTGCAATGGTAGCAGGCGACTGCAAGATTCTTCAGATCGTCCGAACCACCGTCCATTCGAGCCTTCTTATGCTCAATGGTAGGGCGGACGGGACCATCCATCGTGAACGGACGCTTGCAGTAGCAGCATTTTCCGCCCTGGCTTCTGACCAACTCGTCGCGTACCCGCTTACGATACGCGGTATCATTCCTGAGACGCGTCATATCCCCGCAAGTTACACACGTTGCAACCTACGAGAGAAGTTGAGGCGTTTTCTACGGCTTGGCAATCGGCCACTGCAATGCTGACGGCCGATTTCTCTAATTGGTTAAGATCACGAAAACGCTTTGACGCGTCTGTAGCCGTAACGGCTACGTCAACCCGCGCAGAAATCCGGTCAGGTCGTCGGTGACGTGATCGACGTGGGGCGCGTCGCGGCCCTCCATCTCCCAGTCCTCGCGCACCACTTCCCGGGTAGCGTCGGGCACCACCAGCACCGTGGTCATGCCGAGGTCGTAAGGCACCACGAGATTACGCGCCAGATCCTCGAACATCGCCGCGCGCGCCGGATCGACCTCGTGGCGTTCAAGAAAGCGCTGGTAGGTGCGCGGCGCGGGCTTCGGCTCGAAATCGGCGGCGATGATGTCGAACACCGCGTCGAAGTGCTCCGGGAAGCCGAGCCGCGCCAGCACCTTGCCGGCGTGGTCGGTCGAGCCGTTGGTGAGGATCAGCTTGCGGCCGGGAAGCGCCGCGATCGCCTCCCCCATCGCCGGGTTGGGCGAAAGCGGCGCGTGGTCGATCTCGTGGACGTAGCTGAGGAAGTCGTCGGCGGAAATGCCGTGCTCGGACATCATGCCGCGCATCGTGGTGCCGAAGCGCTTGTAATAGTCTTTCTGGATACGGAAGGCTTCCTCGGGCCGAACCTTCAGCGTCATCGCCACGTAATCGCGGATCCGCACGTCCACCTGCTGCCATAGATTGACGTGGTGCGGATACAGGGTGTTGTCGAGGTCGAACACCCAGGTATCGACGTGGCCGAAGGTCCTTGCGGCGGATGGCGCGGCGGTCATTTGTGGATCAGCGTGCCGGTGCCCTGATTGGTGAACAGTTCGAGCAGCACCGCGTGCGGGGTCTTGCCGTCGATGATGACGACGCCCTCGACGCCCTGTTCCAGCGCGTAGATGCAGGTCTCGACCTTGGGGATCATGCCGCCGGAGATGGTGCCGTCGGCGATCAGCTTGCGCGCGTCCTTCACCGACAGTTCGGGGATCAGCGTCTTCGACTTGTCGAGCACGCCCGGCACGTCGGTCAACAGCAGCAGCCGCTTGGCCTTGAGCGCGCCGGCCACCGCGCCGGCGAAGGTGTCGGCGTTGACGTTGAAGGTCTGGCCGCTGGCGGAAGTCGCGAGCGGCGCCAGCACCGGGATCAGTTCGTGGCCGATCAACTGGTTGAGCAGCGTGAGATCGACCTTCTCCGGTTCGCCGACGAAGCCGAGATCGACCACCCTCTCGATGTGGGAATCGGGATCGACCATGCTGCGCGTCGCTTTTGAGGCGGTGACCATGTTGCCGTCCTTGCCGCACAGGCCGACCGCCTTGCCGCCGGCCTCGTTGATGTAGCCGACGAGTTGCTTGTTGATCGAGCCGGCCAGCACCATCTCGACGATCTCGATGGTGGCGGCGTCGGTGATGCGCAAGCCCGCGGCGAACTCCGACTTGATGCCGAGCCGTTGCAGCATGGTGGCGATCTGCGGGCCGCCGCCATGCACCACCACCGGGTTGATCGCGGTCTGCTCCAGCAGCACGATGTCGCGCGCGAAGGCCTTGGCGAGATGTTCCGCGCCCATGGCGTGGCCGCCGTATTTGATGACGATGGTTTCATCGTCGTATTGCTGCATGTGCGGCAGCGCTTCCGACAGGATGCGGGCCTGATCGCTGGGCGTGATTTCGGAAACGGTCGGGGCGGCGGGCTGGGTCATCGGGCGGGCTCTCGGGACAAGGCTTGTGCTGGCAAGAGATGGGCACTGGCGGCGTTTTCGAGCGAAGTGGAATCCGGTTCGCGTGAAGAAAACGCGTCAAAACAAGAGCCTCTACCACTTCGCCGCGGCGGCGTCATGACAAAATCCGCGCCGCGAGAGCATGATCCCGAAAAGTGGAAACCGGTTTTCGGAAAAGATCATGCTCAAACGAGAGCAGGGGAGGGTCTCACCCCTTGCGCGGCCACGCCGCCGCGCCTGCCAGCAACAGCCAGCTCAGCATCAGCACGATGCCGCCGCTCGGCGCGGCGCGCGGAAACAGGCCGTGCCCGGCGAAGACGCGCAGCACCAGGTCGCCGGCGAACAGCGACGCGCCGAGCACGAAGCCGGCAGTGGCGATCAGGCCCGGCGTCGGCAGCGCGACGCTGCGTTCCGC
>JBASBO010000178.1:0-1591 GCA_049651165.1 Xanthobacteraceae bacterium | reverse complement strand
CGCCTTGCCACGGCCGGCTTTCCTTGCGATCTTGCCGACCCCGACACTCTGCCCCTTTCGAATCGCAGCCAACGTGCCGATACCCAGCCTCGCCATCGCCTTCCCCGTGTTCGATCCGGTCGCCGTCTCGATCGGACCGTTCGCGATCCGCTGGTACGCGCTGGCCTATATCGGCGGCATCGTGCTCGGCTGGATCTACGCGCGCGCGGTGATCCGCCGGCCGCAACTGTGGGGTGGCAAATCGCCGATCACGCTGGCGCAGATGGACGACTTCATCCTGTGGGTGACGCTCGGCATCATCCTCGGCGGCCGCACCGGCTACGTGCTGTTCTACAATCTCGATTTCTTCGTCCAGCACCCGGTGAAGATTTTCGAACTGTGGGAAGGCGGCATGTCGTTCCACGGCGGCTTCCTCGGCTGCGTCGCCGCCGTGATGCTGTTCGGCTGGAAGCGCAACGTCTCGATCCTGTCGCTTGGCGACATCACCTGCGCGGTCGGGCCGATCGGTCTGTTCCTCGGCCGCCTCGCCAACTTCATCAACAGCGAGTTGTGGGGCCGGCCGGCCGACCCCAGCCTGCCATGGGCGATGGTGTTTCCCAACGGCGGACCGCTGCCGCGCCACCCCAGCCAGCTTTACGAGGCCGGGCTCGAAGGCATCGTGCTGTTCGTCGTTCTCGCGCTGATGATCCGCGCCGACGCATTGAAGCGGCCGGGCCTGATCCTCGGCAGCTTCATTGCCTTGTATGGTCTGGCGCGCATCACCGGCGAGTTGTTCCGCGAGCCCGATCCGCAACTCGGCTTCCTGTGGGGCGGGCTGACGATGGGCATGTTGCTGTCGATCCCGATGGTGCTCGCCGGCATCGCCGTCATCGGCGCGGCGCTGCGGCGCACCCCGCAACAGCACACCGCCGCGAAAGGCGCGCCATGATCGACGCCTCGCCGCTTCACCACGAAATCGCGCGGCTGATCGCCACCGCCGGGCCGATGCCGGTGTGGCGCTACATGGAGCTGTGCCTGACGCATCCGCGCTACGGCTATTACGTCGCGCACGATCCGCTCGGCCGCGAGGGCGACTTCATCACCGCCCCGGAAGTCAGCCAGATGTTCGGCGAACTGATCGGCTTATGGGCGGCCTCGGTGTGGCGCGAGATGGGATCGCCGCCGGAATTGCATCTGATCGAACTCGGCCCCGGCCGCGGCACCATGATGGCGGACGCGCTGCGCGCGCTGCGGGTGCTGCCGCCGCTCTATCAGGCGCTCAGCGTCCACATGGTCGAGATCAATCCGGTGCTGCGCGACAAGCAGCGCGAAACGCTGGCCGGATCGAGCAACGTGCATTGGCACCAAAGCCTCGACGCGGTGCCGCGCGGGCCCTCGATCGTCCTCGCCAACGAATATGTCGACGTGCTGCCGATTCATCAGATGGTGCGGCGCGAGGACGGCTGGCACGAGCGCACGGTGGAGGTCGACGCCGCCGGCAAGCTGACCTTCGGCGTCGCGCGAGGGCCGACCCCGCGCTTCGAGGTGCTGCTGCCGCCGATGGTGCGCGTCGCCCCCGTCGGGGCGATCTTCGAGTGGCGGCCCGACGCCG
>JBASBO010000177.1:0-16075 GCA_049651165.1 Xanthobacteraceae bacterium | reverse complement strand
GCGAGTTCCTCGGCGGTTGCTCCGGTCAGCATGATTTCGCTGAGCAATTGTTCGTCGGCGGGGCCGATGATTGCGGTGATCTCTTGGGCGGTCATCGCCATGGCTGGCCTCCTTCGAAAATGGAAGGGCATGCTGTGACGAAAACGTAGTCATGGCATTGCGCTGGCTCAAGGCCATGGCCTTGCGCCGCTGGCGGGTCGCGCTATCCCGGGTTCGCCGTCAATCCCGCCGCCTCGATGCCGGCGATGGCGCATGCCTCGTCGTTATCGGAGGTATCGCCGCTGATGCCGACCGCGCCGAGCAGGTTGCCCGTGGCATCGAGGATCAGCACCCCGCCGGGGACCGGCACCAGCGCGCCCTGCGTCAGCGCGTTCACCGCGCCGATGAAATAGGCTTGCTCCTGCGCGCGCTTGAAGATCGCGCGGGAGCCGATGCCGAGCGCCAGCGCGCCGTAAGCCTTGCCGTGGGCGATTTCGCCGCGCTTGAGGCTGGTGCCGTCCTGCGCCACGAAGGCTTTCAGGCAGCCGCGCGCATCCAGCACCGCAACCGCGAGCGGGTTGATCTTTTTCTCCAGTCCCGTGGCCAGCGCGGCCTCGACAATCCTGCGGGCGACATCGAGCGTCAAGTCGGTCATGGCATCCTTCCCCTTCCCATCGTGTGATTTACGAACTGGCGGATGCGTTGTCGAGGCCGATCGCGAGCGGCCGGATGCCGGGATCGATTCCGGCTGTCGTCGGAATATGCTATCGCCTGCTGCGAAACGCCTCAATTCAACGCGATCAGGCCCCGCAATGCACGTATTGGTGACCGGCAACGCCGGATTTATCGGCTTTCATACCGCCAAGCGCCTGCTGGAACGGGGCGATACGGTGGTTGGTATCGACGTCGTCAACGATTATTACGATCCGGGCCTGAAGGAAGCCCGCCTCCGGGCGCTGGAGGATGCGGCGGGGCGCGCCGGGAAGGGGCGCTATCGTTTTCTCCGCGCCGATCTCGCCGACCGGCGCACGCTTGATAGCTGCTTTGCCGATTATCGTTTCGACCGGGTGATCCATCTCGCCGCGCAGGCCGGCGTGCGCTACAGCCTGGAAAATCCGCGCGCTTACGTCGAAAGCAACGTGGTCGCTTTCACCAACGTGCTTGAAGCCTGCCGTGAGGCGCATGCCCCGCATCTGGTCTATGCCAGCACCAGCAGTGTCTACGGCGCCAACACCCGGATGCCTTTCAGCGAGCATCACGGCGTCGATCACCCGCTGCAATTCTACGCCGCCACCAAGCGCGCCAACGAGTTGATGGCGCACAGCTACAGCCATCTGTTCCAGTTGCCGACGACCGGCCTGCGCTTCTTCACGGTCTACGGGCCGTGGGGGCGGCCGGACATGGCGCTGTTCCTGTTCGTCCGCAATATCCTCGCCGGCGAGCCGATCAAGCTGTTCAACGGCGGCGCTCATCGCCGCGACTTCACTTATATCGATGACGTCGTCGACGGTATCCTGCGCGCCAGCGACGACATCGCGCAGCCCGATCCGGGCTGGACCGGCGAGCGGTCCGATCCGGCCACCAGCGACGCGCCATTCCGCATTTTCAACATCGGCAACGGCCATCCGGTGACGCTATCCGAATTCATCGACGCGATCGAGGCTGCGTTGGGCAAGACGGCGCAACGCGAGTTGCTGCCGTTGCAACCCGGTGATGTTCCCGACACCTTCGCCGATATCGGCCTGATGGCCGCGCGCTTCGGCTATCGGCCGCGCGTATCGGTGCGCGAGGGCGTTGCCCGTTTCGTCGCGTGGTATCGCGATTATTTCGGGTGAGGGCGCGTGTTCGCCCCCGGCTGACCGTGCGTTAATCGCGGCGGGGTTTCGGCCGGCCGACGCTCTCGTAGGTGAAGCCGGCGGCCTCGACATCCTCGCGCCGGTAGATATTCCGCAGATCGACCATGACAGGCTGGCGCATCTCGGCGTGCAACCGCTTGAGATCGAGCGCGCGGAACTGGACCCATTCGGTGACGATCACCAGCGCGTCGGCATCCTTCGCGCAGGCATAGGCGTCGTCGCAGTAGTCGATGTCCGGCAGTTCGTGACGCGCCTGCGCCATGCCGACAGGATCGAAAGCGCGGACGCGCGCACCCATGTCGATGAGCCCGGTGACGAGCGGGATCGAGGGCGCTTCCCGCATGTCGTCGGTGTCGGGCTTGAAGGTAAGGCCAAGCACCGCGATGGTCCTACCACGCAGCTTGCCGTCGAACACCGCCGCGACCTTGCGCGCCATCGCCCGCTTGCGATTGTCGTTGATGGCGAGAACCGCGTCCACGATGCGCAGCGGGACGTCGTGATCCTGCGCGATCTTGAGCAGCGCCCGGGTATCCTTGGGAAAGCAGGAGCCGCCGAATCCCGGCCCGGCGTGAAGGAACTTGGTGCCGATGCGGTTGTCGAGACCGATGCCGCGCGCCACCTCCTGAACGTTGACGCCGACCTTTTCGGCGAGGTCGGCCATTTCGTTGATGAAGGTGATCTTGGTGGCGAGAAAGGCGTTGGCGGCGTACTTGACCATCTCCGCGGTGCGGCGGCCGGTATACATGATCGGCGCCTGATTCAGCGACAGCGGCCGGTAGATATCGCCGAGGATCTTGCGGGCGCGCTCGTCCTCGGCGCCGATGATGATGCGGTCGGGAAACTTGAAATCGCGGATCGCCGCGCCCTCGCGCAGGAACTCGGGATTGGACGCCACCACGACGTCGGCGTCGGGGTTGGTTTCGCGGATCAGCCGCTCGACCTCGTCGCCGGTGCCGATCGGCACCGTCGATTTGGTGACGACGACAGTGAAAGACTTGATCGCCGCCGCGATCTCGCGTGCGGCGGTATAGACATAGGCAAGGTCGGCGTGGCCGTCGCCGCGCCGCGACGGCGTTCCGACCGCGATGAAGACCGCGTCGGCCTCTCCCACCGGTCCGGTGAGGCTGGTGGTGAAGTCGAGCCGCCCGGCGCGAACGTTGGTCGCGACCAGCTCGGCGAGTCCGGGCTCAAAAATCGGGATCTCGCCGCGTCCGAGCGCGGCGATCTTGTCGGTATCCTTGTCCACGCAGGTGACGTGATTGCCGAAATCGGCAAAACAGGCTCCGGAGACGAGACCGACATAGCCGGTGCCGATGATCGCGATTCTCATTCAGAACGATTCCTCTGTCGTGCCGCCGGGGGCGGTTCGGCGTGGCTGCGGGTCTCATGCCGCAGGCCGCGCCGGCGCCGAGGACATACATCGATCCGGAACGGAAGTCGAACCGGAGCGGTGGCACGCTCGCCCAGCGGTTGCGTGCCGATGTCGGGGAGGCGCGTGGCCGGCGCCGGCTAGCCGGTCATTAACCATTCCGGCGTCCTGATAGCCGGGTCCGCGCCCGACCGGGGGAGCGAGCGCCGGCGGCCGGCAGCATCAAGCGACTTCCGTGAAATGGGTGGGAGACGGCGGGCCGGTGGTTGCTCTATAAGGGTTCCAATGATCTCAAAATTCCCTTTTCTCAATCGTCTCGCCGGTCTGACGAGCCGGAACCTGCTGATCGCCATCCACGACGTGCTGGCGACGGGGGCGGCCGTCGTCGGCAGCTTTTTGCTGCGGTTCAATCTCGAAGCGCTGCATGACCGCCTGCCGCTGTTTCTGACGATCCTGCCGCCGTTCCTCCTGTTCAGCGTAGTGGTGTGCTTTGTTTTCGACCTGACGACGACGAAGTGGCGCTTCATCTCGTTTCCGGACGTGATCAATATCGTTCGCGCGGCGACCGTACTGGCGGCGGCGCTGCTCGTGCTCGACTATGTCCTGATCGCGCCCCGCGCCTATGGTGGCTTCTTTTTCGGCAAGGTCACCATTATCCTCTACTGGTTTCTCCAGATCTTTTTCTTTGCCGGGCTGAGGTTCGCCTATCGTTATTTTCGCTTCATCCGCAGCCGCAACAAGGCACGGGCCGGCGATGTCGCACCGGCCCTGCTGATCGGGCTTGCGGCCGACGCCGAGATTTTTCTCCGCGGTTTCGAGAGCGGGGCCACCAAGCACTTGTGGCCGGTTGGCATCCTGTCGCCGTCGCGCGCCGATCGCGGGCAACTCATCCGTGGTATTCCGATCCTCGGCGCGCCGGAGGATCTGAAGGATGTGGTCGATGATTTCGCCCGGCGCGGCAAGCCGATCCGGCGGCTGGTGATGACGCCATCGGCTTTCGAGACGGGCGCCGGCCCTGGATCGATCATCGTCCAGGCGCGGCGTCTGGACCTGATCGTCAGCCAGCTCCCATCGCTCGAAACCGGCGAGACGCCGCATCTGCGGCCGGTTGCCGTCGAGGATCTGCTCTTGCGCCCGACGGTCAAGATCGACCACGCCCGGCTCGATAGCTTCGTGCGCGGCAAGTCGGTGGTCGTCACCGGCGGCGGCGGCTCGATCGGCGCGGAGATTTGCGACCGGGTCGTCGCTTTCGGCGCGGCGCGCCTGCTGATCATCGAAAATTCGGAGCCCGCACTCTACGGCGTGATGGAGGGGCTCAGGATTCGCGAGCGGGCCGATGCGATCGAGGGACGGATTGCCGATATCCGCGATTTCGACCGCATCCTGCAACTGATGAACGATTTCAAGCCCGATATCGTGTTTCATGCCGCCGCGCTCAAGCATGTCCCGATCCTGGAGCGCGACTGGAGCGAGGGCGTCAAGACCAACGTGTTAGGCTCGATCAACGTCGCGGATGCGGCGATCGCCAGCGGCGTGGAAACCATGGTGATGATTTCCACCGACAAGGCGATCGAGCCGGTGTCGATGCTCGGCCTCACCAAGCGTTTCGCGGAAATGTATTGCCAGGCGCAGGATCGCCGGCTGGTGGAGGAGGCGGCCGGGCGGCCGCGCACGCGGTTGATCTCGGTCCGCTTCGGCAACGTGCTGGCGTCGCGGGGCTCGGTGGTGCCGAAATTCAAGGCCCAGATCGAGGCGGGCGGTCCCCTGACCGTGACCCATCCTGACATGATCCGTTATTTCATGACCATTCGCGAGGCTTGCAATCTGGTGATCGCCGCGGCTTCTCATGCCGCGCGGGCGGCGAACCCCGACGTGTCGGTATATGTGCTCAACATGGGGCAGCCGATCCGGATCGTCGATCTCGCCGAGCGCATGATCCAATTGTCCGGGCTGCAACCCGGCCGCGACATCGAAATCGTCTTTACCGGCATTCGCCCCGGCGAACGCCTCAACGAGATCCTGTTCGGCAGCGACGAATCGACGGAGGATGTCGGCGTTGCGGGCGTTCTCGCCGCCCGGCCGACCCAGATGGCGATGACGATGCTGCAAGAGCGGATCGCGGCACTGAAGCAGGCGATCGCAAACGACGACCGTGTGGCGATCCGCGCCGCGCTACTCGACGCGATGCCGGACGGCGACCGCCGGTCGGCGTGAGCGGCCGAACCGCGTCATCACCGCCGCGATCGCCGCAAATCCGAGGACCAGCAGGATCGCCTGCGCCGTCATCGCCGGGAACGCGACGGACACGGCGGCCAGCACAGCCAGCACGAGGTTGAGACCGAACACGGTGACAATCACTTCCGTCACGGTGAAACCGTTGTCGGTCGCGCGCTGATAGAAATGCGTGCGGTGGGCGACCCATACCGCCTCGCGCTTCAGCGCGCGCCGCATCAGCGTCACCGTGGCGTCGGCCAGATAATAGAGCGGCAGCAGCACGGCGGCCGCGAGATGGCCGCTCAGCGCCATTTCAAGCAGCGCCCAGCCAAGCAGCAGGCCGATCGGCAGGCTGCCGACATCGCCGAGGAACAGCTTGGCCACCGGCCGGTTGAACGGCGCGAAACCGATCATGGCGCCGCCGAGCGCCGCCATCGTCAGCGCCACCGCGGGAGGCAGGCCGCCGGCAAGGCCGAGCGCGGCCAGCGCGCCGGCGACCGGCACCGTTTCGGCGACCGTCATCCAGTCGAGCCCGTCCATGAAGTTGACGAGGTTGACGAACCAGATGCCCGCCGCGAGCAGTACGCCGCGCTCAAGCCACAGCGGACAAGCGGGAACGAGCCGCGCATCGGGTATCGCCAGCAGCACCGCACCGACCGTCAGCGCATGGACGGTGAGGCGCGGCAGAACCGGGACAGGACGGAGATCATCCGCCGCGCCTGCGATGGCGATCACCAGCGTCGCGGCGAAGACGATGGGGATGGACTCGCGGCCGGCGGCGTTCGTCAATGCGACGGCAATCGCCGCGACGACAAGCGTTGTGACGACCACCGCGGCACCGCCTCCCTGCGGAGTGGGAACGGTGTGCGACGAGCGGTGATTGGGCTTGGCCATGGCGTGCCGGGTCAGCACCGGCCGGATCGCAGCGGTCAGGCCGAACGCCAGCAATGCCGCGGCCGCGACGGTCATACAGAGCGCAAGGCTATTCACGGCGATCTCCGGTTCCGCCCGGGGCGCGTGCAGTCAGGGGTTGGCTCATGGCGTCGCCGTCACCGGTACAATGACGCGAATTCCTCGTCATACTTCGAATAGGAATCCTTAATGCTGGCGAGGTTGATCAGCATGGTGGCGACGGGGTCGCCGCCGGTTGCGAACGCGGTGGTCCTGATCCAGACGCTTTCGGTCCGCCGGCTGCCGCTGAGCGCCACCACCTCGCGCTCGACCGCATAATCCTCGCCGACGAATAACGGGCCGCGCAGCAGGCGGATCTCCTGATCCGCGAACAGGCCGACGGCGGGGCCGCGAACCGGAAGCCGATCGTCCTTGGAGGTATATTGCAGGAGCACGCTGAGCATCTCGAACGGAATGATCGGCCGTCCCCAGGGATTGCTCCCGCCGCGTTCGTAGTAGGGCGACGACTCGGTGATGACCGCAAGTTTCTCCGCCAGCGAGAATGGATACAGGTCCCCCATCCGCTGATCGAAATCCATGCGAACCGCGCTTCGCGCGGTGGTCATGCCGACCTTGACGTCACGCAGGATCACCGGCTCGGCGAGCGGCTTCAGTTCTTTTAGCCGGCGATCCAGCGCCGTCTCCGCCCCGTCACGACCGACCGAGGCGGTGCCGCGCAGCACCTCGGTCTCGTCACGCCGGACCATGAGGATGTCGCACGACGTCTGCGACGCGGCCGGCTTCGCGACGCTGGCCCGCACCTCGTCGCCTTCGAAGACGGGGTTGCGATAATGCGCGGAGAGGCATCCGGTTTCGAACCACGCCTGTCCCCACAGCCGCGCGCACAGCGGCGAGAACTGGCTGAAATGCGTCGGTCCCTCGATGGTCCCGCCGCGAAAGCCGAGCTTCTGCGCGGTTGCGTCATCATGGATCGAGGCGTGCGAGTCGTAGACCTGCGAATGCAGCATCTGCCGCGGGGTTCGCCACGGCCCGACCAGCGAGTCGGGTGTTTCTGAAATAGGGGTCTCGAACGCCTGGACTGTCATGCCTGATCCTGAATGGGGGATTTCGATCGGGCGCGAGTATGGCGCAAGCGGAATGGCCGGTCGATTCCGAATTGCATGGCCCCGCGCGATCAGCGGCTCCGAGGGAGCCTCATCGCCTTCGGCGAGGTCCCCCGGCGATTTCTCCGGCATATTGCGCGACCCGTCGTCCCGAGGGCATGATACCCTCCATGCCCTCGCCTGCGGACGCGGATATCCATTATGACGCTTGCTTCCTCCACCCCCATCATCGTCGGTGTTGGCCAGTTCGCCGAGCGCCTCGGCGCGCCGGACTTCAAGGGGCTTGCGGCTTACGAAATCGCGACGCACTCCGCCGAGCGCGCCATGGATGACGCGCTGTCGCTCGATCGGCTGCGTCCGGTGGTGGATGCGATCGCCACCACGCGCATCTTTGAGGATTCGACGCCGCGCCGGGCCCAGCCTTTCGGCAAGTCCAACAATTTTCCGCGTTCGATCGCGACCCGGCTGGGGATCGAGCCGCGCGTGGCGGTGTGGGAGAAATCCGGCGGCAACACGCCCCAGCATCTGGTCAACGAGTTCGCGGCACGGTTGGCGAGCGGCGAACTGCGCATGGTGCTGATCGCGGGCGCGGAGAACATCTCCACCGCGCGCTGGCTGCAAGCCCAGGGCCGGCGCGCCGACTGGTCGGAGACGGTCGAGGGCGCCGTTGAAAATCGCGGCATGGGAATGCAGGGGCTGGCGCTGCGCTACAATATCCGCCACGGCCTGATCGGCACCCCGCCTTCTTATGGCCTGTGCGAGAACGCCCGCCGCGGGCGGCTCGGCCAGGCCCGCGAGCAGTACCTCAAATCGATGGGCGACCTGTTCGCGCCGTTCACAACGATCGCCGCCGCCAATCCCTATTCGTCATCCGACGTCAAGCCGATGACGTCGGAGGATCTCATCACCGTGGGCGAGCGCAACCGGATGATCGCCGATCCCTACCCACAGCGGCTGGTGGCGCGCGATCAGGTCAATCAGGGCGCGGCGCTGGTGCTCACCACGGTCGGCCTCGCCCGCGAACTCGGCATCGCCGAGGACCGCTGGGTGTTCCTCCATGGCCACGCGGAGGTCGCCGAGCGCGAGCTGATGCAGCGGCAGGATCTCGGCCGCTACCCGGCGGCAGTGATGGCGAGTAAGGCCGCGCTCGAACAGGCCGGCGTCACCGCGAAGGCAGTGTCGTTCTTCGACCTCTACAGTTGCTATCCGATCGCGGTGTCGAGCGTCGCCATCGACGGTCTGGGCTTGCGGGCGGACGATCCGCGCGGCTTCACCGTGACCGGCGGGCTGCCTTACTTCGGCGGCCCCGGCAACAACTACTCCATGCACGCCATCGCCAGCATGGTCGAGCGTCTGCGCGACAAGCCGGGGTCCTATGGCTTCATCGGCGCCAACGGCGGCTATCTGTCGAAATACGCCGCCGGCGTTTATTCGACACAGCCGGCCGCTTTCGCGCCGTTCGACAGCAAGGTGCTTCAGAACGAGATCGATGGCTGGCCGGCGCCGACCATCTCCGACAAGCCCGACGGCTGGGCCACTATCGAAACCTACACCATCGTCTACACCAAGAGCGGTCCGGACTACGCGGTGGTGGTCGGCCGCACGCCGAGCGGCGAGCGCTTTCTGGCCAATACCGAGCCGGACGACGCACAGACCGTCGAGGACATTCTGGAAGGCGAACCGATCGGCCGCCGCATCTTCGTGCGCTCGACCAGCCGCGGCAACCGCTTCACCTTTACCGCAGAGCGGATGGACGAACTGCTGCCGCTGCGCCGGCCGACCTTCCGCGATGCTTACGAATATGCGCTGGTCGAGCGGCGCGGCCATCTGCTGATGGTCACCATCAACCGACCCGAAGTGCGCAACAGCCTGCATCCGATGGCCAACGAGGAGCTTGAAGGCATCTGGGACGCCTATGATGCCGATGCCGATCTCTGGGTGGCGATCATTACCGGGGCCGGCACGGACGCGTTCTCCGCCGGCAACGACCTCAAATACACCGCCAGCGGCAAGCCGATGTGGGTGCCGCGCACCGGGTTCGGCGGGCTTACCAATCGCACCCGCATCAAGCCGGTGATCGCGGCGGTGAACGGCTTCGCCATGGGTGGCGGCACCGAGATCGCGCTGGCGTCGGACATCGTGATCGCCGACGAGACGGCATCGTTCGCGCTCAGCGAGGTAAAGGTCGGTCTGATCGCCGCCGCCGGCGGCCTGGTGCGGCTGCCGCGCCAGATTCCCAAGAAGATCGCCGTGGAGCATATCCTGACCGGGCGCTCCATCTCGGCCGCGCAGGCGCATCGGCTTGGCCTCGTCAACCGCATCATGCCGGCCGGGCAGGCGCTTTCGGGAGCGCTCGAAATCGCCGAGGAGATTCTGGCGGTGTCGCCGACCTCCGTTCGCGTCTCGATGAAGGTGATGAACGAGGCTGACGAGCACGCGTCCGAAGCCTCTGCCGTCAACACGCCGTCCGAACTGCTCGACGAACTCCTGACCAGCGAGGACTATCTCGAAGGGCCCAAGGCATTCGCCGAGAAGCGCAAGCCGGTCTGGCGAAACCGGTAGGGCGGTTCATCGTCCATCCTTCCGCAACAGGATGGATGCGCGGCGCGGCTTCCCGTGTGGCGATTGATGATTCCGGGCCGGTCATTTGCGGTGAAGGCGATCAACACGGCGCGCATGGCGATGCGCGGCGACGGCAGTCACTGCGTTTCCCTCGATGCAGGGGATCCGGACCATGCGCCAGACCGGCGAGGACATGAAATCGAAATACAAGGAAACCTCGCAGGGCGGTCTTGCGGTGAACCTCGTCGAGTGCTGAGACGCCGTCATCGCGAATTGCTATAATTCGCGTGGCGGAAATGCGCTCGGTGGTTTCGCGCGCAAGACCGATGACGAAGAAGGTGGCGACGATGTCCTCTCCCGCTCCAGTAAACCCATTGTCAGCACCGGTCGCGGCGAACCTTGCCGGCGGGAAGATCGTCACGCCGGCCGACATCGAAGCGGCGGCGGCGGTGATACGCGGCGCGGTGATCGTCACCGAATGCAGTCCGAGCCGGACCCTGAGCGAGATTTGTGGATGCAACATCTGGCTCAAGTTCGAGAACCTGCAATTCACCTCGACCTTCAAGGAGCGCGGCGCGCTCAACCGGCTGTCGGCGCTGTCGGTCGAGGAGCGGCGGCGCGGCGTCATCGCGATGTCGGCCGGCAATCATGCCCAGGGCGTCGCTTATCACGCCATGCGGCTGGGCATTCCCGCCACCATCGTCATGCCGGTCGGCACGCCGATGGTGAAGATCGAGAACACCCGCCGCCACGGCGCGGAAGTCATCATCTCGGGCCAGACGCTGGAGGAAGCCGGCAAGTGCGTGCAGGAGCACGTCGTGGCGCGTGGCCTGACGCTGATCCACCCTTACGACGATCCGCTGATTATCGCCGGGCAGGGGACCATCGCCGCCGAGATGCTCAGGGCGGTCCCCGGACTGGAGATTCTGATCGTGCCGATCGGCGGCGGCGGCCTGATCTCCGGCATCGCCACTGCGGCGAAGGCGATCAATCCCGACATCCGCATCATCGGCGTTCAGGCGCGGCTTTATCCGTCGATGTACAACGTCATCAAGGGCACCGACCTGCCGAGCCGCGGCGACACTTTGGCCGAGGGCATCGCGGTCAAGGCGCCGGGGCTGATCACGCGGGAGATCATCCGCCGGCTGGTCGATGACATCGTGCTGGTGTCCGACGACGATATCGAGCGCGCCGTCGCCATGCTGATCGCGGTCGAGAAGACGGTGGTGGAAGGGGCAGGCGCGGCCGGCCTCGCCGCCGTGCTGGCGGATCCCGAGCGGTTTCGCGGGGCCAGTGTCGGGCTGGTGCTGAGTGGCGGCAACATCGATACGCGGCTGATCGCTTCGGTGTTGACGCGCGACCTCGCCCGCGAGGGCCGGCTGACCCAGATCGCGATCGACATCGTCGATCGCCCCGGCCAACTGGCGCTGGTCTGCAATCTGCTGGCGGAGGGCGGCGCCAACATCATCGAGGTGTCGCACCAGCGCACCTTCTCCGACCTGCCGGCCAAGGCCACGCTATTGCAGCTCGTGATAGAGACGCGGGACCGGCCGCACCTCAACGAGGTGCTGGCGCGGTTGGCCGAGCACGGCCTTCATGTCCGGTTGTAGCGCCGCCAGAGGGGCGTGGAAGCGCCAAAACGGCGTTTGACCCCTTAAAAACAGCGATTTTTGCAAACAAAGCTGTGCAAATTTGCGTTCAGTCCCGCTTTTTGCAGGGCCGTTCCAATATGGTTCGCGTGATAACGAGGGCGAATCAGAGGAGATACAATGCCCACCCAGATGTCGAAAGCGCAGTTGATCGAACGGATTGCGACGCAGACCGAATTGTCGAAGCGGGACGTCAAGGGCGTGATGGACACGCTCGTTGAGGTCGGCCACAAGGAACTGAAGAAGAACGGCATCTTCCTCGTTCCCGGATTCGCCAAGTTCGTCGTCGTCAAGAAGCCGGCCACCAAGGCTCGCAAGGGCGTCAATCCCTTCACCGGTGAAGCCATGACCTTCAAGGCCAAGCCGGCCCGCAAGATCGTCCGGGCCCGCCCGGTCAAGGCGGCCAAGGACGCGGTGTGAAACAATCCGGGTTCCGGCCGGTGCCGGAGCCCGGTCCATCGCTTTTTTGAAAGACGGATTGCCGGACCTAATTCGGCAATAATGTTTGAAGCGTCCCCCCGCAAACGTGAAACGCTGTCAGGACGCGCGGGCCTTGCGCCGCGCGGTGGTCTTGGCGCTCTTGCGCCGCGACGTCGCTGCCGGCGCCGCCCGGGTCGCGGGCTTCCGCCCGAGGCTGGCGCGAAGCGCCGCCATCAGATCGATCACGTTGTCCGATTCAGCGGCCGGCTCAGGGGTCTTGATGGTCTTGCCTGCGGCTTTGCGCTTGACCAGCGCTTGCAGCGCCGCCTCGTATTTGTCCTTGAAAGCACCGGGATCGAAGCGCGCCGACTTGGTGTCGAGGATGTGCGCGGCGAGGTCCACCATGTCCTTTGAAATGCGCGGCGAGGGGATGTCGTCAAAGTAGTCCGCCTCGTCGCGCAATTCGTAGGGATAGCGCAGCGTGGTGCCGAGCAACCCCTTGTCCAGTGGGCGCAGCGCAATGACGTGCTCGCGGTTGGTCAGCACGATCCGCGCCAGCGCCGCCTTGTCCTGCCGTTTCATGGCGTCACGGATCACCGCGAAGGCGTCGATCCCGGTCTTGCCGTCGGGGGCGATGAAATAGGGCTTTTCGAAATAGCGTTCGTCGATGTCGTCGCGGGGCACGAACTGATCGATCTCGATGGTGTGCGTGCCATCGATCTGGATGGCGTCGAGTTCGCCGGCGTCGATCTCGACATATTTGCCCTTCGACAGTTCATAGCCCCGGCCTTTTTGATCCTTCTCAACCACGTCGCCGGTTTCCGCGTCCACCATCTGCTGTCGCAACCGATGGCCGGTCTGCTTGTTGATCTGGTGGAAGCGGGTGCGCTCGGCCGTCGTTGTCGCCGGGTAGAGGACGACGGGGCAGGACACTAGTGACAGTTTCAGCAAGCCTTTCCAGTACGCACGCGGCGGCATGGCCATCCCTTTCGATGTGGAACTTTAACGGCGGCGGGAATTTTTCGTTCCGTGACCGCGCGAGGATGCTGCCGAGGGTGCTGCCATGGCCAGGACAAAGCTCGCCACCTACCGGACGAAGCGAGATTTCAACGTCACCGCCGAGCCGAGCGGCACCGCCGCCGTCAAGGCCGGCAGGCGGCCACGTTTCATTATCCAGAAGCACGCCGCGACCCGGCTGCATTACGACCTGCGGCTTGAATTCGACGGCGTCTTCAAGTCGTGGGCGGTGACGCGCGGGCCGTCGCTCGACCCGGCCGACAAGCGCCTCGCGGTCGAGGTCGAGGACCATCCGCTCGACTACGGCGATTTCGAAGGCACCATTCCCAAAGGTCAGTACGGCGGCGGCACGGTGATGGTCTGGGATCGCGGCTACTGGGCGAGCGACGATCCGGAGGGCGGGCTGAAGAAGGGCGACCTGAAGTTCACGCTCGATGGGGAGAAACTCCATGGCGAATGGGTGCTGGTGCGGATGCGCCGCGACCGCACGGGCGGCAAGCGCACCAACTGGCTGCTGATCAAGCACCGCGACGCCGCCGCCCGCGAGGGCAAGGCCAACGACATTTTGGAGCACGACCGCTCCGTCGCGTCCGGCCGCGACATGGCGGCCATCGCCGCCGGCCAAGGGCCGGGACCGACGCGGTTCATGACCAAAGGCCGCGCCCGCGTGCCGGCCCGTGCTGAGTGGGACTCCAACACCGGCATGGCCGCGACCGCGCGGGTGGCGGTGAAGCGCTCGCCGCCGCCGGACGCGGCGATGCCCGATTTCATCCGTCCCCAGCTCTGCACATTGCGCGAGCGGCCGCCGGCCGGCGCCGGCTGGGTCCACGAAATCAAGTTCGACGGCTACCGCGTCCAGATGCGCGTGGCGGACGGCGCGGTCACGCTGCGCACCCGCAGCGGGCTCGACTGGACCGCGAAATTTCCCGCCGTCGCCAAAGCGGCGCAACGGCTGCCCGACTGCATCATCGACGGCGAGATCGTGGCGCTCGATCGCAATGGCGCGCCCGACTTCGCCCGCTTGCAGGCGGCGCTGGCTGATGGCGGGACCGATAACCTGATTTTCTTCGCGTTCGATCTTTTATTTGCCGCCGGCCACGACTGGCGCGACCAGCCGCTCTCGGCGCGCAAGGCGGCGCTGGCCGAACTGCTGGAGAAAAGCCCCGACGCCACGGCGCGCGGCGACATCCGTTATGTCGAACATTTCGAGACGGGGGGCGACGCGGTGTTGCGCTCGGCGTGCCGGATGTCGCTTGAGGGCGTCATTTCCAAGCGTCTCGATGCGCCCTATCGCTCGGGCCGCACCGAGAGCTGGATCAAGTCGAAATGCCGGGCCGGGCACGAGGTGGTGCTGGGCGGCTGGACCAGCAACGGCGGCAAATTCCGCTCGCTGCTGGCCGGCGTCCAGCGTAACGGCGATCTCGCCTATGTCGGCAATGTCGGCACCGGCTTCGGCCGGGATGTGGTCAAGCGGCTGATGCCGAAGCTGAAGGCGGCCGCCGCGAGCCGCAGCCCGTTCGGCGGCGACAATGCGCCGGCCAGAGGCGCCGGGGTGCATTGGCTGCGTCCCGAACTGGTCGCCGAGATCGAATTCGCCGGCTGGACGGCAGGCGGCAATATCCGGCAGGCGGCGTTCAAGGGCCTGCGGCAGGACAAGCCGGCGCGGGAAGTCGTGGCCGAGCGTCCAGCGCCCGCCGACGCGACACAGGTGTCCTCACCGGCGCGCGGCCGTTCGGCGAAGCGTGCAGTGAAGGCATCATCTCGCCTCGCTGCCAAGAGCAGCACATCCTGCGTGGTGATGGGGGTGCCGATCACCCATCCCGACAAGGCGCTGTGGCCCGACGACGGCGCGGGCGAGCCGATCACCAAGCGCGACCTCGCGAGCTATTTCGAGGCGGTCGGCGACTGGTTGCTGCCGCATATCGAGGGACGGCCGTGCTCGATCGTGCGCGCGCCCGATGGCATTGAAGGGGAGACCTTCTTCCAGCGTCACGCCATGAAGGGCACGTCGAATCTGATCGAGGTGGTGAAGATCGCCGGTGACCGCAAACCCTATCTCCAGATCGATCGCGTCGAGGGACTGGCGGCGGTGGCGCAGATGGGCGGCATCGAGCTTCATCCCTGGAATAACGCGCCCGGCGATCTCACGGCGCCGGGGCGGCTGGTGTTCGATCTCGACCCAGGTCCCGATGTCGGCTTCGATCAGGTGATCGAGGCGGCGCGAACGATGCGCGAGCGGCTCGAAGGATTGGGGCTGGTGCCGTTCTGCAAGACCACCGGCGGCAAGGGACTGCATGTGGTGGTGCCGCTGGCGCAGCCTGCGAAATCGCAGACGCCGACCTGGGCCGACGCCAAGGCATTTGCCCGCGAGGTGTGCCGCCGTCTCGCGGCCGACGAACCCGAGCGCTATCTGATTACGATGGCGAAAGCGCAGCGCAAGGGAAAGATCTTCCTCGATTACTTGCGTAACGACCGTATGGCGACGGCGGTGGCCCCGCTGGTGCCGCGTGCGCGTCCGTTGGCGATGGTATCGATGCCGTTGATGTGGACGCAGGTTCGCGCCGGTCTGCGGCCCGGCCAGTTCACCTTGCGCAACGTGCCGAAGCTGGTGAAGACGCTGAAGGCGTGGCGGGAGTACGACGACGGCGCGCGACCGTTGCGCGACGCCATCGATAAACTCGCCGGCGGCTGAGCCATCGAGCGGCAGGATAGCGGCCGGTCGAGACGGGGACGAGCGTCCCGACCGGCCGATCTTTTCGACTTCGCGGTTTATTCCGCTGCATAACCGAACGTGCCGCGAACCCAGTCCATCACCATGCCTGGAAACGGACTCCGCGAGACGCAGTACAAATAATATAGATAATACATCTCGTTCATGACCTTCGGCTCCGTCGCCTTTGCAAGTCGGGATGATGGATAGGTCTCGGCTTACCCGTGCAGCTTGATCGCGGTCTCCGCGATCGCGCGGCCCTGATAGCGCGCGCCGGCGAGTTC
>JBASBO010000176.1:0-2440 GCA_049651165.1 Xanthobacteraceae bacterium | reverse complement strand
CCTCAGCCCAGTCCTGCGCGTAAGGCGGCGGCAGTTCCGGCTCGACGCCGACGCAGGCGCGCCACACCCCGCGCACCAGCCCGAGGCAATCGCAGCCGACGCCTTTCACCGACGCCTGATGACGATAGCGCGTGCCGATCCATTCGCGCGCCTCGGTGACGATGGCGCTTCGGGTGATGGGAGTTGGCATGGTCACGCGCCCTTCGAACGGAGCCGCGACTCGACGTCGCCGCCGCCCGGCGTCGGATAGCTGATAACGAAATCGTTGCCGGGAATGTGCGGGAAGCCGCGGAAGTTGGCGGTGTTGGCGAAACGGTCGCGGCAGGTCGCAAGCGTCTTGTCGCATCCCGCGCTCACCACGAAGCCGTCGCCCGCGCCGATCGTCTCCGCCATCGCCTGCCACAGCGACAGCACGGCGTGGCCGCCCTCGACGGTGTGCTGCTTGATCTCGACCGACGTTCCGGCGTTGCCGCCCGAGGTCCAGCTCAAGCGGCCAGCGCTGAACCGGCCCGCGGCGAAGCCGTCGAGCCCGGAGGCGACGAACTGCGAGGTGGCGGTGAGCGTGGCGACCGTGCCGGCGCCGCGAAAAGCCGACGCGGCCAGATTGACCTTGCAGCGCCCGTCGCCGAGATCGGCGGCGCACTTCGCGGTGTAGTAACGGCCGCTCTCCTGCGACAGCCGGTCGGCGAGGCCGCGCAGTTCGGCGGTGAAGGCCGCGCCCTCGCGCCGCACCTCGCCGAGCGAGCCGCGCGCGGTGAGCACGCGCAAGGCCGGCTCGCTCCAGTCCACCAGCCAGGTCTCGACCGCCGCCGCGTCGTAGCGACCGGCGGCAAGATCGGCCTCGGTGAGAGAACTATCCGCCAGCGCGCCGGACACCTCCGCGCCGGTCACCGAGAGATCGAACTTGCTGGCGGCCTCCGACGCGGTGAAGCCGGTGCCGGCGCGACACACCACCGCGCCGAGCGCGATGTCCTCGTCGTGATCGGTAAACCCCTGCACCACGCCGTCGCGCCGCGTCAGCACCCAGCAATGCGACAGCGTGGTGACGCCGGAATCGAGCTTCGCCTGCAACGCGGGAGGGATCGGGCGCATGATAAACCTCTCCAAAATCATCAGGTGTCATCACCGGGCTTGACCCGGTGATCCATCACTCTGAGAAAATGATGTGAGTTTCGATGGATGCCCGGATCAGGTCCGGGCATGACGATCGGATTGCGCGTCGCCGCGCGTCACACCTTGATTTCCACCAGCGGGATTTTCGGGATCGCGCCGGCGGTGAAGGCCGACAGATCGACTTCGAGAAAGTCGGTATCGAAGCGCACCGGCACGTCGAAGCGGAAGCCGGCGGTGACTGCCTCGCCCGCCGCCGGAATGAAGCCGGCGCGGAACGTCACGATGCCGCTTACAGCGTCGCAATCGAACGCCACGCCGTCCTCGACCTCGACACGATCGACGGCGACGCGCACGCTGCCCGCGACCGGCTTGACGATCGGCCGCGAATACGGTGCGAAGCCCGCGCCATAAGTCTTCATCAACTGGAAATTCGCCGCCGCGCCGTTGCCGATGCCGATGCCCTGATCGAGCGGCGAGATCGTCTCGCCGTTCGCCGCCGACGTCCGGTCGAGCCGGTCGCGCCAGCGGAAGCCGTAAAGCTGGCCGCGCCGCTCCTCGAAGAACGCCACCACGCGCTGCAACTCACCGAGCGTCTTGACGCCGTAGCCGGCGTCATAGCGCCGCCGCGAATGCGCCCAGCGCGCGTTGCGCTCCTCGCGCCCCGAGCCGAACGAAACGATATCGGTGCGCCGCTCCGGCCCGCCCGCGCTTTTCAGCGCGACATCGAGCGGAAACAGCACCTCGTGAAATGCGGTCATGGCAATGTCCGTAGAAGATCGCGTCTCGCGACAGTCGTCGCCCGCGCCTCGGAGGCTGATCGGAATGAATTTGATGGGTCGATTTGCAGCTCGATGAGCGTCGTCCCTGCGAAGGCAGGGACCCATACGCCGCAGCGCTTCGATTCAATCGATCCGTGCGAAATCATTCAACAATGGCCAGCGCCAGGGGTTATGGGTCCTCGCCTGCGCGAGGACGACGCCGAGGTTGTTTGATCCCGCGTGCTACGCTTCGAGTCAGACTCTCGGAATGACGGCTTCATGCGGAAAGCCGCCTCACAAGCTCCGGTGTCCGCGCGCCACCGCGCGGGCGATCTGGCCGGTGACATAGCTTTCCGAGCGGCGGAAGCTCTCGACGTCCGGCGTCGCGATCTGCACCGTGATGGTGTTGCCGCCGCCCGCGCCGCTGACGCCGAGCCGGCCATCGGGCCCGCGCTTCAGCGGCATGATGGCCTCGGGGCCCGCCTCGCCGGCGAGACCGACGCCGCCGTCGAGCAGCGGAAAGTAGGTCGGCGTGCCGATCACGCCGCCGGCCGCGAACGGCTTCACCG
>JBASBO010000175.1:0-3146 GCA_049651165.1 Xanthobacteraceae bacterium | reverse complement strand
GTCGAATGGCTCGACGACGAGACGCTGATGGACGCGGTGACGGCGGTGTCCGGCTCGGGGCCGGCCTACGTGTTCCTGCTGGCGGAAGAACTGGCGCGCGCCGGCGTCGCCGCCGGCCTGCCCGCCGATCTCGCGGCGAAGCTCGCGCGCGAAACCATCGCCGGCTCCGGCGAACTGCTGCACCGCTCCGATCTCGACGCCGCGACCTTGCGCCAGAATGTCACCTCGCCCGGCGGCACCACCGCCGCCGCACTCGGCGTGCTGATGGGCGAGAACGGCTTCAAGCCGCTCCTGCAACGCGCGGTGGCGGCGGCGACGGCGCGCTCGAAAGAACTGGCGAAATAGTTGCTTTCGTCGTCCCCGCGCAGGCGGGGACCGATACGTCGTGTCATTGCGGGGTTATGCAAGCGGCCGTTGCGAGGCCATCGTCAAATCTCGAATGATTGGGGTTATGGGTCCCCGCCTGCGCGGGGACGACTGCTTCCTGGGAGTTGCGTCCCGCCTCACACCGGGATCCGCACGGTTGCGCGCAAGCCCCCCATCGGGCTGTCACCGAGCGTCACGTCGCCGCCGTGGGAGCGGGCGATGTCGCGGGTGATGGCGAGGCCGAGGCCGGTGCCGCCCTCGTCCTGATTGCGCGCATCATCGAGCCGCAGGAACGGCTTGAACACGTCCTCGCGCATCTCCTGAGGGATGCCCGGCCCGTCGTCGTCGACCGTCACCGTCAGCCAGCGATGGTCGCGGTGGCCGGAAATCGCGATGGTCTTGGCATAGCGCGCGGCGTTCGACACCAGATTGCCGAGGCAGCGCTTGAACGCCGCCGGCTTCACCGTCACCATCGGCAGCCCCTGGAAGGCGACGGTGGCGAAATGGCCGTGGCGCTCGGCGTC
Organism: Xanthobacteraceae bacterium; assembly: GCA_049651165.1. Classification (GTDB taxonomy): domain Bacteria; phylum Pseudomonadota; class Alphaproteobacteria; order Rhizobiales; family Xanthobacteraceae; genus 62-47. The sequence continues at coordinate 2,256 of JBASBO010000175.1, read as the reverse complement.
GCCGCGCAGGTCCTCCAGCGCCGCCGCGATATCGGTCGGCTGCGCCTGCTCGCCGCTGTCGCCGCGCGCGAACGCCAGATAGGCTTCCAGCATCGCCGCCATCTCATCGACGTCCTTGCGCATGCCCTCGACATCCGGGCTGTCGCCGATCAGTTCAAGCTCCAGCTTGAAGCGGGTGAGAATGGTGCGCAGGTCGTGGCTGACGCCGGCCAGCATCGCGGTGCGCTGCTCCATGGTGCGCTCGATGCGTGATTTCATCTCGATGAAGGCGTGCGACGCCCGCCGCACCTCCAGCGCGCCGCGCGGGCGGAAATTCGGGGCCTCGCGGCCCTTGCCGAAGCTCTCCGCCGCGTCGGCAAGCCGCACGATGGGGCGGATCTGGTTGCGCAGGAACAGCACGGCGACGATCAGCAGCACCGACGACGTTCCCACCATCCAGAGAAAGAAAATCTGCGAATTGGAGGCATAGGCGGCGCTGCGCTGGGCGAACACCCGCATCACCGAATCGTCGAGTTGAATGCGGATTTCCACCAGCGACGAGCGCCCGACGGTATCGATCCAGAACGGCCGCGCGATCTGCCGGCCGATCTGCGCCGACAGCGACTGGTCGAGCAGCGAGAAGAACGGCTTCGGCCCCGGCGGCGGCATCGCGCCGGGGGGGAGGAAATCGACCACCAGCCCGAGCCGCTGCTGCGCGATCTTGCGCAGCAGTTCGTGATCCTTGTCCTGCGGATAGCCCTTGTAGACGTCGATCAGCGCGGCGATGTCCTGCACCACCGTCGCCGACAGCCGCCGCGTCACCGTGTTCCAGTGGCGCTCCATGAACACGAAGGCGACCACCGATTGCAGCACCACCATCGGCACGATCATGATGAGCAGCGCGCGGGCATAGAGGCCCTTCGGCATCCAGCTCTTGAACGAGCGTCCGAGCCGGTCATTGAGCGACGACACCTGCCGCGTCGCGGCGCGGAGCAGCGTCAGGCCGGAATCCAGCGTGCTCATCGCGGATGTCTCACGGCGAGGCCACCAGCCGGTAGCCGACGCCGCGCACGGCTTGCAGGAACAGCGGGTTGGCGGGATCGCGCTCGATCTTGCGGCGCAGCCGGTTGATCTGCACATCGACCGCGCGCTCGTTGGCGGAGCCGCCCGCCCCGGTGAGCTCGCCGCGCGGCACCGTCTCACCCGGCATCGCCGCGAGGATGCGCAGCATCTCGCGCTCGCGGTCGGTGAGGTGGATGACGGTGTCGCCCTCGCGCAGTTCGCCGCGCTCCAGGTGATAGACGAACGGCCCGAACCGGATCGATTCCAGCTTCGCCACCGGCGCCGGCGTCGCGCGCTTGAGGATATTGCCGATCCGCAGCAGCAGTTCGCGCGGCTCGAACGGCTTGGCGAGGTAGTCGTCGGCGCCGATCTGCAAACCCTCGATACGGCTCTCGGCCTCGTGGCGCGCGGTCAGCATCACGATCGGCACCGTGGAGGTGGTGCGGATGAAGCGCGCGAGATCGAAGCCGCTCTCGCCCGGCATCATCACGTCGAGGATCAGCAGATCGAAGTTCAGCCCCTGCAACTTGGCGCGGGCGTCGGCGGCGCTCATCGCGGTAGTGACGCGATAGCCCTCGCTCGCCAGAAAGCGTGACAGCAGATCGCGGATGCGGCGGTCGTCATCGACCAGCAGCAGATGCGGAGCGTCGTCGGCGGGCCGGATCGGCGGTCGGGTCATGGTCGAACCCTCGTCATGGGGCGGTACTGTCGGGACGATCGTGTGCCAGCAGAGATTCAAGCACCTTGTCGGACTCCTCGCGGTCGATCATGCCGCGCAGGAAGCGGCTGACGGCGGCGACCCCGGCCGCGTCGAGATCGCCCATGGCACGCGTGATGCGGTCGGTCTGAAGCCCTGCGAGTTGTCCGACCAGCGCCGCGCCCTTGTCGGTCACGAACAACAACCGCTGACGGCGATCCTGATCGCCGGCGCGCTGCACGATATACCCTTCCTCAAGCAGTTGCTTGAGCACCCGCCCGAGCGACTGCTTGGTAATGCGGAGTACCCCCAACAAATCGGCGACCGTCAGCCCCGGATAACGGTGGACGAAATGCACGACCCGGTGATGGGCGCGGCCGAAGCCGAACGCCTCCAGCACATGGTCGGCATCGCCGACGAAGTCGCGATAGGCGAAGAACAGGAGTTCGATAATGTCCCAGCGCAACGGCGGCGACGGCGCGCGCCCGCCTCCCGGCGCAGCGCCCTCGGCCCCGGCC
>JBASBO010000174.1:0-1604 GCA_049651165.1 Xanthobacteraceae bacterium | reverse complement strand
CCTTGAGGCCGAGCCCCTCGGTGTGCGGCGCGCGGCCGATCGCGACCAGCACCACGTCGGCGTCCAGCGTTTCCGCCGCACCGCCGGCGGCGGGCTCGATCTTTGCCTTCAAGGTCGCGCCGCTGCCGTCGATGCCGGTGACCTTGGCGCCGAGCTTGAAGTCAAACCCCTGCTTCGCCAGCAGGCGCTGGAATTGCTTGGCAACCTCGCCGTCCATGCCGGGCAGGATACGGTCGAGAAACTCGACCACGGTGACCTGCGCGCCGAGCCGCCGCCACACCGAGCCGAGTTCAAGCCCGATCACGCCGGCCCCGACCACCAGCAGCTTGCCCGGCACCTTGTCCAGCGCCAGCGCGCCGGTGGACGACACCACGCGCTTCTCGTCGATCTCGATGCCCTTCAGTTTCGCGACATCGGAGCCGGTGGCGATGACGATATTCTTGGTCTCGACGGTCTGCACCGCGCCGTCGGCGGCCTTGACCTCGACCTTGCCGGCGGCAACCACGCGGCCGGTGCCGCGCAGCACGTCGATCTTGTTCTTCTTCATCAGGAACTCGACGCCCTTGACGTTGCCGTCGATGCCCTCCTGCTTGAAGCTCATCATCGCCGGCAGATCGAGCGACGGCTTGCCCACCGAAATCCCCATCTTGGCGAAGGAGTGCGCGCTCTCCTCGAACAGTTCGGAGGCATGGAGCAGCGCCTTCGAAGGCATACAGCCGACGTTGAGACAGGTGCCGCCCAGCGTCGCGTTCTTCTCGACCACCGCGACCTTCATGCCGAGTTGCGCCGCGCGGATCGCGCAGACGTAGCCGCCGGGGCCGGTGCCGATGACAACGAGATCGTAGGAAGCCATGATATCAATCCTGTCGGTGGAGGATGCGGGATCAGCGCCCGCCGGATACGTTCAGGGTGGCGCCGGTGACGTAGGACGCCTCGTCCGACATCAGCCAGACGATGGCATTGGCGATTTCGTCCGCCGTGCCGACGCGCTGCATCGGCACCGTTTTCGCCAGACGGAAGTGGCGATCGGGCTCGCCGCCGCTGGCGTGGATTTCGGTGTCGATCAGGCCCGGCCGGATGCCGACGACGCGAATGCCCTCGGCGGCGACCTCGTTGGAGAGCCCGATGGTGAAGGTATCGATCGCGCCTTTTGAGGCCGCGTAATCGACATAAGTGTTGGCCGAGCCGAGCGTCGCCGCGACCGACGACAGGTTGACGATGACGCCTCCCTTGCCGCCGTGCCTGGTGGACATCCGCTTCACCGCCTCGCGGGCGCAGAGGAAACTGCCGGTGACGTTGATCCGCATCATGCGATCGATGCGATCCGCGCTCAGCGCTTCCACGCGCGCGGTCGGCCCGACGATGCCGGCGTTGTTGACCAGCGCGCCAAGCTGCCCGAAGCCGTCGGCGGCCTTGAACAGGCCGAGGATATCCGCCTCGATGCCGACGTCGCAGCGCACCGCCAAGGCCCTGCCGTTGCCGGCTTCGATAGCCGCGACGGTTTCCCGCGCGGCGACCTCGTTGCTGACGTAACCGATGACGACGCGCCAGCCCCGCTTTGCCGCCGCGAGCGCGGTGGCGCGGCCGATGCCGCGGCTGCCGCC
>JBASBO010000173.1:0-31300 GCA_049651165.1 Xanthobacteraceae bacterium | reverse complement strand
GCTGCGGGCGATGGGGACCACGATCAGCACGGTCGGCGCAATCGGCGCGGGCCAGGCCATGAAGGCCCTGAACAATCTGGTCTCCGCCGGCGGCTTCCTGATCGGTATCGAGGCTCTGATGATCGGGCAGCGGTTCGGGCTCGATGCGGACCGCATGGTGGACGTGCTGAATTCGTCGACCGGCATGAACAACAGCACGCAGAAGAAATTCCGGCAGTTCGTGCTGTCGCGCCGCTTCGACAGCGGTTTCGGCATTGATCTGATGGCGAAGGATTTGGGGATCGCGCTCGGGATCGCGCATGAAACGGCGACGCCGTCGCCGTTTTCCGCGCTGTGCCGCGAATTATGGGCCGGCGCCGCGACGCTGCTCGAGCCCGGCAGTGACCACACCGCCATGGCTCAACTGATCGAGCGATTTGCCGGCGAACCGCTCGGCCATCAGGATTGATGCAGACCCGCGAGGTTGGCGGCCCGGGGGGCGACTTGCCGGCGCTCTTTTGCCGGATTGATGAATGTCATCGACAGACCGAAGCGTCACAAACACGATCGGAGAAGTTTCCATGAGCCGGATTACGGGGATCAAGGACTATCAGTGCTTTATCGACGGGCGGTGGCAGAATTCGGCGTCCGGTGAGTATTTCGAGTCCACCGACCCCTATCTTGCAAAGCCTTGGGCAAGAATTCCGAAGTGCGATCAGCGCGATGTCGACGCCGCCGTAGCGGCCGCGCGCAAGGCGCTGGAGCAAGGCGTATGGGCGGACATGCATCCGTCCCAGCGTGGGCAACTCATGCGTCGGTTAGGAGATCTCATTCTGCGCGATGCTGATCGTCTGGCTGCGGTTGAGGTGCAGGACAACGGCAAGCTTTATGCCGAAATGCGTGGGCAGGTCGGCTATATTCCGCAATGGTATTACTATTTCGGGGGACTCGCAGACAAGATCGAGGGCGCGGTCGTTCCCATCGACAAAGCCGACATGTTCACCTACACGCGCCATGAACCGGTGGGCGTGGTGGCTGCGATCACGCCGTGGAACTCGCCTTTGCTGCTGGCGACCTGGAAGCTCGCGCCCGCGCTCGCCGCGGGATGCACGATCGTGCTCAAGCCGTCCGAATTCACTTCGGCCTCGACGCTCGAATTCGCCCGCCTTGTCGAGGAGGCCGGTTTCCCGGCCGGCGTTTTCAACGTTGTCACCGGGTTTGGGGCCGACGTTGGCGAGGCCCTGACGACACATCCGGGTGTCGACAAGATTGCCTTTACCGGCGGCGAGAACAGTGGACGCCACATCGGGCGCAATGCCGCTCAGACCTTCAAGCGGCTGACCTTGGAGCTTGGCGGCAAGTCGGCGCAACTGGTGTTCGCGGATACTGACATCGATAATGCCGTGAAGGGCGTGGTTTCAGGAATCTTCGCGGCTACCGGCCAGACCTGCATCGCGGGCTCGCGGCTCCTCATTCACGAAAACATTCACAACGAGTTTCTGGACAAATTCGTCGCCTTGGCGAAAACCGCCCGGATGGGTGATCCGATGGATACAGCCACCCAGGTTGGCCCGGTGACCACGCAACCGCAATATCAACGGATTCTTTCATGCATTGATATGGCGCGCGGCGAGGGGGCGGAATGCGTCATGGGCGGCAAGCCCGCCAGCCGGCCGGAATGCGGTGATGGCTGGTTCATCGAGCCGACGGTGTTTGCGAACGTCTCCAATTCCATGCGAATCGCGCAGGAGGAAGTGTTCGGTCCGGTTTTGTCCGTTATCCGATTTCGTGAAGACGACGAGGCCTATGCGATCGCGAACGATACCGCTTACGGCCTCGCGGCAGGCGTTTGGACGAACGATCAGCGGCGAATTTTTACCGCTGCGAAGCGATTGCGGGCCGGCTCGATCTGGACCAACGCTTACCGCGCCGTCAGCTATATGGCGCCGTTCGGCGGCTTCAAGCATTCGGGTATCGGCCGTGAAAGTGGTCAGGATGCGATCCAGGAATATCTTGAGACGAAATGCGTCTGGATGTCTTATGGCAAGGATGTGCCCAACCCGTTCGTGATGCGGTAGCGGGAAAGTTGCGACCACGAATGTCGAGGTCGCGTTTATCGAAAATGCCGTCAGCGGGACGAAAAAGCCTTCGCGCACCGCCGATCTCGTTGGGATTGTGCTGCTGTTTGGACGCTGCTTCGGCGAAGATGCGCGAATCGTCAACAATGCTCCGCTGAATCCGCTCGACCGTTTGTGTCGTTGCGGTGCTGCGCGCGGGTGGGGGTGCCTTAGCGGGTTGCGTGCTTGATCGGCGCCTGCATCGGCCGGGGGGCTGTGTCGCGCTCGCCGGGGGTTGAGCGTCCCATGCCGGATAGCATGTTCGACAGTTTATCGAGATAAAGATAGACCACCGGCGTCGTAAACAGCGTCAGCATCTGGCTGACGAGCAACCCGCCAACCATGGCGTAACCGAGCGGTTGGCGGATCTCCGATCCGGTTCCCGTACCGAGCATTAACGGCACGCCGCCCAGTGCGGCCGCCATCGTCGTCATCATGATGGGACGGAAGCGGATCAGCGCCGCTTTGCGGATCGCTGCCTCCGACGACAGATGCTCGTCTCGCTCGGCGACGATGGCGAAATCGACCAACATGATCCCGTTTTTCTTGACGATGCCGATCAACAGGACAATGCCGATCAACGCAATGAGGCTGAAGTCGTAGCCGAACAACATCAATGTCGCCAGCGCGCCGACGCCGGCGGAGGGCAGGGTGGATATGATGGTGAGCGGATGAATGTAGCTCTCATAGAGAATGCCGAGGATGAGATAGACCACCACTAGGGCCGCAAGTATCAACAGCGGGACCGTGCCGAGCGACTGCTGGAAAGCCTGTGCGGTTCCCTGGAAACTGCCGCTGAGGGTTTCCGGCGCACCCAGTTCCGCAACCGCTCGGGTAATGGCTTGCGTTGCCTGACCGAGGGCAACCCCCTGCGCGAGGTTGAAGCTGATGGTCGTTGCCGGGAATTGCCCCTGATGACTGATGGAGAGAGGGCGGATCGGCACCGTCGTCCATTTGGCAAAGACCGACAAGGGGACCTGGTCGCCCGTGGTCGGTGACTTGACGTAGATTTTGTTCAGCGTATCGAGCTGGCCTTGCAGATCGGGCAGAATCTCCAATACCACATGGTAGCTGTTGACCTGGGTGAAGTACTGCGCGACCTGCCGCTGACCGAAGGCATCGTTCAGCGTGTCATCGATCAACTGAGGCTGAATGCCGTACCGCGATGCCGTATCTCGATCGATCGTCAGCGTCAGCGTAGTGCCCTCGGTCTGCTGATCCGTGGCGACGTCACGCAGTTCCGGCAGGGTTTTCAGTTTAGCGAGAATCTTCGGGGCCCACGAATTCAGCGCGTCGAGATCGGCATCCTGCAAGGTGTACTCGAATTGCGTCCGGGTCGCGCGCCCGCCAAGGCGGACATCTTGCGCGGCCTGCATGTAAACCCGGACGCCTTGTAGTTTGTCGAACTGGGACCGCAACCGCGCGATGATCTGTTGCGCGTCCGCCTTGCGCTCATCCCTTGGCTTCAGGGTCACATACATGCGCCCGGTATTGAGTGCGCTTCCGCCCCCGCCGATCGCCATGGCGACGCCGGCGACGTCCGGATCGGCAAGCATGATTTCGCCGGCCTGTTCCTGAAGGTGTTTCATTTCGGAAAATGAAACGTCCTGGCCGGCTTCGGTGACCGCCGTGAGCAGCCCGGTATCCTGCTGGGGGAAAAAGCCCTTCGGGATGATGGCAAACAGATATACGGACAGCGCCACCGTAGCGAAAAAGACGCACAGCGTTGTCAGCCGCCATCGCAACACCAGATCGAGGCCGCGTTCATAGGCGTGAAGCAGAAAATCAAAACCACGTTCGCTCAACTGATAGATGCGGCCATGCCGGTTTTGCTCGCCATGCGCTCTTAGAAAGCGAGAGGCCAGCATCGGCGTCAATGGCAGCGACACGACCAATGACACCAGAATCGTCATGGCGAGGGTCACGGCGAATTCGCGGAACAGCCTGCCGATGATCCCTCCCATCAGGAGCAGGGGAATGAGGACGGCAATCAGAGAGATGCTGATCGAAACGATGGTGAAGGCAATTTCACCCGCGCCTTTCAACGCAGCGGCGAGTGGTGTTTCGCCATGCTCCACGTAGCGGGTGATGTTTTCCAGCATGACGATGGCATCGTCGACGACGAAGCCGACGGAAATGGTCAGCGCCATCAGCGACAGGTTATCCAATGTGTAGCCGAACGCCCACATCAGCGCGCAGGCTCCCAGCAGCGCCAGCGGAACCGTTACGCTGGGAATCACGGTGGCCCAGATGTTGCGCAGGAATATGAAGATGACCATGACGACGAGGAGGATCGTCAGAAGCAACGTATATTGAACGTCCTGCACTGCGGCGCGGATCGTTTGCGTGCGGTCGCTCAGAATCGAGACGTGAACGGCCGGGGGAAATGCCGCGATCATTTGCGGCAGCCGTGCCTTGATCTTGTCGACGGTATCGATGACGTTGGCGCCCGGCTGCTTGAAGACCACCAGGAAAACGCCGCGTTTGCCATTGGCCCAGGCCGCCTGCTTGACGTCTTCGGGGCCGGCGACGGCCTCGCCGATATCGCGAATGCGAAGCGGTCCACCGTTGCGGTAGGCGACGATGACATTGTTCCACTCCTTGGCGCTCAGCAGTTGGTCGTTGGCATAGATGGTATAGCTGCGCGTCTGGCCATCGACGGCGCCTTTCGGACTGTCGACGGTGGCAATGGATATCTGACTGCGGACGTCTTCGAGCGACAGTCCCTTCGCGACCAGTTTCGCGGGATCGATCTGAATCCGGATGGCCGGCTTCTGCTGTCCGCCGATAGTCACCTGGGCGACGCCCGGAATTTGGCTGATCTGCTGCGCCATCCGCGTGTCGGCGTAGTCGTCGACCTCGGTCAACGGCAACGTGTCGGAGGTGACCGACAACAGCAGGATCGGCGAATCCGCCGGATTGACCTTGCGATAGGTGGGCGGCGAGGGAAGACTTTTAGGAAGTTGACCGCCCGCGGCGTTGATGCCGCCCAGCACGTCGTTGGTGGCGGCATCGATATTGCGGCTGAGGTCGAACTGAATGGTGATGGCAGTCGACCCCAGAGAGCTGGTCGATGTCATCTGTGCGATGCCGGGAATTTGCGCGAACTGCCGTTCGAGAGGTTGAGCGACCGACGATGCCATGGTTTCGGGGCTGGCGCCGGGAAGGGAGGCGGAGACCTGAATGGTCGGGAAATCGACCTGCGGCAATGGCGCCACCGGCAAGAGAGGATAGGCAACCAGGCCGACGAACAGCACGCCCGCCATCAATAGCGATGTCGCAATCGGGAAACGAATGAAGGGCGCTGATATGCTCACGCTCATATCTATCGGGCCTTGGCCGGGGCTCGCCCGGCGCCCGCAACAGTCGTTGTCACGACAGTTCCGGGCTGCACTCTGTATTGCCCCGATACGATGACGTTTTGCCCGGGCGTCAACCCCTTTTCGACGATTGTTTCTCCGTTGGCCGACGCGCCGGTTGTGATCTGATGCAGTTGAGCCTTGTTGCCGGGGTCGAGGACATAGGCATAAAGGCCATTGGCGCCATGCTGAACCGCATCGTCCGGCACCGCCACCGCATCCTTCACGGTATCGAGGAGCAGGCGGGTCGATACTGATTGGCCGGGCCATAGCGCGTGGTCCGCATTGTCAAACACCGCCTTCAGGCGAATTGTTCCGCTGGTGGTGTCAACCTGGTTGTTGATTAGCGAGAGCGTTCCCTCGGACAGCACCTTTTTGCCGTCGATCGACAACGCGACCACCTTGCAGGTGTGCGAGGCCATCGCGGCCTTGATGTCCGGAAGCCTTTCTTCCGGAGCCGTGAAGATCACGGCGATCGGTTCGATTTGCGCGATGGTGACGATGCCCGTCTGTGTCGCGGCATTGACGATGTTTCCCTGGTCCACCTGACGAAAGCCGGTGACGCCGGCAATCGGAGCGCGGATGGTGGTGTAGTCGAGCTGCGTTTGTGCGTTGGCGATTGCGGCGACATCGGCTTCGATTTGCGCCGTTCCCTGGCGAACGGTGGCGCGTTGTGTATCGAGTTGCTGTCGGGTCGCATACTCCCCAAGATCGGTGTAGCGCTTCAGATCAAGATTGGCATTGGCGAGGCTGGCTTCATCCTGATCTTTCTTCGCCTTGGCCTGGTCGAGCGCGGCCTGGAACGGTCTGGGATCGATCTGTGCAATCAAGTCGCCTTGCTTGACGAGTTGCCCTTCCTTGAAGGCGATCTTGTCGACCTGTCCATCGACCCGAGTGCGCACCACGACCGTATTGAAGCCTTGGACGGTGCCCAATCCCTGGAGATAAACCGGAAAGTCCGTCTTCTTCACCGTCGCCACGGTAACGGGGATAGCGGAGCCACTTCCGGGCGACCGGGCCAGACTATTGCTGTTCCTGGGATGGAAATGCCACCAGCCAAGGGCGCCGCCGCAAAGCAAGGCCAGGATCAGCAATATCCAGCGAGAAGTGCGTCTGGCCGCCATGGTTTGAACCCAAGCCTCACGCCACCGGGAAATGGTGGTTTCCCAGTCTAACGCCCATTTAGGAGACGCGGCTCTTGCGCGTAAATTCACTATAGCTTGATGGGGACTATCGTTTCATGGCGCTCATGGCAGAGCGATGATGGTGTTCTCGGTGGGCGTTAAATCGGATGGTGCGGTGGCGGAAACAGCGCATCCGAAAGGATAGGATAACGACAGTTTCAATCGCAGCGGAGACACAGGGCCGTGCGCCCACCTTGTGCGCCATGCTGAAAGCCGTCGACAGTTCGGCGATGCCGGCGCCGACGCCTGAATGCCGATGACGAGATGATTGTCGGCGCGCGTGACCACGTCGCGACCGTCGGCGGCAACGGAGCCGGAATGGCTGCCCGACTTTCGTCGTGTCGGTCACATCGCCCGGCCGATCTGCGATCTGGCGCGGGGCCTTGACGCTCATATAGCCGTGGTGTCGTTCGCGGGTGTCGCCGATCACTCGCGTCCGTCCGCGTGCCTTGGCGATCCGGTCGGCGGCCGGACCGACATAACCAATTGTTTTTGTTGACGTTAGTTTCGCAGAAGCTCAGAATTAGAGAAACATAATTCCGGGGTCCGGGCTCAAATTGTTCCCCCGTTACCATCATTAAACATACTTTCCCTTCCATTCGCCGTAGCGGGCGTCATTGCGCAGGTCAGATATGCTTGACGCGCGCGCAGTTCCGTTCGATCGAAGTTATCCGTAACCTAAGCCAATTCGTGCTCGCCGGCCCGAGTGCCGACGGACCCACAGGCTACAACGCAACGCAGAGGCGGGCAGGCCGGATTTGCCGTATCGCCATCGCAAGAAAGAATTGACGATGCCCCTGCTGCAAATCCTGCGTCCGACGCTGCCGATCCTGATCGGCGCTTCCATCATGCTGACGCTGAGCATGGGGTTGCGGCAAAGCCTGGGCATCTTCATGCAGCCGCTGACCCGCGACATCGGTATCTCGGTGTCCGACTTTACGCTGGCGATCGCAGTCCAGAATCTCGCTTGGGGGTTCCTGCAACCGATCGCCGGCGCGTTGACGGTGCGTTACGGCTATCGCCCGATCATGGTGGTCGGCTCGCTGCTCTACATGGCGGGGCTGGCGTTGATGGCGGGCGCGCACGGCCTTCTCAGCATCATGATCGGCGGCGGCATTCTGATCGGGGCGTCGCTGGCCTGCACCGCGACGGCGATCGCGATGTCGGTGGCCGCCTGCGCCGTGCCGGAGACGGTGCGCTCGACCGTGCTCGGCATCGTGTCCGCTGCGGGCTCGCTCGGCGCGCTCTTGTCGGCGCCGATCGGGCAACAGTTGAGTGAGGGCTTCGGCTGGCGCGCCGGGCTGTACGGCTTCGTGGTGCTGGCGCTGTTGATGATCCCCGCGGCCTGGTATGCCGGCCGGGTCGATCGCATTCCGCTACCCAAGACGACCGCGGAGGAAGACATCGACGATGTCACCGCGCTGATGGCCGCGAAGACCGCGTTCGGCAACGCCTCCTTCGTGGTGATGACCTGCGCCTTCATGGTCTGCGGCATGCAACTCGTGTTTATCACCACGCATCTGCCGTCCTATCTGGAGATCTGCGGCCTCGATCCGATGCTGAGCGCGCAGACGCTCGGCGTGATCGGCGGCTTCAACGTGCTGGGCAGCCTGTTCTTCGGCTGGGCCGGCCAGCGCTGGAACAAGTTCGCGCTGCTCGGCATGATCTATATCCTGCGCTCGCTGACGCTCGCCGGGTATTTCATGCTGCCCGCGACGTCCGCATCGACGTTGCTGTTCGGCGCCATCATGGGCTTTCTCTGGCTGGGCGTCAGTCCGCTGGCGGCGGGCGCGATCGCCGAGATGTTCGGGCTGCGCTGGCAGGCGATGATTCAGGGACTCTCCTTCATGGTCCATCAACTCGGCAGTTTCCTCGGTGCATACGGAGGCGGGTTGCTCTACGATACGCTCGGCTCCTATACGATGGCGTGGCGTATCGGCGTCGCGCTCGGGCTGACCGGCGGCATCGTCCAGCTTGCATTCGCGTTGATCCGGCCGTCGCGGCCGCCGGCATTGCGTGCGGCCTGAAGCACGCTGCTCCTGGGCTGAGGAAGGATGATCGATATGAATCTGGGCGCGAACAAAACCACCGTGCGCGAAAAACCCACGCGGGCGGATTTCGGCCGCGTCTCCGTATTCTTTGGCGAGAAGAACGGAAAGTATCCCGATGGAAATCAGGTGATCGTGCGCGGCTCGGATACCCGCGCGGCGTTCGATGCGTTGATGGTCTCGAACTTTATCGGTCCTGAATTCGATGCCGCCGATCTGGTGGTCATGGGGCATGCCCATGAAGATCACATGGCCGGGTTGCACCGCCTTCCCGACGCACCGGTTTACGTCCACGAGGCGGATCTTCCGGCGGCGCGCAGTTGGGAGGGGCTGGTCGCGGCTTTCGGCATCAGCGACGCGGCCCGTGTCCCGGAGATGCGGAGCCGGTTCGAGCGCGAACTTTTCTACGCGCCCCGTCCCGGTGCGATGGCTTACGCGGACGGTGCGTCGTGGGATTTCGGAGGGACGCAGGTGCGCGCCATCCATATGCCGGGCCACACCGCTGGCCATTGCGTCCTGCTCGTCGAACCGGAGGGCGTGGCCTTCATCGGCGATATCGATCTGACCGGCTTCGGCCCCTACTACGGCGACGCCTCCTCAAGCCTGACCGGCTTCCGCCGCAGTCTGGCGCGGCTGCCGGAGATTCCGGCGAAGGTCTGGGTCACGGCGCATCATCGCGGCGTTTATACCGATCGCGAGCACTTCATGCGGGATATTGCCGCCTATGCGGCCAAGATCGACGAGCGCGAACAACGCCTGCTGGCGATGCTGAACGAATCGCCGAAGACGCTGGAGCAACTGGTCGCGTTGCGTCTGCTGTATCCGCTCGGATATGACAGCCCGTGGGTCGTGGATGCCGAGACCCGCACGATTACGCTGCACCTCGCCGAACTCCTCGCTGACGGGCGGGTGCAGGTGGACCAGCAGGGTATCTATCGACTTGAAGCATGATCCCGGAAAGTGAGAACCGGGTCGCGCCTCAGCAGGCGGCGCGAAGAATGGCCATCACGTCGTCAGCCGATTGAATCGGCCGCAGGTTCGCCTTGACGAATGCGTTGCCCAGCCCGGTTTCCGCAACGCGCGGGAGGACGTTTTCGTCGACCTTAAGCTGCGACAATCGCGTCGGCAGACCGAGCGAGTCGATGAAGCGCCGGACGGCGTCGGCCGCGGACTCGCCACGATGCCCGAAGATCGACGCGATCTCGGCCTGCTGAGCGGCTGATATCGGGGCATTGAAGGCGAGAACGGCCGGCAGCAGCACGCAGGACGTCATGCCGTGCGGCACGCCCGCGATGGCTCCAAGCTGGTGGCCGAGCCCGTGACTTGCACCGTAACGAACCCGGCCGATGCTTGAGCCCGAGAGCCAGACGCCGAGTTGACAGCGGTGGCGAGCCTCCACGCTGGACGTATCGGCGTGCGTCGCGCTCAAACCGTCACGCAACAGCGCGAGCCCACGCAAGGCAAGTGCGTCCGTAAAGGGATTTGCATCTCGTGACAGCACGGTTTCGATCCCGTGATCGACCGAGCGTATGCCGGTCGACAGCCAGAGGTCGAGCGGAGTCCGCGCTCCCAGCCACGGATCGTAAACGATGATATCCGGCGCCAGCGTATCGGACTTGAACATATGCTTGATACCGGTTTCGACGTCGGTCGCGCCGCCGATGATGCCGAACTCGGCGGCGGACAGCGTGGTCGGTATCGCGACAATCGGCAAACTGCGCGTACCGGGTGACGGCTGGGAAATCCCCTGGCTGTCGGGCATCGAACGAAAGCCCAGCAATGCGTCCCGGTTGCGAACCCCGCCCCCTGCCGCAAGACAACTGATCTTGGCGGCATCGATCGCGCTGCCTCCGCCGAAAACGATGACGAGGTCGGGATGCGTCCGCTCGATCGTTTCAATGAGTGCGAGAACTGTCTTGAAAGGCGTATGCGGCTTCAAGTCATGGAAGACGGGGAGGGCCGCTGCGCCGAGCGCGTCGAGCGTCGCCTTCACGACGGGATTGGCCAGAAGCGATGACGTGACGACGGGCAGCACGCGGGCGGCGCCTCGGCTTTTGGCCAGATGCGTGACGATATCTTCGGCACGCGCGCCATAATGCACCAGTGGCTGGCGGAGCATGGCAAGCGAGCCGGGGACGATCGCTGGATGGCTTCGGGGGCTTTCCGGAGAGGATGTCATTCGTGCGATCTCCCTACGATCCGCCCCTGCCGGGAGCGATTGCCTGTTTTCGATTGTCCATCAGAAATATCATTGAATCGGAGCTTTCGTAAACAGAAAGCGGATAAAATGGATGATTGACGCTCACACGGATTTTTGACATCTAGATATTGTCCGACAATAATTTGGATTTGGAGCCAGATGTGAGGTCCATCTCGACGACAGCGGCGATGCCGGATCATCCGGCGCTGTTGTCGGGCGCCGATAGTGCCGGGTCCGAATGGAAGAACCTTGCGCGCTATCTCGATGCGCATGGCATGACGATCGACACAGCGCAGCCGATCCGGCAGTTCGCCGGTGGTCTGGCCAATCGCAATTATCTGCTGATTGTGAATGGCGAGCCGACCGTCCTGCGCCGCCCGCCTGACGGCGAATTGCCGCCGGGCGCTCATGACATGGCGCGCGAGCATCGCATTCTCTCGCGGTTGACGACCGCGCTGCCGTTCATCCCGAAAGGTCTGCACCATTGCGGCGACCGCAGCATCATCGGCGTGCCGTTCCAGTTGATCGAATACCGCGCCGGCCTCGTTGTTCGAGGCGCGGATTTGTCGCCGCTGGAAGGCCGGACCGATGCGCCTCAGGTGCTCTCCGAAATGCTGGTCGCGACGCTGGCCGCGCTGCA
Organism: Xanthobacteraceae bacterium; assembly: GCA_049651165.1. Lineage (GTDB taxonomy): Bacteria > Pseudomonadota > Alphaproteobacteria > Rhizobiales > Xanthobacteraceae > 62-47. The sequence goes on along the minus strand of JBASBO010000173.1, from coordinate 19,773 downwards.
CGGCGTGGCTGCGCAGCATGTCGGGCTTGGCGATCTCGGCCGTCCGGACGGGTTTATCGCGCGAGCGATCGCGGGATGGTCGAAGCGTGGCGCGCTGGTCGTCGAAGGCAATGCCTCGCAGGGTCTGCTGCGGGATATTTCACATTGGCTGGCACGGCAGACGTTCCGCAACCGAACGCCGACGCTGCTTCATTGCGACTTCAAGCTGGACAACCTCATTCTGAATCCTCAGACACTGTCGCCGGTGGCGTTGGTCGATTGGGATATGGGGACACGCGGCGATCCGCTGTTTGATCTGGCGACCCTCTTGAGCTACTGGGCGCAACCGGACGATCCGCCGGCCCTGCATCGGCTGCGGCAGATGCCGACGACGCATCCGGGATTCTGGCAGCGCGCCGAGGTTGCCCGGCGCTATGCCGAGCTGACGGGCCGGGATATCGACGATCTGCCGGCCATGCGCGTCCTTGCGCTGTTCAAGCTCGGGATCGTCTTCCTGCAACTGCACCGGCAATGGATCAACGGTGCGGTCAAGGATAGCCGCTACGCCGATTTCGCCAGCCTTGGCGAGGATATTCTTCTGATTGCGCGCGACATCGCAACAGGATCTGGACGGGAAGATTGATGATGCCTGAACTCGACATGAATTTTTCGCTGCCGGCGCACGTCTCCGAACTCGCGGACCGCGTGAAGGCATTTGTCCGGAATGAAGTCGTCCCGTTCGAAAGGGATCCGCGCTGGACCTCGCACGGGCCGACGGACGAGCTTCGGCGCGAACTCAACGAGCTGGCGCGAAAGGCCGGCGTGTTTGCGCCGCATGTCCCGGACGAGTATGGCGGCCAGCATCTGTCCCATATCGGACGCGCGGCGGTTTTTACGGCGGCGGGTTACTCGATGCTGGGGCCGATCGCCCTGCACTGCGCGGCGCCGGATGAAGGCAACATTCATCTGCTCGATGTCGTGGCCCGGCCGGATCAGCGCGAGCGCTACCTGAAGCCGCTGGCGACCGGCGCGGTGCGATCCTGCTTCTGCATGACGGAGCCGTCGCCCGGCGCGGGCTCCGACCCCGGCCAGTTGCAGACCACGGCGCGCCGCGACGGCGATAGCTGGGTGATCGACGGCGAGAAATGGCTGATTACCGGAGCCGAGGGCGCGGCCTTTGCGATTATCATGGCGAAGGCCGCCGGAGAGGGAGCCAACGGGGCGGCGACGATGTTTTTCGCCGACATGTCGGACCCTGCGATCATTATCGAGCGCGCGTTGGATACCATCGATTCCAGCTTTGTCGGCGGTCACGCGGTGGTTCGTTTCAACGGGCTGCGGGTGCCGTCCGACGCGGTTCTCGGAGAGATCGGGCATGGTTTCCGCCATGCCCAGGTCCGGCTTGCCCCGGCGCGCCTCACCCATTGCATGCGCTGGCTCGGTTCGGCGATCCGTGCCCAGGAAATCGCGACCGAGTTCGCCCGGCGGCGGACGGCTTTCGGAAAGCCGCTGGGTGAGCATGAGGGCGTGTCTTTCAAGCTGGCCAACAACGCCATGGACATTCACATGGCCCAGTTGACCATCTGGCACACGGCCTGGCTGCTCGACAAAGGCGAGCGGGCGTCGACCGAAAGCTCGATGGCCAAGGTGATCTGCTCGGAGGCGGTCGCGCGCGTCGCCGATCGGTCGTTGCAGATTCTGGGCGGGCTAGGGACGACACGCGACACGATCATCGAGAGGTTTTATCGCGATGTCCGGGCATTCCGGATTTACGATGGCCCGTCGGAAGTTCATCGCTGGGCGATCGGCCGGCGTATTCTGACGCAGAGCGGTGGTAAATAAGGCGCTGATGGTCGATCCAAGCGCGGCCATGGCATAAGAAACGCAAAACGGGAGGAAGCGATGCGCGACGTCTGGTCACCCAGCCAGGATTCTCTGGCTGAAAGCTATGAAAAGATGTGTGCCGATTTTCGCTGGCAAGTCCCGCCGACTTTCAATTTCGGCGCCGATGTCATCGACCGGCGCGCCCGCGAGCAGGACGGCCCGGCGCTGATCTGGGAAAACGCCGCGGGCGACACGCGCTCCTATCGCTATTCCGATCTGTCGCGGCTGTCGAACAGGTTCGCGAACGTGCTGCGCGCGCGCGGCGTGAAGAAAGGCGACCGCGTCATCATTATGCTGCCGCGCGTGCCGGAATGGTTCGTTGCGTTGATCGCGACGATGAAAATCGGCGCCGTGCCGATCCCGTGCATCGAGATGCTGACCGAACGCGACATCGAATATCGCGTCGACAATGCGCAGGCCAGGGCGGCGATCTGCCGACCCGACCAGACGGCCAAGTTTGCCTCGGTCAAGGACAAGGTCGCGGTCCGGATCGCGCTGGGCGAGGCCGCCGACTGGCTCGATTGGGATAGCGAACTGGCGGGCGCGTCGGAGACGATCGAGCCGGCCGTGGTCGGCGCGGAGGATCCGGCCATCATGTATTACACCTCCGGATCGACCGGTCACCCGAAGGCCGTCGTCCATGCGGCCCGCGCGATCTATGCGTGGCGCGTCTCGGCGATCTACTGGCTCGATCTGCGTCCCGGCGAGGTGATCTGGTGTACGGCGGACACCGGCTGGAGCAAGGCCGGGACCAGCATCATTTTCGGACCGCTGAGTTGCGGGGCCTGTTCCTTCTTCTTCGACGGACCGTTCGTTCCCGGGGATCGGCTGGCACTGATCCGAAAGCATCAGGTGACGGTGTACTGTGCGCCGGGCACGGAACTGTCGCGGGTCGTGAACGAGGTTCAGTCGCGAAACGATCTCGGCCGGCTGCGCCGCGTCGTGACCGCGGGCGAGGCGATGAATCCCGTCGTCGCCGAGCGATGGGAAGCCGCGACCGGCATCCGCATCGATGAAGCCTACGGGCAGACGGAAGCTCTGATGGTTGCGTTGAACTATCCGGGCGAATCCGTGCGTTACGGCTCGATGGGGCGGCCGTCGCCCGGCTCCGATATCGACGTGATCGATGCGGACGGCAATCGCCTGCCGCCGGGACGGGAGGGTGATCTTGCGCTGAAGGTGCCGAATCCGCAGTTGATGCTGGGCTACTGGAAGGATGCGGACAGAACCGCCGGTTGTTTCATCGACGGTCCCGAAGACCGATGGTATCTGACCAGCGATCGCGCCGAGAAGGACGCCGAGGGTTACTTCTGGTATCGCGGACGGTCGGACGACGTCATCAACTCCGCCGGCTATCGCATCGGCCCCATCGAAGTCGAGAATGCGCTGGCCGAGCACCCGGCGGTGCAGGTCTGCGCGGTCGTCGCCAGCCCGGATGCGGAGCGTGGCGAGATCGTCAAGGCGTTCGTGGTCTTGCAGAACGATCGGCAGCCGTCGCCGGAACTGACCCGCGAGCTACAGGATCATGTCAAGTCTGTCACCGCGCCGTATAAGTATCCGCGTGCGATCGAGTACGTCGCGGAGCTGCCGATGACGATCACGGGCAAGATCCGCCGGCGCGAACTGCGTGACCGCGAGTTCGCGCGAGCGCGCTGAAGCCGAAAGTCAGGCCGTCCCCAACGACGGTCTGCCCGGCGCGGCCCCTACGTCGTGCCGGGGACCGGCTTCCGGTTTCCGTCCGGTTCCGGTATCCGGCCGGTCAGTGAAGGGCCGCTGGTGGCCGGCACGGTCCGCCAGCACTAAAGTTCATCGTTACCAAGGGTGTTGCATCGAACCTCGGTTGCCAGCTAAGGCATCAAAAAGCGCTTGGCTGTATTGCAATTCCGGAGGTCGGGTTCGGCATGATCGTAAAACAGGTTCTTTTTGCGATTCAGATCCTGGAGTTCTTTGCCAGCCGAAAACGCCCCGCAACCCTGTCGGAAATCGCCGAACATTTCGGCTGGCCGCGGTCCAGCACGTTCAATCTGATCGAGACCCTCAGCAAGAGCGGTCTGCTCTACGAACTCAAGTATCGCGCCGGCTACTATCCGACGCGGCGGCTATTGGATCTCGCGCGCACGATCGTCGCCGAGGGGCCGTTGTCGGATCGTCTGCGCATGATGGCGACGAATCTCGCGGAGCGGACCGGGGAAACGGTCACGCTCGCCGGACTGTCCGGGATGAGCGCCGTCTTTCTCGAAGTTGTCGAATCGCCTTCCCCGATTCGTTATTTCACGCATGTCGGCGAGCGCGTGCCGCTCTATCCGACGTCGAGCGGGCAGGCGCTTTTGTCGATGCTCTCTCCGCGCGAGCGTGCGGCTTTGCTGCGCAAGCTTGAATATGTGCGCTACGCGCCGAATACCCCGATGACTCCGGAAGATGTCGAGGCGGAAATTCAGAAATCACTGGAGCGGGGCTGGTTCGTCAACAACAATGGCTATGTGCGCGACCTGATGGGTATCGCGATTCCGCTGCCGCTGCCGGGCCGCCAGCTTTGTCTTCTGGTCGCTGGCCCGGCCTTTCGCCTTGAAAGCCGGTTGCCGGAACTCGTGGCGGAGCTTCGGGCCGAGATCGACCGATATCTGGCTGACGCCGACCCCGCTGAAATCAAGGGCTGAGATCGCGTTCCGAACCGTCTCGCGCGGTATCGTTTGCGCGCCTGTTTGCCGGCAAACGTGGAGCGCCGGGCATCGCTCGCTTCCCGCTGAGTGGCCACATCTGAGCCTGTCCCGGTCAGGCCACGCGAGCGCCGGGCGTGGAACCTCACCTCATTGATATCGCTTGTTTAAGTAGCGTCTCTGGCCAAAGAGCCATCGCTATCAGCCCGACGATGCGGCAATCGTCAGGAACATTGTTGACTATTTCATTCATGGGTGTGTAGGTTATTTTCAATATCGTGAACAAAAGCAGGGCGGCGGATTCGTGAGCATCGGGGAGGAAGTTGCGGACGGGACGCGTGAATGGCCGATCGTCGGGCTGGGAATTCCCTTCGAGGAGTGGACCGTCGGTCGCCGTTTCAGGACCGTGGGCCGCACGGTGACCGAAGCCGACATCACCAACTTCGTATGCGTCACCGGCATGCTCGAAGTGTTGTTCACCAACCTCGACTATCTCGAAAACGAATCGCTGATCAAAGGTCGTCTCGCGCCCGGTGCTCTCGTCTATTCTTTCGCCGAAGGGCTGCTGATGCAATCGGTAATGCAGCACACCGGGCTCGCCTTTCTGGAAGCGGAGATCAAGGTGCAAAGGCCGGTGTTTGCCGGTGACACCATCCATGTGCGTTGCCGTGTCACGGAAGCGCGGCCGACATCGAAGCCGGGCCGCGGCATCGTGAAGGCGATCAATGAAGTCACCAACCAGCGTGACGAAACCGTGCTCGTCTACAGCGCGACGCGCATGGTCAAAAGTCTCGGCGGCGGTTCATCCAGCGCGTCGTAATCGTTCTGCGAACACAAATTAGAACATTAGGAGGAAAGAATGGATTTGCTTGGTCTTCGCGGCGCCGGCGTCGCTCTCGCCGTTGGTCTGTTGTCTTCCGTCACGACGGTACACGCTCAGGAAACGGTCGTGCCGCTGGCGACCTGGGGCGGCGCCAATCATATCGGCGTCCGGCAGTTCGTGCCGGCGCTGGAGGAGGCGATCAAGGCCAATCAACCCAACAAGATCAAGCTGCAACATTTCCCCGGCGGCCAGATCGGGCAGGACAAGGATATGCCGGTCGGCATTCCGACGGGGCAAGTCAAGTTCGGCTGGATCACCGTCAACGGCTGGTCAGGCACGGTGCCGGACACCAAGGTGATGGACGCGCCGACCGGCTTGACCATGGCTGAACTCGACGCGCTGATCGATCGCCCGGATGGTCTGATGAAGGTTTTGCAGGCCAAGTTCGAGGCCAAGAACGCGGTGCTGCTGGGGCTTGCCGACCTTGGCCCGCCCGCTGTCGTGTCGCGCGAGCCGATGAAGGCTCCCTCTGATTTCAAGGGAAAAAAGGTCCGGGTGTTCTCCGAAGGGCTGGCGCAGGCGGTGCGCGCCTTTGGCGGTTCACCGGTGACGATCCCGTTCTCCGATGTTTACTCCGCGATGCAGTACGGCACCATCGACGCGGCCATCCTCGGTTTCCAGGGCGTCGATAGCCAGCGCATGTACGAGGTTTCCAAGTATGTCCTCGTGCCGGCCTCCTATCTCGGCACCACGATGATGGGCTGGGCGGCCAACAAGCCATGGCTACAGAGCCTGCCCGAACAGGATCGCAAGGCGCTGATCAAGTCGGTGGATGAGGCGTCGCATTCCAACCGCAAGGCGATCGTTGAGGAGATCACGGTGCTGGCCAAGCAGTACAAGGACAAGGGCATGACGGTGACCGTCCTGGATCCGGCGATGCCGGAATTCGCCGCGTGGAAAAGCGCCACCGCGCCGCTGCTGGATGAAGCTCTCAAGCAACTCAGCCCGGATGTCACGGCTCTGCTCGCCGCGAAGAAATAGCCGCCATGGATGAGGCGAGTTCCTCGGGCGTCGTCGGCCGGGTCGTCGGCGCGCTCGATTTCCTGGGGTGGATCGGCGGCATGTTGACCACCCTGGTCATCTGGCTGTTGGCCATTACCGTCACGTACGATGTGGTGCTCCGCAGCCTCGGCATTCCGACGCTGTGGGCGGCCGAAGTCAGCATCTACATGATGATCGCCATGGCGTTTCTCGGCGCCGGCGCGACCCAGAGCGTGGACGGGCACTTTCGGGTGACCTTCGTCCGCGATCTGTGTCCGCCGACGGTGCGCTTCGTTCTCGACGTGGTGTCGCTGGTGCTGGCCGTCGCCTTCGCGGTGATCTTCACCATTGGGGCATGGCGAGTCACGTCCTTTTCCTGGATGCTGAACTTCAAGACCTCGACGCTGCTGGAAATTCCGCTGTGGATTCTACAGGGCCTGATGGTGATCGGGGGCGCTCTGCTGATCCTCGCCTCGGTTCGGGACCTGCTGCTCGTGCTCACTCGAGGCAGTGCCTATCGCGATAACAAATCCGGCGCCGAGGTGATCTGATGGGCATGATCGCGCTCGGCGTCATCGCGCTGTTCCTCGTCTTCCTTGCCTGCGGCGTGCCGGTATTCGCCGCGATGGGCCTGTCGGCGGTTGTCGGCAGCTACCTTCTGGGTGGCTCGGGCGATCTGTTTCAGGACGCCGCCATCAGCGCCTACAACGCGCTGAACAGCTTCGTGCTGTTGGCGGTGCCGCTCTACATTCTCGCCGGAACGCTGCTGGAGCAGACCGGCCTGTCGGGACGGCTGTTCACCTTCGCCAGTTCGCTGGTGTCGGGCATTCGCGGCGGCCTCGGCGTCGCGACCGTGATCGCCTGCTCGATCTTCGCGGCGATTTCGGGATCGAGCGTCGCTACCGCGGCGACCATCGGGCTTGTCGCCATTCCGGTGCTGGCGTCGAACGGTTATCCGCTGGAGCGGGCTGGCGGTCTGATCGCCGCCGGAGGCACGCTCGGCATCCTGATTCCTCCGTCGATTGCGTTGATCCTGTATGGCGTGTTGACCGACCAGTCGATCGGCGCGCTGTTTGTCGCCGGCGTCATCCCCGGCATCACGCTTGCCGCCCTGATGGCGCTCTACACCATGGCGATCAACCCGCGGGACCCGAACGCATCGAACCCGAGTGTCGCGGATATCCTCAAGGCAACCGTCGATGCCGGGCCGATCCTGCTGCTTCCGGTTTTGATCTTTGCCGGCATCTATACCGGCGTCGCGACGGCGACAGAAGCGGCGGCGCTGGCTGTCGCCTACATCATCATCGTCGGCCTCGGATCGCGAACCCTTGGCTGGAAGCAGTTCGTGCGGGCCGGCCTTTCGGCGGCCCACGCGTCGGTGATGATCTTCATGCTCGTCGCCTTCGGCGCGCTGATGACGCAGTTCTTCACCGTCACCGGCATTCCGCAGACCATCACCACGCTGATCGCCGAATCCGGCCTCGGCTTCTTCGGCACAGTGACCCTGATGGTGGTGTTCTATCTCATCCTCGGGATGTTCCTTGAAGCCCTGTCGATGATGCTGATCACCATCCCGATCCTGTTCCCGGTGGCGAAGGCCGTCGGGATCGAGCCGCTGGCGTTCGGGGTGTTCGTGGTGCTCGCCATCGAGGCCGCGCAGATCACCCCGCCGGTCGGCATCAACCTGTTCACGATCTCGCAGATCGGAAAGGTGCCGTTCCACAGCATGGCGCGCGCCATCGTGCCTTACGTCGTGCTGCTGGTGCTGATGATGTACCTGATCGTCTACTGGCAGGACCTGGCGATGTGGCTTCCTCGAACGATGGACTACAAGCAATGATAACAAATCCGATCCCATGCGACAGCGCGGCGCTATGGCCGGCTTATGTCGAGCAGGACTACGTCCAGGGGCTTCGCGACTATGTCAGCCGCGTTGTCATGCCGGAGGCCGACCGTATCGACCGCGAGGATGTCTATCCGGTTGCCATCATGCGCGACCTTGCGAAGCAGGGATATAGCGGCGTCGTGCTGGAGCCGGGCTTTGGCGGGCGTGGGCTGACCTATCGCCACGCCGCGGCGGTCTGCGAGGAGATCGCCGTCGCCAGCGCCGCCGTCGGCGTGTCGCTGATCACGATCTTTCAAGCCCAGACCATGCTGCGCACATTTGGCACCGACAGCTTGAAGAAGCGCTATCTGCCGGCGATCGCCGAAGGATTGTTGTGCTCCTACGCATTGACCGAGGCCAACCACGGCAGCGACATCCGGAAACTCGACACCAAAGCGCGGCGCAGCGGCGACGAGTGGATTATCAAGGGCGAGAAGCATTTCATCACCTCCGGCTCCGCATCGGAGTTCTTCACCATTCTGGCGGAGACCGACAAGGGCGTGTCCGTCTTTGCCGTGCCGCGGGACGCCAAGGGCGTGTCGGTGTATGAGGGCGCCAACTCCGCAACCTTCGGGCTGCGCAACGGGCCGCACATGAACGTGGTGTTCGACGATGTGCGGCTGCCTGCCGATCACCTGGTCGGTGAAGAAGGCAAGGGAGTCCGGCAGGCCGTCGTGGTGCTCAATTACTCGCGAACCCTTGCGGGTGCGATCAGCTTGGGCATCGCGCGGGCGGCATTCGAGGGCGCGCTGTGCTTCGCGCGCGACCGGGTGGCGTTCGATCAGCGCGTCATCGAGTTTCAGGGCATCCAGTGGTATTTCGCCGACATGCTGACCGAGATCGATGCGGCGCGGCTGCTGATCTATCGCGCCGCCGACGCGCTCGACGCCGGGGATCAGATGGCGCGCTGGGGCAGCGAGGCCAAGCTCAAGGCGTCGATGGTGGCGACCGCGGTCGCAACGCAAGCGGCGCAGATTTGCGGCGCTTACGGCATCATGGACAACGCGCCGTTCGGCCGTTACCTGCGCGACGCAAAGGCTTATGAGGTCGCCGGCGGCTCCAACGAAATTCTGAAGAACACCATCGCGAAATTTCTCCTGCCGGTGTCCCGTCTCGGGTCTAATGCACAGACGACGCGATGACGACACTGACGGACAAGCTCATTCATCAGATGAGCACGCGCGGGGCGGGGATCGCGGTCGTTTCCGACGACTGCTCGCTGACCTGGAATGAACTTTGCGACCTTAGCTTCCGCGCCGCCACGCTGTGGCGCGGCCATGGCCTCGGCAAGGGCGATCGCGTTGCGCTGTTGTGCGGCAATCGCCCCGCGTTTCTGGTGGCGTGGTTCGGTCTCGCCAACATCGGGGCGATCACCGTTTCGCTGAACACCGGGCTGGTCGGCGACGGCTTGCGCTATTCGATTACCCAGTCGGATGCCAGGCTGGTCGTTGTCGAGCGCGAACTTTACGACGCCAAGCGCGCCGACATCGACGCCGCGCTGTCCGGCCGCGAGCTCGTGGTGTTCGATGGCGAGGACGATCTGTTCGCGCAGGCTCGCGCCCTCGCGCCCGATGCACCTTATGACGGCTGCGGCTCCGACCCGCTGACCATCATCTACACGTCCGGCACCACGGGTCTGCCGAAGGGGGTGCTCAATTGTCACGAGGCTTATCTCGCCAGCGGTCGCTGGATGTCCGATTTCCTGGCGATCACCGCCGACGACCGGATCATGGTGTTTCTGCCGCTGTTTCACACCAACCCGCAGATGTATGCGGTGATGTCGGCGCTTGAGGTCGGCTGTACGCTGGTGCTGCGGCCGAAGTTTTCGGTCAGCAGCTTTTTCGATGACGCGCGCCGCTTCGGCTGCACGATATTCACATATGTCGGCACCGTGCTGGCGATGCTGACCAGTCGCATCACCGAGCCGGACTTCGATCATCGGTTGACGCGCTGCGTCGGCGGCGGCTGCCCGCCGGAGGTATGGCACGCGATGCAGGATCGGTTCGGCATCGCGCCGCACGAGCTTTACGGCATGACCGAGGTCGGCGGCTGGGTCACCGGCAACAGCGCGACGCATTACCGGCTCGGCTCCTGCGGCCGGCCGCGCCCAGACGTCGAGGTCGAGGTGTTCGACGACGAGGATCGCCCGGTCCCACCCGGCACTCCGGGCGAGATCGTGGTGCGCCCGAAGCAGCCGTTCACGCTGCTGCTCGGCTATTGGGCCAATCCCGAAGCGACCTGGGGCTCATCGCGCAATTTCTGGTTTCACACTGGCGACGCCGGGATGAAGGACGAGGATGGCTTTCTGTATTTCCTCGGCCGGCTCAAGGAGATCATCCGCCGTGGCGGCGAGAACATCTCGCCGTTCGAGCTGGAGACGGCGCTTCTGGCGCATCCCGACATCGAGGATGCCGCGGTGGTCGGCATGCCGGACCCGATCTTCGGCGAGGAAATCAAGGCGGTCGTCGTCGCGCGGCGGGCGTTCGATCCGCGCGATGTCCGCGTCTTTCTGGACGGCCGCGTGCCGGCCTTCATGCTGCCGCGTTACGTGCAGTTCGTTTCCGTGATCCCGAAAACCGAGACGCAGAAGATTCAGCGGCGCCAACTGCAAGACGACGCTGCTGACGTCATTGACCTCAAGGATTGCTGACCATGCCGATGACAGCCGATGGCATTCACTACGTCACTCACGATCTGCGTCCGCCGTGGCGCGACTCAGGACTGCCGGTGGTGTTCAACCACGGCATCGGCACCGACCTCGATATCTGGGCGGAATGGGTGCCGGTGATCGCCGCGCATCATCCGGTCATACGCTTTGATATGCGCGGCTTCGGGCAGTCGGAGGTTCCGCCCGAGGATCATGTCTGGTCGATGTCTGAATTCGTCAAGGATCTATGGGACGTCGCCGCCGGCGGTGCGGGCGGCGACAGGGTGCATCTCGTCGGCGAGTCGTTTGGCGGGACCATCGCTCTCGCCGCGGCGATCGCGTATCCCGAACGGGTCGCTTCGGTGTCGATCTCCAACGCCACGTTCAAGGGAGAGGGGGTCGGCCAGATTCAGTATTGGCGCGATCAGTTCGTGCAGGGCGGAGGGCCGGGCTGGAGCGGGCGAATGATGGATCATCGCTTCGCGCCGGGCGTCGGCGATCCGGCGGCGCTTGCCTGGTTTGCCGCCGAGCAGGCAAAGACACAGGCGCATGTGGCGATGGGATTGGCCGGCGTGTTGGCGTCGTCCGATCTGACGGAAGGTCTGCGGTCCCTTGACGTGCCGATCTCGATCGTGTTGCCGGATTCCAGCCCGTTCGTTCCCGTGCGGCATGGAGCCGATCTGCATGAGATCGCACGGCGCTCGCGGTTGAGAATCGTTCCCGGCGTTCGGCATGGGCTTCCCTTCAGTCACGCCGAACGCGAGGCCAGGGAACTCCTGTCCGTGCTCGACGCCTGCGAACGGGCCGGGAAGCGCGGCGACGGCTCTTGACGCCGTTGCCGGCGGAACGGACGTTCGGCAGTCCGCTCCGATCATCGCCCCTGTTTGCCCGATCATCGTCGCCGCCTTGCCGCCCGCGCCGCGCCGCCGCTTGCGCGGTCGGGGAAGCAACGTGTATGCACACGGGGTGTGTGACCGGAATGGGGGAAGGTTCGATGAAAAGCCAGACCGACAATATGACGTGTTCCTCAAGGCCGGTGGAGCGGTGCGTGGACTGGCCGGATCGGCGCGGTCAACAGGACGGCCCGGTGGTTCGACACGACTGGACACATGCCGAGGCCGATGAAATCTATCACGCGCCGTTCATGGACCTGGTCTTCCGGGCGCAGACCATCCACCGCATGGTGTTCGATCCCAACAAGGTTCAGTTCAGTCGGCTCCTCAACATCAAGACCGGCGGTTGCCCGGAAGACTGCGGCTATTGCAGCCAGTCCGCCCATCATGAGAGCGGGATTCAGGCGACGAAGCTGATGGACCCGGCGAGCGTCATCGCCGAAGCGAAGGCCGCGGCGGCGGCCGGGGCGACCCGCTACTGCATGGGCGCGGCGTGGCGCTCGCCCAAGGCGCGCGATATGGGGCCGCTGATCGAGATAGTCAAAGGCGTGAAGGCGCTGGGGCTGGAAACCTGCATGACGCTCGGCATGTTGAGCCCCGATCAGGCGCGTCAGTTTGCGGACGCCGGACTAGACTACTACAATCACAACATCGATACGTCGCCGGAATACTATGCCTCGGTCGTGCGCACGCGGACGTTCGGCGATCGGCTGGAGACGCTGAAGCACGTCCACGACGCCGGCATGAAGGTCTGCTGCGGCGGCATTCTCGGCCTCGGCGAGGCGCCGGCCGACCGTGTCGAGATGCTGCGGACGCTGGCCAACTTGCCGCAGCATCCGGAAAGCGTGCCGATCAATATGCTGATCCCGATCGAGAATACGCCGCTGGCGAAAGCCGATCCGATCGATACGATTTCGTTCGTTCGCACCGTGGCGCTGGCAAGGATTTTGATGCCGATGTCGGTCGTTCGCCTGTCGGCGGGCCGGACCGCGATGAGCGACGAGATGCAGGCGCTGTGCTTTCTGGCGGGGGCCAGTTCGATTTTCATCGGCGATACGCTCCTGACGGCGAACAACCCGAGCGAGGACAAGGATCGCAGCCTGCTCCGGCGGCTCGGCATGGAGCGTGCCGATGAGGGATTCGGCGCGGATGACAACCACGCCGGCCGCGCGTCGGATCGTTACAGTCGGGATCGCGAGATCGGTTTGTCTTGACGGCTCGATGTCGCCGCAGGCTTGGGCAACGGTTTGCAGGGTGTCGAACCGGATCGCGTTGACGAAAGCGCGGATCTTGCCGCGGCGGGTCTTTGCATCGCGTCTTGTTTGACGCCTTTCGCATAACGACCGGCCGCGCTCCCGATCGCGCCATGTCCTCTGCCATGTTCTCTCTTGCACGTTGCCTTCCGATGGGGTGACTATCGATGCGCGGGTGATGATGTGGCTCGCGGTTGACGGAGAGCACACATGAACGGCGCGGAAAGCCTGTTGCGGACGCTCGCCGGCGCGGGCGTGGAGGTCTGTTTCGGCAATCCCGGCACTTCGGAGATGCACTTCGTCGCGGCGCTCGACCGGGTCGAGGGCGTGCGCGCCGTGCTCGGTTTGTTCGAAGGCGCGGTGACCGGGATGGCCGACGGTTATGGCCGCATGGCCGGCAAGCCCGCCGTCACGCTCATGCATCTGGGGCCGGGATTGGCGAACGGGCTCGCCAATCTCCACAACGCGCGGCGCGCCGCGACGCCGGTCGTCAACATCGTTGGCGATCACGCGACGTATCATGCGCAGTATGATGCGCCGCTGGCGTCCGATGTCGCGGGCTTCGCCCGGCCGGTGTCCGGCTGGGTGCATTCCTCGACGAGCGCCCAAACCGTTGCCGCCGACGCGGCGCGCGCGGTGCAGGCGGCGCTGGAATATCCGGGGCAGATCGCGACGCTGATCCTGCCTGCCAACACCGCATGGCAGGAGGCCGATCGCGCCGCGCCCGCTTTGCCGAAGCCGCAGCCGGCGGCCGTCTCCACTGATGCGATCGAGCAGGCGGCCAACGCGCTCAAAGCGGGCCGCAAGACCATGATCCTGATCCGCGGCGTGGCGTTGCAGGAGCGCGGGCTTCATGCCGCCGGCCGGATCGCCGCCGCGACCGGCGCGCGGATCGCCTGCGATACGTTCGCGCCGCGTTGCCAGCGCGGCGCCGGGCGGGTGAAGCTGGAGCGCATTCCCTATTTCGCCGAGAAGATCGTCGAGTTCATGAGCGGGACCGAGCAATTGATCCTGGTCGGCGCGACTCCGCCGGTGAGCTTCTTCGCCTATCCGAACAAACCGTCCTGGTGCACGCCCGAGGACTGCAAGATTCTCTATCTCGCCCACAGGCACGAGGATGGCGTCGCCGCGCTTGAGGCCGTGGCCGAGGCCGTGAAGGCGCCGAAACAGCCGGCCCATGTCGGCGCGCTCAGGATTCCCGATCTGCCGACCGGGCGGTTCGATGCGGTGGCGGCCGGTCAGGTCATCGCCCACTATCTTCCCGAGGGCGCGATCATCTCTGACGAAGGCGGAACGGCGGGTGGCTACGTTCATCGCTTTGCCGCCACCATCGCGCCGCACGACCATCTGGCGCTGACCGGCGGCTCGATCGGGCAGGGCATCCCGCTCGGCACCGGCGCGGCGGTGGCCTGTCGGGATCGCAAGGTTGTCTGCCTTCAGGGCGACGGCGGGGCGATGTACACGCTGCAGGCGCTGTGGACGCAGGTGCGCGAGAAGCTCGACGTCACCACGGTGATCTTCGCCAACCATTCCTACGCGATCCTCAACGTCGAACTGGCGCGCGTCGGCGCCGGCAACGCCGGACCCAAGGCGATCTCGATGCTCGACCTGCACGATCCGGTGCTCGACTGGGTGAAGCTCGCGTCCGGCATGGGGGTCGAGGCGAGCCGCGCCACCTCGGTCGCGGAGTTCTCGGCCCAGTTCGCAAGCGCCATGAAACAGCGCGGCCCGCGTTTGATCGAAGTGGTGGTGTAGCGGCGATCAGGGCCTTTTCATCAGCAGGCTGCACCAGCCGTCGATCTGCAAGCGGCGCACCAGCACCAGGCCGACTGCGCGATAGCTCGCGATTACGCCATGCGTGTGCTGCGGCAGCAGGCCCGACAGGATCGTCAGTCCGCCGGGCGCGAGATGTCGCGCCATCGCCGGCGCCATCTGGCGCAGTGGGTTGGCGAGGATGTTGGCGAGGATCAGGTCGAACGGCGCGCGGGCGCTGAAGGCCGGCGCGGCGAACCCGGTCGCGCACACTGTCTCGACCAGCGGGCCGACCCGGTTGAGCCGGGCGTTGTCGCGCGCGACGATGACGGCTTGCGGATCGATGTCGCTGGCCAGCACCGGCAAGCGTCGCGCCTTCGCGGCGGCGATCGCCAGCACGCCGGTACCCGATCCGAGATCGAGGACGCGCGCGGGGTGGCGGCGTTTCAATACATCGTCGAGCAGCAACAGGCAGCCGCGCGTGGTGCCGTGATGGCCGGTGCCGAACGCCAGCGCCGCCTCGATTTCGATGCCGAGCGTGTTGGCGGGCACGCGCGCGCGGTCGTGCCGGCCGTGGACCATGAAGCGGCCGGCGGCAACCGGCACCAGCCCTTCGAGGCTGGCCTGCACCCAGTCTCGCGCCGGGACCGTGTGAAACGCCAGCGCCGCCGCCGCGTCGTCGCCCGCCGTCAGCGCAACGAGGTGACGGAGCGCGACCTCGTCAGGCTGGGTGGGGAAGTGCAGCGCGATCTCCCAGACCCCGCCTGGTCCCTCGAAGGCCGCGACCGCGACCTCGCCGGGATCGAGGCTTTCCTCCAGCACGTCCACGATGCGGCGTGCGCGAAACTCATCGCCGACGGTGAAGGTGGCGCTGGTGCTGGGTGGCGGGGCGGCGGTGGTCATAAAGGGATCGAAGGCTCCTGCGGCGTTCCATTCACAGGATATCCACCGGCAATTCAAGGGTTATCCACGCGGCCGATCGCGCGCTCACAAAGGGCGTTATTCACGCGATATCCACCGTTCACCGTAGAACTGTCCACAGGATATCCGAGCCCGGCCGCCATCGGATGCGACCGGCCCGCTATAGAAATCCGGGTCGTTCAGTGCAGCGGCGACCGGCTGTCGCTGCGGTATCGGCGTTGCAGCCATAACAGGATGAAGCCGGCGAGCGGCAGCAGGATATCGGTATAGAGAATGACCCCGGCGTTGCCGGATGCGAAATTGCCCTGATGGATAATCTCGTGGATGTGGCCGGCGGCCGCGCCCCACAGGAACGCGGCGATGCCGGTCACCGCGGCGAGGCGCATGTCGAAGCCGCGGCGATAGCCGAGAAAGCCGATCAGCGCGAAGCCGAGGCTGGCATAGCCGACTTCGGCCTGGAACGGGCTGTCCTCCCAGCCGATGAATGCGGCGCTCATCTCGCCGAAGAAGGTGTGCATGACGAAGTTGTAGAAAAAGCTGAAGCCCACCGAGAACAGGATGAAGTAGGACAACAGCGCCTCGATGACGATTGGCGCGGTCAGCGGCTTCGGCGCGCGGACCAGCGCGATGGCCGAGGCCAGAAGGCCGAGGATGACGAATGTCAGCGTAAAGTTGCTCAGCGCGAAACGAATGATCGATTCCATTTATGCCCCCTTGCGATGTATTTCCGTTGCGATGTGTACTCCCTTGTGATTCCTGTCCGTTGTTGCCTGGGCTAACGCCCGGCGGGCGCCTGCGGCGGCGCACGCGACATCCTCGTATCAGTCGGAACTGAGTGCTTGTGCGCAACAACGCCCATCTGCCGTTGGCGTCGGCCCCGGCGCGACTCATCTGCAGCTTTTCCGCTGGTTATCAACGGGGATATTGACGGACTTGTCCAGTCGTCGGGCAGGTGCTTTTCGTCGCGGCTAAAGTCTTTCACCGTTGCATGGAAACGATGAAAGACTTTAGCCTTTTGTTTTGACGCGCTTTCTTCACGCGAACCGGAGGCCGCTTCACTCGAAAACGCTGTGAAGAACGCCTCAGCCGAACAGCGCACGGTGGTCGCGCAGGATGGCGCGGGCGGCGTTGTGGCCCGGTGCGCCGGTGACGCCGCCGCCGGGGTGGCTGCCCGAGCCGCAATGATAGAGCCCCTTGAGCGGGCCGCGATAGTCGGCATGGCCCAGCATCGGCCGCGCCGAGAACAACTGGTTCAGCGTCAGCGCGCCGTGGAAGATGTCGCCGCCGAGCAGGCCGAACTCGCGTTCGAGGTCGAGCGGCGACAGTATCTGCCGGCCGATGACGCTCGCCGCGAAGCCCGGCGCGTAATCATCCACCGTCGCGATCATCAGGTCGGCGACCTCGTCGCGGTGATCGTCCCATGACGAGCCGTTGGGGAGTTGCGGCGCGACGTGCTGGCAGAACAGGCTGGCGACGTGGCCGCTGGGCGGGGCGAGACTATCGTCAAGCGTCGAGGGGATCAGCATCTCTACCACCGGCGCGAGGCTCCAGCCGTAGTCGCGTGCGTCTTGCCAGGCGCGGTCCATGTAGCCGAGGCCGGGCGCCATGATGATGCCGGCGGTGAGATGATCGCCGTCGCCGGGGAGCGCGGTGAACGAGGGCAGCGCCGACAGCGCGACGTTCATGCGGAAGGTGCCGGAGCCGTTGCGCCAGCGCGCGATGCGGGTGCGGAAATCATGCGGCAGTGCATCCGACGGCACCATCCGGGCGTAGAGCAGTTTCGGATTGACGTTGGCGGCGACATAGCGCGCGCGGATGCTGCGGCCGTCGTCGAGCACGACGCCGGTGGCGCGGTTTCCTTCGACGATCACCTCGCGCACGCCGACGCCGGTCTCGATCTCGACGCCGTGGCCGCTCGCGGCGACGGCCATCGCCTGCGTGATCGCACCCATGCCGCCGATGGCGTGGCCCCACGCGCCTTTCCTGCCGTTCACCTCGCCGAAGGCGTGATGCAGCATGACGTAGGCCGAGCCGGCCGCGTAGGGGCTGGCGTAGTTGCCGACGATGGCGTCGAAGCCGAACAGCGCCTTGACCAGATCGCTCTCGAACATCTCGTCGAGCATCTCGCCGGCCGAGCGCGTGAACAGGTCGAGCAACAGACGCTGCCGCTCCATGGTCAGGCCGCGCAGCAGGTTGGCTGTACCGAGCGCGTTGACGCTCTCGCGCAGCGCCGGCAGGCCGAAGCCGGCGACAAGGTTGGGCGGCGCGCGCAGCACCAGTTGCCGCAGCACGTCGGCGATGGCTTCGAGTTCGGCCGCGAAGGCCGGATAGCGCTCGGCGT
The DNA here is from genome assembly GCA_049651165.1 of Xanthobacteraceae bacterium. Classification (GTDB taxonomy): domain Bacteria; phylum Pseudomonadota; class Alphaproteobacteria; order Rhizobiales; family Xanthobacteraceae; genus 62-47. Next base: position 1,697 of record JBASBO010000173.1, on the reverse strand, counting down.
CGTAGGGGCTGAGGCGGGCGATGGATGGGAGAGTGCGGCCCTCGCCGGTGAGCAGATAGCGGCCGTCCGGCGCGGGAAGGAAATTCTGGATGCGGCGTTCGATGATCCGCAACCCATGGTCGTGCAGCTTGAGGTCGGCGATGATCTTTGGGTTGAGCAGGCTCACGGTATAGGCCGCGACCGAGTTGCGGAAACCGGGGTGAAATTCCTCGGTCACCGCCGCGCCGCCCACCACCTTGCGGCGCTCGACCACGCGCACCTTGAGGCCGCCCATCGCCAGATAGGCGGCGCAGGCGAGGCCGTTGTGGCCCGCGCCGATAATCACCACGTCGGTATTCAATTCGGCCATATTGTTGTCGTGAAGCAGGGATGCGTGGCGCTCACTGTACCGGGATCGTGAAGCCGATTGCAGCCTTTTCTCGCGGCGGCCGCCGCGCCGTCGTCGAAGGAGATCGAATTTGCGCCGGCCCGCCGACACGCGCCACCGCGTCATCCTGCCCCTCTATACGGCCGCGATCTTCCTCAGCGCGCTGTTGCTGTTCTCGGTGCAGCCGCTGTTCACCCGCATGGTGCTGCCCCGGCTCGGCGGCTCGCCGGCGGTGTGGTCGGTGGCGATGGTGTTCTTCCAGTCGCTGCTGCTCGGCGGCTATCTCTACGCGCATTACCTGACGCGGCTGCCCGGCCGCGCCGCCGCGGTGACGATCCACCTGACGCTGTTGATCGGGGCGCTGACCGCGCTGCCGCTGGCCATCGCCGGCGGCTTCGGCGAGCCGCCGGCGAGCGGTTATGCCGTGTGGCTGCTCGGCCTGTTCGCGGCGTCGATCGGGCTGCCGTTCTTCGCGCTCGCCGCCAACAATCCGCTGTTGCAGGCGTGGTTCGTCCGCACCGGCCATCCCGCCGGCCGCGACCCGTACTTCCTTTATGCGTCGTCGAACGTCGGCAGCTTCCTGGCGCTGTTGTCCTATCCGTTCCTGCTGGAGCCGGCGCTGTCGCTGCGCCATCAGAGCCTGCTATGGAGCGCGGGTTACGGCCTCCTCATCGTGCTGATCGCGGCTTGCGGCGTGGCGCTGCTGCGCGCGCCGCGCCCGATGATGCGCGAGCCCGGCGCGGATGCAGTTGACAACAGCCCGCCGCCCGCGTGGCTGACGCGGGCGCGATGGATATTTCTGGCGGCGGTGCCGTCCGGGCTGCTGATCGCGGTGACCGCGCATATCTCGACCGACGTCGCCGCCGCGCCGCTGTTGTGGGTGCTGCCGCTATCGCTGTATCTGCTGACCTGGGTGCTGGTGTTCCAGTCGCGGCCGCTGCTGCCGCACACCTGGATGCTGGCGCTGCAACCGCTGGCGATCGCTGGCGTCATCGCGCTGCTGGCGGTCGGCGGCGAGCAGAACCTGCTGCTGACGCTCGGCGGCCATCAACTCTGCTTCTTCATCATCGCCATGGCCTGCCACGGCGAACTGGCGCGCACTCGGCCGCCGCCGCGTCATCTGACGGGCTTCTACGTCGCGTTGTCGTTCGGCGGCATGGTCGGTGGCCTGTTCGCCGGCCTGATCGCGCCGTTCGCGTTTTCGTGGATCGCCGAATATCCGATCCTGATCGCGTTGGCGGCGCTGTGCCGGCCGCCATCGCCCGCGCGATGGCCGGGGCTGGAGCGTTGGCTGTGGGTGCCGCTGGCGCTGTTGGCGGCGGTGCTGGTG
>JBASBO010000172.1:0-3930 GCA_049651165.1 Xanthobacteraceae bacterium | reverse complement strand
TCGCCCCGCCCGCTTCCGCCAGAACCTTGGTGATCGCCGCCGTCAGCGACGTCTTGCCATGGTCAACGTGACCAATCGTCCCGATGTTGCAATGCGGCTTCGTGCGTTCAAACTTCTCTTTGGCCATGATACTCTCCGTTCAGGCGTTGATCGTCGCCGACGATCAGGCAAACTTCTTCTGGACTTCAGCCGACACGTTGGCCGGCGCTTCTGCGTAGTGATCGAACTGCATGGTGAAGGTGGCGCGTCCCTGGCTCATCGAGCGCAGGTTGTTGACGTAGCCGAACATGTTCATCAGCGGCACCATGGCATTGACGACGTTGGCGTTGCCGCGCATGTCCTGACCCTGGATCTGGCCACGGCGCGAGTTCAGATCGCCGATCACCGAACCGGTGTAGTCTTCCGGCGTCACCACCTCGACCTTCATGATCGGCTCGAGCAGCACCGACTTGCCCTTCTGCAGGGCGTCGCGGAACGCCGCGCGCGAGGCGATTTCGAACGCGAGCGCCGAGGAGTCGACGTCGTGATAGGCGCCATCGATCAGCGTCACCTTGACGTCCACCACCGGGAAGCCGGCGACCACGCCGGAGCCCATGACGCTTAGCAGGCCCTTTTCGACGCCGGGGATGTATTCCTTCGGCACCGCGCCGCCGACGATCTTGGACTCGAACAGGAAGCCCGCGCCCGGCTCGTTCGGCTCGACAATGAACTTGACCCGCGCGAACTGACCGGTGCCGCCGGTCTGCTTCTTGTGGGTGTAATCGACTTCCGCCGCACGGGTGATCTTCTCACGGAACGCCACCTGCGGCGCGCCGATATTGGCGTCGACCTTGTAGGTGCGGCGCAGGATATCGACCTTGATGTCGAGATGCAGTTCGCCCATCCCCTTGAGGATGGTCTGGCCCGACTCGTAATCGGTGGAGACGCGGAACGACGGATCTTCCGCCGCGAGCTTGGCCAGCGCCACGCCCAGCTTCTCCTGGTCGGCCTTCGACTTCGGCTCGATCGCGATCTCGATCACCGGATCGGGGAATTCCATCTTCTCAAGGATCACCGGATGGTCGGGATCGCACAGCGTGTCGCCGGTACGCGCTTCCTTGAGGCCGGCCAGCGCGACGATGTCGCCGGCATAGGCTTCCTTGATGTCCTCGCGGTTGTTGGCGTGCATCAGCAACATGCGGCCGATGCGCTCCTTCTTCTCGCGGGTCGAGTTGATGACGCCGGTGCCGCTCTGCAGCACGCCCGAATAGATGCGGCAGAAGGTGATGGTGCCGACGAACGGGTCGTCCATGATCTTGAACGCCAGGAGCGACATCGGCTCCTTGTCGTCGGCGTGACGCAGCACCTCGTTGCCCTTGTCGTCGGTGCCCTTGATCGCCGGCACGTCGAGCGGCGACGGCAGGAAATCGACCACGGCGTCGAGCAGCGGCTGCACGCCCTTGTTCTTGAACGCGGTGCCGCACAAGACCGGATAGAATGCGCCGGAGATCACCGCCTTGCGGATCAGCCCCTTCAGCGTCGGCTCGTCCGGCTCGGCGCCGTCGAGATAGGCGGTCATGGCGTCGTCGTCGAGTTCGACGGCGGCTTCCACCAGTTTCTCGCGATATTCCTTCGCCTTGTCGGCGAGGTCGGCGGGGATTTCCTCGATGTCGTACATCGAGCCCAGCGAATCCTGATTGTAGACCAGCGCCTTCATGCGGACGAGGTCGATCATGCCTTTGAAATTGTTCTCGGCGCCGATCGGCAGTTGCAGCGCTATCGGCTTGGCGCCGAGACGGTCGACGATGTCGGCCAGGCACTTGAAGAAATCAGCGCCGGTCTTGTCCATCTTGTTGGCGAAAACGATGCGCGGCACCTTGTACTTGTCGCCCTGACGCCAGACGGTTTCGGTCTGCGGCTCGACGCCCTGGTTCGAGTCGAGCACGCATACCGCGCCGTCGAGCACGCGCAAGGAGCGCTCGACCTCGATTGTGAAGTCGACGTGGCCAGGGGTGTCGATGATGTTCAGCCGCTTGCCCTGCCAATAGGCCGTCGTCGCCGCTGACGTGATGGTGATGCCGCGCTCCTGCTCCTGCGCCATCCAGTCCATGGTCGCGGCGCCCTCGTGGGTCTCGCCGATCTTGTGGCTCTTGCCGGTGTAATAGAGGATGCGCTCGGTGGTCGTGGTCTTGCCGGCGTCGATATGCGCCATGATACCGAAGTTGCGGTAGTCCTCGATGGCATGTTGGCGGGGCATGGTTTTCGTCCTTGAATGTCCGTTCGGGTCGCCGTTACCAGCGATAATGCGAGAACGCGCGGTTGGCTTCCGCCATCTTGTGCACGTCTTCCCGCTTCTTGACTGCGTTGCCCCGGTTGTTCGACGCGTCGAGCAGCTCGGCCGAGAGCCGCTCCGTCATCGTCTTCTCGTTGCGCCCCCGCGCAGCCGCGATCAGCCAGCGGATGCCGAGCGCCTGACGGCGGGTCGAGCGCACTTCCACCGGCACCTGATAGGTGGCGCCGCCGACGCGGCGCGAGCGGACCTCGATGGTCGGCATGACGTTTTCGAGCGCCTGCTCGAACACCGCCAGCGGACCCTGCTTGGTCTTGGCCTCGATCAGGTCGAGCGCGCCATAGACGATGCCCTCGGCGGCGGACTTCTTGCCGTCGTACATGATCGAGTTCATGAACTTGGTGATGACGATGTTGCCGAACTTCGGGTCCGGGTTCACTTCACGCTTTTCAGCAGAATGGCGACGCGACATCGATTAAGCCTCCCGCTTACTTCGGACGCTTCGCGCCGTACTTCGAACGACGCTGCTTACGGTTCTTGACGCCCTGGGTATCGAGGACGCCGCGGAGAATATGGTAGCGCACGCCGGGCAGGTCCTTGACGCGGCCGCCGCGGATCATCACCACCGAGTGCTCCTGAAGGTTGTGGCCTTCACCGGGGATGTAGCCGATCACTTCGAAGCCGTTGGTCAGACGCACCTTGGCGACCTTGCGCAGCGCCGAGTTCGGCTTCTTCGGCGTGGTCGTGTAGACGCGCGTGCAGACGCCGCGCTTCTGCGGTGACTGCTGGAGCGCCGGAGCATTCTTGCGCGCCTTCTGGAGAATGCGCGGCTTTGCGACCAGTTGGTTGATCGTCGGCATCGTTCGCCTTTACCCTTGTTCGCGCGAAACCCTGTTCGGGCCTCGCCGGTGGTCTGGAGCGACAAGCTCCGTGATGTCGTCGTCCCGAAACCCGGCAAGCAAAACGAAATCGCGCCAGCCGCTCCCTCTCGGAGCAGAAAGCGCGTCGTCGCCGCAGAGGAGCATCAGGATCTGCCGGCCGGCGGAAACGCCGATCGCGAGAACCCAGCTCATGCTTCCGAAATCAAACTCCTGAAAACGCGCCTGAAACAGCGCGTGTCCAAGAGAACGAAAGTCGCCTTGGCATTGCCTGGCTTAGGGCAGCAGCGTTTGAGCGGCATAGGTCGAGGTTGGTGCCCGGGTCCGGTCCGACGGTCCGTTCAAGACGATCCATCAAGACCGGAAGGGTGGTCCGTTCCGACGCCGGCGCAGCTCACCGCCTGCTGGTTAAGTGCGCGGGTTTTATCGGCCACGCCCCCCCAAGTCAAGGCTTATCGGCCGCGCGCGGCCTCGATGGCAGCACCGGCAAGCCCTGTTTTACAAGGCTTTTCGAAACCGGCCCGGCGCGCGCTGACAATTTGCGCGCGCGTCGGGCCGGACGCGGCCGCCGCCGCCCCTTCGCACCGCACCATCACGAGGGCGGCGATTCGAAACCGACGCACCTCTCCCACCTTGGGGGAAAGAATCGGGTGTCCCCCGTGTCCCGGACGCGAAGCGGCATCCTTCATGCCGCTTCGCAGAGCCGGGACCGTTCCAGCCGTGCGACATCAAAGCCGTCGTCCCTGCGCAGGCAGGGACCCATACGCCGCAGCGGCCGTCATG
>JBASBO010000171.1:0-3508 GCA_049651165.1 Xanthobacteraceae bacterium | reverse complement strand
GTGCGTAGGCGGAGGGAGGGGCGGGAGAGGCTGCGGAGGCCGGCCCGCCGTAAGCGAGACGATCGAGGCTGCCCGGTGCGAGCGTGCCCGGCGGATGGCCCGTTGCCACCGGCCCCGGCCGCTGCATGCAGCCCGAGAGCGCGACCGCGCCGAGCGCCGCCGCCGCGAAGATTCCAAACGCACGCACTCCTGACACGGCCTATCCCTCGTCGCGAGATAAGCTTCGTTATGACCCGGTTAAGGTTAACAAACCGTGTGAGCGCCGGCCGCGTGTCGGACTTGAACGACCGGGCGGATCGGATCAGGCGGTGACGCCGACCCCGATCGGGCACGACACCCCGGTTCCCGCCAGCCCGCAATAGCCTCCGGGATTCTTCGCCAGATACTGCTGATGATAGTCTTCCGCGAAGAAGAACGGCGGCGCGGCCTTGATCTCGGTGGTGATCGCGCCGAGTCCCTTCGCCGCCAGCGCCTTGCCGAACGCCGCGCGCGATTCCAACCCGGCCCGCATCTGCGCCTCGTCGAAAGTGTAGATCGCCGAGCGATACTGGGTGCCGATATCGTTGCCCTGCCGCATCCCCTGCGTCGGATCGTGGTTTTCCCAGAACGTTTTCAGGAGTTGCCCGTACGATATCCGCGCCGGATCGAACGCCACCAGCACCACCTCGGCGTGGCCGGTCTGCCCCGAACAGACTTCGTCATAAGTCGGGTTCGGCGTGAAGCCGCCGGCATAGCCCGACGCCGTGACGTAAACCGCCTCGCCCAGTTCCCAGAACATCCGCTCCGCGCCCCAGAAGCAGCCGAGCGCGAACATCGCCTGCGCCGTCCCTTCCGGGTACGGCCCCTTCAGCGGATGGCCGTTGACGAAATGATAGGTGGCGGTCGGGATCGGCTCCGCGCGTCCCGGCAACGCATCGGCGGCGCGCGGCATTCCGGCGGTTTTGCGCATGAACAGCATGAATCCCTCCCATCAGCGATTTCGGGCGGAGTGGCCTCGTCCCGATATTATAATCCCCGCGCGGCCGGTTTTGCAGGGGCGGGCGCCTCAGTTGCGGGCATAGCCGATCAGCGGCTTGCGCGGGCGGAAGATCAACAGCAGCACCAGCCCCAGCACGCCGATCACTGCGAAGGCCGGCTGGTTGAGGATGACCTTGACGACGTCGCTCCACAGCCACGGCGCCATCTCCTCCACCAGCGTCCGCAGCGCCTGCTGGCTGCTCTGGTGGATGTCGTTCCAGATCTCGCCGAGCGGGGTCAGGCGCAGCGCCTGGTCGGCGATCGAGCGCGCGCCGTCATAGACCAGGAAGATGAATGCGACCGCCAGCAGCAATAGGCCGACGAGACGGAAAAAGCCTCGGATCATGCGTCACCTGTCACTCGCGCGGGCGCCGGGCCCGAACGGCCGGGCAATAGCGTCGGCGGCGGCGGATTTCAACCGCCCCGGCCGCCTGTCCCGCCGCCGAGGCTGGAAAGTGCCGGAAAAGCCGGTTCCGATCGGGCCGGACAGCCGTTGACGCTGCCGGGCCGGGCCAGTATAAGGTCCGGCAAATGGCGGCGGGGGCAATCCTGCCGCCGCTGTTCTTTGAGCGCTGCCGCGGCCCAGACCTTCGACTTTCGTCTTGGTCTTTGAAATCTCGGGCGTCGCGCGCGGCAAATTCGAGAGCAACCCGGAACCCGTCACGCGTCGAGCGCCGTTCGCACGACCGACATCGATCAGCCCGGCCGGCGAAGCCCGGCGGCTGAAGGATCAGTTAAGAGCATGGCCAATACGTCCTCTGCGAAAAAGGCGACGCGCAAGATTGCCCGCCGCACCCTCATCAACAAGTCGCGCCGCACCCAGATGCGCGGCGCGGTTCGCAGCGTCGAGGAAGCGCTCGCCAAGGGCGACCGCGAGGCCGCCGTCAAGGCGATGGCGCGCGCCGAGCCCGAACTGATGCAGGCCGCGCAGCGCAACATCATTCACAAGAACGCGGCGAGCCGCAAAGTCTCCCGTCTGACGCACCGGATCGCCAAGCTGGCGAAGTGAGCCGCGCGAAGCGCGACGACCTCGTTCCAGATTCCAATCCGTTTCAGGGCCCGGCTTCGCCGGGCCTTTTTATTTGCGCAAGGTTCTCCGTCCGTGAAGCGTCTCGTCTGTGACAGGCGCCTCGTTTGTGCAGGCGTGCCTGTTCGTGCGGCAGGCCGCCGCCGACACGTCAGGCGTCGCCCGAGGGATGCCGAAACGTCACACCATGACAACGATGCGACCTGGTCCGATTCAAGGCGCTTGACTCCGGCGCGGCGTCGTCGCGCAAACACCGGCCGTCGTTCCGCTCGATCGCGGCGGCGAGGGTTACCCTGCGAAGTGGCGCAGAAAAATCCGCGACTCGATAATCACTTATCCACATAGCGCGAAGCAGCGCTTCGAAAACCGCACCGGCGGCGAGCAAACGTAAACGAATTATGAAAATCTTTTTTATCGTCACGGAAATTCGTCGCGCGCCCGACACGCTTCGAATCCGCGCGAAGATTCAAAACCTTGGTGGCGAGGTTCGGTAGGTTCAAAAAAAACGCGGATCGGCAACTGGCCATGGCGGCGTTCATCGCGCCGTTATGCCCGTTGCGGGAAACGAGAGGTCGTGTATTCCTTATGCCGTCCGCAGCGCCTGCGGTTCTTCAAATCAGGGCGATTTGAGAACGGGGCGCGCGTGCAGATCGGTATGATGTGTACGTCGGCGGCGCTTTCCAAGCGATTGGCAAACTGTGGCTCATGGTTTCGTGAGAACGGCATTGCCGTGTCCGGATGCGCCCGTGTCGAAGCGTCTTGCGGTGCCTGTCAAAAGGGCCGCATGTCGAATGCACAGCGGATGTGTTTTGAGAATCGCCACGTCGTCGTGTGGCAAGTTTAAGGGGGAGTTTCCATGTGCGTTGGTATTGCGGGCCTTACGCATCGCGTGATCTCTCTGACATCCGCCGAGCCGGATTTGGCGTTGCCCCGGCCCCGCGCCCGCGCCCCTAACGGCACGACGCACTAGCCCGACCGTTAAAGCCCAGCCTTACGTTTCATCGGACGTCGCGGCCGGCGCAGCAACATGCGCGCCGAATAACTTGCGGCGTTGCCCTGACGTATCGGCGGGACGATGCCGCGCCTTGCGCGGCACCGGCGGGCATCTCCACCCAACGCTTTACTTCAACGAGAAAAGTCAAAACAACAATGTCGGATATGGAACAGGATCGCTGGTCGCGGGTGAAAAGCCGTCTTCGGTCGAGCGTCGGCGAGGACATCTATTCAAGCTGGTTCGCGCGCATGGATCTGGAGAGCGTGCACGGGCAGAACGTGCATCTGACGGTTCCGACCAAATTCCTGCGGAGCTGGATCCAGACCCATTACGCCGACCGCGTGTTGTCATGCTGGCAGGCGGAATTGCCGGACATCCACCATATCGATCTCACCGTGCGCACGGCGGCGCGATGCGTGACGCCGGCGAAGGAGCAGGCCGCAGCCGCCGATGCGCGCGCGCTCGAACGC
>JBASBO010000170.1:0-3964 GCA_049651165.1 Xanthobacteraceae bacterium | reverse complement strand
GCCAAACCCATCATGACCGATCCCGTTCAGCCTTCCCCGTCTGTCGCCGCCGCCACGCCGAGCCGGATCGGCGTGCTGCTGGTCAATCTCGGCACGCCCGACACCGCCGACGCGCCGGGCGTTCGCGTCTATCTCAAGGAATTCCTGTCGGACCCGCGCGTGATCGAGAAGCAGGGGCTGATCTGGAAACTGGTGCTGAACGGCATCATCCTGCCCCGGAGGCCGGCGGCAAAGGCGAAAGACTATCTGAAAATCTGGAATACGGCGCAGAACGAATCCCCGCTCAAGACGATCTCGCGCGCGCAGGCCGACAAGCTCGCCGCCGCGCTCGACGATCCGGATCGTGTCGTGGTCGATTGGGCGATGCGCTACGGCAATCCGTCGATCAGGTCGCGTATCGACGCACTGACCGCGCAGGGCTGCGACCGCATTCTGATCGTGCCGCTCTATCCGCAATATTCCGCCGCCACCTCGGCGACGGTCTGCGACGAGGCGTTCCGCGTGCTGAGCGCGATGCGCGCGCAGCCGACGCTGCGGGTGTCGCCGCCGTATTATGACGACCCCGTCTATATCGACGCGCTGGCGAGTACGATGACGGCGCATCTTGCGACCTTGCCGTTCGAGCCGGAACTGATTCTCGCCTCGTTCCACGGAATGCCGCAGGCCTATATCGACAAGGGCGATCCCTATCAGACCCAGTGCGGGGCGACGGTGGCGGCGCTGCGGGCGCGGCTCGGCCTTGATGAACGGCGGCTGCGGCTCACCTTCCAGTCGCGGTTCGGCAACGATCCATGGCTGCAACCCTACACCGACAAGACGGTGGAGCAGCTTGCCAAGGACGGGGTGCGCCGGCTCGCGGTGGTGACGCCGGGCTTCGCCGCCGATTGTCTGGAGACGCTGGAGGAGATCGCGCAGGAAAACGCCGAAATCTTCCGCCACAACGGCGGCGAGCAGTTCGCCGCGATTCCTTGCCTCAACGACAGCGAGCCCGGCATGGAGGTGCTCCGCCAGGTGGTGCTGCGCGAGTTGCAGGGCTGGCTTTGATTCGAGCGATTCCGGGGTTTTCGAACCCTCTTCGCGACCGTTACGACCAAACAAGGGGTTGCGGGCGCCGATCCGGCATGGCTGCATGATCCCGTATCTCCATATGATGAAGCGCGCCGTCTGGCTGGGAGAGGCTGATGTCCGGTTTCGATATTTTCGCAATTGTCGTCGTCCTGCTCGTGGTCGTCACGCTGTTCGCCGGCGTGAAGACCGTGCCGCAGGGCTATGACTGGACCATCGAGCGCTTCGGCCGCTTCACCCGCACGTTGTCGCCGGGCCTCAACCTCATCATCCCGTATTTCGATCGGGTCGGCCGCAAGATCAACGTGATGGAGCAGGTCATCGACATTCCCGGCCAGGAGGTCATCACCCGCGACAACGCCACCGTCTCGGTTGACGGCGTCGCTTTCTATCAGGTGTTCGACGCCGCCAAGGCCAGCTACGAGGTCGCCAACCTCACCCACGCGATCACCACCCTGACCATGACCAACATCCGCTCGGTGATGGGCGCGATGGACCTCGATCAGGTGCTGTCGCATCGCGACGAGATCAACGAGCGGCTGTTGCGCGTGGTGGATGCCGCCGTCGCGCCGTGGGGCGTCAAGGTCAACCGCATCGAGATCAAGGACATCGTGCCGCCGGCCGATCTGGTCGAGGCGATGGGCCGCCAGATGAAGGCCGAGCGCGTCAAGCGCGCCGACATCCTTCAGGCCGAGGGCCAGCGGCAGTCGGAGATCCTGCGCGCCGAGGGCGCCAAGCAGAGCCAGATCCTGCAAGCCGAGGGCCGGCGCGAGGCGGCGTTCCGCGATGCCGAGGCGCGCGAGCGCGCCGCCGAGGCCGAAGCCAAGGCAACGCAGATGGTCAGCGAGGCGATCGGCAAGGGCGACGTCGCGGCGCTGAACTACTTCATCGCCGACAAGTACATCAAGGCGTTCGGGCAACTGGCCGAGTCGCCCAACCAGAAGGTCATCATGCTGCCGCTGGAGGCCACCAGCATGTTGAGTTCGCTGGCCGGCATCGGCGAGATCGCCAAGGCGACGTTCGGCGAGAACGCGGCCTCGACCGCCGGGCTCGCGCGCCGTTCGTCGGTGCCCAATACCGGCACCGCGACGCCGCCCGCGCCGCCGCAGCGCTGAGGACGAGCCGCGATGACCTCGATCTTCGTGACGCTCGGCACCTGGAACTGGCTGATCCTGGGCCTCGTGCTGATCGGCGTCGAGGTGCTGGCGCCGGGCGTGTTCATGCTGTGGCTCGGGCTGGCGGCGCTGCTGGTCGGGCTGCTGTCCTTTGCCATCAACCTGCACTGGCAGACGGAGATCCTGCTGTTCGCGGTGTTCGCGGCGGCGGCGGTGCCGGTGTGGCGGCGTCTCGCGCGGCATGGCAAGGCGGAAGTGTCTAACCCGTTTCTCAATCGGCGCACCGACGCGCTGGTCGGCCGGGTGTTCACGCTGGAGAAGCCGATTCAGGACGGCGCCGGCACGGTGCGGATCGACGACACCATCTGGCGCGTGACCGGCCCCGACGCGCCGGCCGGCAGCCGCGTCCGTATCGTCAAGGCCGACGGCGCGATGCTGACGGTGGCTGCGGAGTAATCCTTAACTCACGCCACGCCGGCGCGCAGCAGGTCGTGCAGATGCACGATGCCGACCGGCTTGCGGCCTTCGGTCACGATCAGCGCGGTGATCTTCGACGCGTTGAGGATTTCGAGCGCCTCGCCGGCCAACAGGTTGCCGCCGATGGTCTTTGGAGCCTTGGTCATCACTTCGTCGACGCGGGCGGTCATCAGGTCGGGCCGCATATGGCGGCGCAGGTCGCCGTCGGTGACGATGCCGGCGAGATGGCCGTGACTATCGACGATGCCGACGCAGCCGAATCCCTTGGACGACATCTCCACCAGCGCGTCGGACATCCGGGTGCCGAGCGGGGTGAGCGGCATCGCCGCGCCGGTGTGCATCAGGTCGCGGACATATTTCAGCATCGCGCCGAGCTTGCCGCCGGGATGCAGCACGCTGAAGTCGGTCGAGGTGAAGCCGCGGCCTTCCAGCAGCGCGATGGCGAGCGCATCGCCCATCGCCAGTTGCAGCACCGACGAGGTAGTCGGCGCGAGGTTGTACGGACACGCCTCGCGCGCCTTGGGTAGCGTCAGCGCGATGTCGGCGGCCTGCGCCAGTGTCGAATCGCTTTCCGCCGTCATCGCGATCAGGTGGATGCGAAAACGCTTGGCGTAAGTGATGAGGTTCTTCATTTCCGGCTGCTCGCCGGACCACGAGATCGCCAGCACGATGTCCTCGGCCGTAATCATGCCGAGATCGCCGTGGCTGGCCTCGGCGGCATGGACGAAGAACGCCGGCGTCCCGGTCGAGGCGAAGGTCGCCGCGATCTTGCGGCCGATATGGCCGGACTTGCCGAGCCCGGTGATGATGACCCGTCCCTTGGCGTGACGGATCAGATCGACGGCGCGCGCGAACGCTTCGCCGAGCCCACCCTGAAGCGCCGCCGCCAGCGCGGTGACGCCACCGGCCTCGGTATCGAGGGTGCGCAGCGCCGATTGCAGGGCGGCGGCCGCGGTGGTGTCGGGGGAGGGCATCGGGGCACTTGGTTTCGCTGACGTCATGCGCCGCTCTTACCACGCCGCCCCGGCCGGCGCGATGCCGCAAAGCCCGCATTCCTCAACGGCTCATTAACCATAATTGTTTTAACTCTCTTAACGATGGTGTCCGCCGGCTCCCGCCGGAGGCCGTGCCGCTGCTTGCAGGCATCTGGAATTACTGGAGTTTATCGGTCGTGGGGCGAGGTCGAGGGAGCGGCGGTCGGTGGTCTGCGCATCCCGCGCGGCTCACGCTCGCCTGCGGCGCGGCGCTTGTTGCCGGCACCCTGCCGTCGCAGGCGCAGATGTTGTCGGACTTGCTCAGCCCCAATC
>JBASBO010000169.1:0-1932 GCA_049651165.1 Xanthobacteraceae bacterium | reverse complement strand
GCGGATTGCCGGCCAGCGTGTTGGCGGCGGCGAGCGCCATGCGGTCCATCGCGCCGCTCGGCGGCAGGCCGTAGCGTTGTGCGCCGGTGCGCCCGGCGTCCTGCACCGAGGTCACCGGGCCGACGGTGGCGACGATCAGCCTGCTCATGACGCCACCCGTTCGGCGACGGGGTCGCCGCGCTCGGCGGCGCGGTCGAGTTCGTTGAAGGTTGTCGCGTCGATGGCGTAAAAGGTCAGCGTGTCGCCCGGCTCCAGCAGGAACACCGGGTCGCGGTGGAACTGATAGGTGCGCACCGGCGTCCGCCCCAACAGATGCCAGCCGCTCGGCCCGGCGATACATTGAATGCCGGCCTGCACGCCGCCGATCGAGATGGTGCCGGGCGGCGTCAGCAGACGCGGGTCGCGGCGGCGCGGCAGCGCCAGCGCCGGGTCGAGGCCGCTGAGATAGGACCAGCCCGGCGTGAAACCGATCATCGCCACGCGATAGATCGGCGCGGTGTGGCGCGCGATCAGTTCATCGGGCGAGAGACCGAGCGTCTTCGCCGCATCGTCGAGGTCGATGCCGTGCTCAAAGCCATAGGCGACCGGGATGCGCCAGCGCCGCGACGGCAGTTCATCGGGCAGCGGCTGCCCTGCGCGCGCGAGCAGTTGCGCCGAAAGCGAGTCGAAATCGATCCGCAGCGGATCGTAATGCACCAGCAGCGAACGATAGGTCGGCACCGTTTCCACCACGCCCGCGACCGGCGCGTCGGCCAATGCGCGGTCGAGCGCCAGCACGCGGCGATTGGCGTCGTCGTCGATGCGGCGGCTGAACTCCACCGTGATCGCGGTGTCGCCGCTCGCCAGGATGCGGGGCGGAAGAAATTCTGCTGCCATGGCTGCCTTGCGTGCGAATGGCTGCCTTGCTTGCGAGCCCTTGTGCGAGGCTCAAGCAATAGCCGGTTTCGGACTCTTGGGGAATCCGGTTTGCGTCGGGATCGCGCGTTGTTTCAATAAACCAATCCGCATCGGCGCGATAAGGTCGGCTAATCGGCGCAAGCGCGCGCCGCGTGGCTCGCCCGCGCCGTTTCGCCTTGACTGCATTGATCGCGGACGCAAGATGCCGCGTCCTCACCGGAGTTCGCCATCCATGTCGCTGTCGCCGCAAGCCATCGAAACCCTGTCGCGCGTGTCCACCGCCACCGTCACCACCGTTCTGCTGAAGAAGGGCCTGCGCAATGTCTGGCTGCGCGGCGCGCGGCCGTTGCGGCCCGGCGCGCCGCGTCTGGTCGGGCCGGCGTTCACCTTGCGCTTCGTGCCGGCGCGTGAGGATCTGGCGACGCCGGAATCGTGGTCGTCGCCGGTCTCGACGCGGACCGCGATCGAGGCGATGCCGGAAGGCTGCATCGCGGTGGTGGACGCGATGGGCGTCACCAGCGCCGGCATCTTCGGCGACATCCTGTGCGCGCGCATGGCGAAGCGCAAGGTGGCGGCGCTGGTCACCGACGGCGTGGTGCGCGACCTTGAGGGCGTGCTCGGCACCGGCTTGCCGGTGTGGTGCAACGGCGCGGCCGCACCGCCCTCGGTGGCGGGGCTGACCTTCGTCGGCTGGGGCGAGGGCATCGGCTGCGGCGGCGTCGCGGTGTTTCCCAACGACGTCATCGTCGCCGATCAGGACGGCGCGGTGCTGATCCCGCAGGCGCTGCTCGACCATGTGCTGACCGAGGGGCCGGAGCAGGAACGGATGGAGGCGTGGATCGTCGATCAGGTCAACGCCGGCGCGGCGCTGCCCGGGCTTTACCCGATGAACGCCGACACCAAGGCGCGCTACGCCGCGTTCAAGGCCAAGGCGTAAGCGCACGCCACCGACGGAGGACATCATGGATATTCATCGCAACGCCTCGCGCGCGACGCGCCGCGGCCCGGCCGATTACTTCACAGGCACCGTGTGGC
>JBASBO010000168.1:0-13149 GCA_049651165.1 Xanthobacteraceae bacterium | reverse complement strand
AGTTTCAGTAGTTCGCCGCCGCCGGTCCGCCCCAACCGAAGCGATAGTTCAAGCCGGCCTTGACCGTGTGCTCGTCGTTGCGGAAGCTGGTGCCGACAATGTCCGCCGGTCCGCCGGTGAAGGTGGTGTTGCCGAAGTTGTAGTATTGATACTCGACCTTGGCCGACCAGCTCGGCGCGAACATGTATTCAAGGCCGGCGCCGACGGTGTAGCCGTCCTGATGATCGCCGGTCGTGCTGAAGGGCTGCGAGACTCCCGCGATGCTGACGTCGAGAGTGCGATCCCTGAAGGCGTAACCGCCCTTGGCGTAGAGCAGCACCGGCCCGGTGGTATAGCCGAGCCGTCCGGTCACCGATCCGAGGCCGCGATTGTCCAGCGTCGCCACCGTTCCGCCCGGGAACACGACGCCATCGCCCGCCGACGCCAGCCAGCTATAGCTCGCTTCAACGCCCATCACCCAGTTGTTGGCGAATTGATAATCGAAGCCGCCCTGCACGCCGCCCATGAACCGGCCGTCGCTGCCTTGCAGGCTGTCGCCGCCGCCGAATGCGCCGCCGAGATGGCCACCGATATAGAAGCCGGTCCAGTTGTAGACGATGGCAGGCGCCGTCACCGGCGGCGGCGCCTTGGTGTACGGACGCGGCGGCAAATCCGCCGCTTTCGCCGCCCCACCGACAACCGATCCGGCCAACGCGAGCGATGCCGCCGCAAGCATCAACGTTTTCATGTAACAGGTCCCCTTGAGTTGCGGCGGGAACCTTGTTGAAGCAACGTGGCGGCAGTTTGATAACGATGTGGCATTCGGGCAGCAACGATCGTCCATAACTGTGTCGGTGCAACCCTGCCGACGGGTTCCTTTACCGCCGATACCCGCTACACTCGGGCCTCATCATCGACACGTCCCATAAGGGGACGGCCAGCCACGCCCCGGGAGACACCATGATCGCCAACGATCTGATGAACGACTTTCCACCCGCGCCCGACAAGCAGGTCACCTTGGGCAACTGGCGTGGGTCGCCGTTCAACCACTGGAGCTACCGCAACGTTCGCCGTCTGCTGCCGACCGCCAACATCGCCGCGACCAATCCGGGCCGGCCGTTCGAGGCCAGCCTTGAAAGCATCGCCGATATCGAGTTCGCCGGGCCCGGCGACGAACCGACCACGGTGGCGAGCGCGCTGCGCACCACCGACACCGACGCGCTCGTCATGCTCCGGCGCGGACGCATCGCCGCCGAGTGGTACGCCAACGGCATGGACGCGCGCACGCCCCACATCGCGTTCTCGGTCAGCAAATCGATCTGCGGTTCGCTCGGCGGCATTCTGACCGATCGCGGATTGCTCGATCCCGACGATCTCGTCATCGACTACGTGCCCGAACTGGAAAAGTCGGTCTACGGCGACACCACGGTGCGTCACTTGCTGGATATGGTAGTCGGCATCCGCTTCGTCGAGGACTACGACGATCCCGATGGCGACGTGATCCGCTACCGCTACGCGATGGGCTGGGACATTCCGCCGCCCGGCCGCGAGCCGATGGACGTGCGACGCTTTCTGGCGACGATGCGGCCCGACGGCAACCGCCACGGCGAGACGTTCCACTACGTCTCGACCAACACCGACGTTCTCGGCTGGGTTTACGAGCGCGCCTGCGGCCAGCCGCTCTCGGACATTCTCAGCGAATATCTGTGGGGACCGCTCGGCGCGGAGCACGACGCCTATGTCACCGTCGACTCCCACGGAGCGATGCGCGCCGCCGGCGGCATCTGCGTCGCGCCGCGCGACCTCGCACGCTTCGGCGAGATGATGCGGCGGCGCGGCGTCAGCGCCGAGGGCCGTCAGGTGGTGCCGGGCTGGTGGATCGACGACATCAACGAGCACGACACCACGGCGGCGTGGGCGCGCGGCGATTTCGCCGATCTGTTTCCCGGTGCGAGCTATCGCAGCAAATGGTATCAGATCGACAGGAGTCAGGGCGTCTTGTGCGCGCTCGGCATTCACGGCCAATGGATCTACATCCATCCCGACGCCGAGCTGGTGATCGTGCGGATGGCGTCAGAGCCGATCCCGCTCGATCCCGATCGCGCCATGGCGTGGCGGCGCGGCTTCGACGCCATCGCCGACGAATTTCTGTAAGCGAACAAACGTCCGATCGGCGCGGCGGCCCGGCCGCGCCGGTCGGCAGAACCCGGGCGGCGGCTCGACAAACGCGGCGAACCGCGTATAGACCACCGCAAGCGCTCCTTCCCTCCCGCGCCGCGCCCGCATTCAGGCCCGCCACCGATGACGCCTTCCAAGCGATACGACAAAATCGCCTTTGTCGCGGGATCCAGCCCGGAAGCCGAGGCGGCGCTGACCAGTCTGGTCGAGACCTACGGCAATCACTCGCCGGCCGACGCCGACGTGGTGGTGGCGCTGGGCGGTGACGGCCTGATGCTTCAGACGCTCCACCGGTTGATGCGTTCGGGAAAGCCGATCTACGGGATGCACCGCGGCACCGTCGGCTTCCTGATGAACGAGTACCGCGCCGAAAATCTCTACGCCCGCCTCGCGGCGGCGCGCGACACCGTGATCCACCCGCTGTTGATGCGCGCCACCGACGTGCGCGGCGAGGTGCATCTGCATCACGCCATCAACGAAGTCTCGGTGTTCCGCCAGACCCATCAGGCCGCGCGGCTGCGCATCCTGATCGACGAACGCGAGCGCATGTCCGAACTGGTCGCCGACGGCGTCATGGTGGCGACGCCGGCGGGCTCGACCGCCTACAACCTGTCGGCGCAAGGCCCGATCCTGCCGATCAACGCGGCGCTGCTGGCGCTGACGCCGATCAGCGCATTCCGGCCGCGACGCTGGCGCGGCGCGCTGCTCCCGGACAACGCCTTCGTGGTGATCGAGGTTCTGGAACACGCCAAGCGTCCGGTCGCCGCCGTCGCCGACCACGACGAGGTGCGCGACGCGCTGCGGGTCGAGATCCTGTCGGACAAATCGATCTCGATGCGGATGCTGTTCGACCCCGGCCACAGCCTCGAAGAACGCATCCTCAGCGAGCAGTTCGGCTATTGACCGCCGGCGCGCGGCCGCCGACGGCAACCATTCCTTAACGACGATCGGCATATCGTTAACACGGCGTATACCGGCCGCCGCCGGCGCCGGGTTCAAAGCCGACAATTGATATAGCCGATTGATGTACCAGATCGATTTCAACAAGCTCCGTTTTCTGGTGTGCGACGACAATCCGCACATGCGCCGGATCCTGCGCACGCTGCTGCATTCGTTCGGCGCGCGCGAAGTGTACGAATCCGAGGACGGCGCCACCGCGCTGGAAATGTTCAGCCACTACGTGCCGGACATCGTCATCACCGACTGGGCGATGCCGATTTTCGACGGTCTCGAACTGGCGCAGATGATCCGGCAGCCGGACGCCAACGGCAATCCCTATGCGCCGATCATCATGCTGACCGGACATTCCGAGAAGCGCCGCGTGACGCTTGCGCGCGACGCCGGCGTCACCGAGTTTCTGGCCAAGCCGATTTCGGCCAAGGGCCTCTACCAGCGCATCATGAACGTCGTCACCAACCCCCGCCCCTTCATCAAGACCAAGACCTATTTCGGGCCCGACCGGCGGCGCAACACCGGCGCCTATATCGGGCCGGAGCGCCGGACCAACGGCGACGCCGAGGTGATGCCGCAACCCTCGTTGCTCGATAAAGCGCGGATACCCGGATAAACCCAAGGGATCGAACGATGGCCAAACCGAAGCCGCCCGCGCCAAGCGTCAAGGCGTATGCCGACCATCACGTCATCACCCAGCCCAACCCGCTGCGCCGCGCCGTTCGCCTTGCTCAGGGCAAGACCCTCGACGATCCGGTAGCGCGGGCCGAGGCGGCGCTGGCCGGACTGTCGGAGGAATTCAACGACTGGATGGCGATCGAATGCGGACGGCTCGCATCCGCTTATGCCGCGATCCTCAAGGACGGATTCACGGCGAAGGCGCGCGACGAACTGTTCCACGCCGCGCACGACATCAAGGGCGACGCGGCGACCTTCGGCTTCGCGGCCGCCGGCGCCGCCGCCGACAGCCTGTGCCGCATCATCGAGCACGCGCCCGACCTTGCCGCCGTGCCGGCGGATCTGGTGGCGCACCATGTTCAATCGATTCAGGCGATCGTGCGCGAACAGACCAGCATCGCGCGCATCGGCGTCGCCGAAACCCTGAGCGCGCGGCTGCGTCGCCTCGCCGACGACTATCTCACCGCCGTCAATCAGGATCGGCCCGAACACCTCGAAGCCATCCTCGCGCCGAGCATCGTGCCGGGCGAGTAAAGCCTTTCGAACTTCGACAGCATTACTCACCGTCATGCGCGGACAGGTTCTGACCGAAACCGACACTTGCTCGCCGTGGAAATTTGAAACCCAGCCCCACAACTACGTCACTTACGCAGTTATTAAGACTGGCACTGATCCGAAACATGAGCTGCGGCCGATTTGGAGCCTTCAGCAGCATGGTGATAGTGCTTCTATGCAAGTTGACCGCTTCGTTTCACGCACTTGAAATCTTTTCGGAGTTTCTTTCGATCGCTCCAAGTAAGTTCGACAAACGAAAGTGCATGGTAAATTTCGTGCCGCCCATTGGTCCGTCTTCCAGCGAGATGCTTCCCTCGTGCGCATCGACGATCTTTTTCACGATAGATAGTCCCAGTCCTGCACCGCCGCCCGCGCGTCGATCGCGTCGCCAGAAACGTTGAAAAACGACGTCGCGGTCGGCGGGAGAAATGCCGCCGCCATTGTCGACGACGCTGATCGAGCCGGCCGGGTTTACGATAACCTCGATGGTTGTTCCTTCCGGTGTATGCAGAATGGCATTTTCAACCAGATTGCGCGTGGCCCGCCGGATCAACTCCGCGTTGCCCATGATCGAAACAGGGGCCTCAGTGCCGGCCAATTCGATGCTCTTGTTACGCTGGAGAGCCAGCGGCGCGATGAACTCCACAACTTCAAGGCAGACCTGGTGAATGTCTACGGTCTCGCCTGGATCGATAAGGATCGTCTCCAGCTCGGTTGCATCGAGAAGCTGGCTCACGACCCGGCTCATGCTTTCGACATCACGGCCCAGCGCTTGCGCCGTATCGCTGCGCGGCAGTGTCTCGATCCGCGTGCGCAGGATTGCAAGCGGCGTGCGCAGTTCGTGCGCCGCGTCGGCCGCGAACTCGCGCTGGCGGCGAAAGCCCTGTTCGAGACGGTCCAGCGCCTGATTGACGGCATCGGCGAGAGGCCGGATTTCCGATGGCATGTCCTCGGTCGGAAGCCGGACGTCGAGGCGCGTGGGGCTGATGTGCATGGCGCGGTCGGATGCGCGATGCAGCGGCTTCACAGCCATGCGGAAGATGATGACATCGGCGATAAGCAGCAAAAGCAGGGCCGGAACGATGATCCAGACCGCCTGTTGCAGAAAGTCGTTGAGAAGATCGTCCACGATCACGTCGCGATGCGACAGGTCTTCCGAGATCTGTATCCAGACATTGTCGCCGCCAACGGTTTTTCGGATGCTGGCTCCGGCGATGGTTCTGGTGCCGCCGGGCGTCTGTTCCTTGTGAGGCACGATATCCGGCATGCCGCGCGCCACCGCGAAAAGCGGCTTGTTGTCGCCGCGCGACGAGAAGATCGCCGCTCCGGTGTCATCGACGATAGCGTAACCGTATCGACCGTAAGCGTCGGAATACTGGTCGCGGATGCCGGCCGGAAGGTCGAGGGTCCAGCCCCCGGCGGATGAATGCCGCAGATGACGGGCGAAACGCTCCGCCTGGGTTTCCATGGTCTTCAATTGAAGGCTGGCGACGTCCGAGGTCAGCGACCAATGCAGCACGGACCGCAGCAGCATCGCGGTTCCGATCACGACGAGAATGTGCAGAACGACGATGCGGGATAGAATGGAGCCACGCCGTGACACTAGTCGCTCTCCATCATCACATAGCCGACGCCGCGAATGGTGCTGATTTTCACCTTCGCGCCGATATCGGACAATTGCTTTCGCAGACGATGGACATAGACCTCGACGGCGTTGGAGGCGACCTCGCCGGTGAGGCCGAAGATCTGGTCTTCGAGAAGTTTCTTCGACACCACGCTGCCCTTGCGGCGCAGCAGCAGTTCGAGCACGGCGATCTCGCGGGCCGAGAGATTCTGCGGTTGCTGGTCGACGAAGACCTGTCGCCCCTCGGTATCGAAGGTCACGTTCGACAGCCGCAGCGAACTGCCGAGCAACTGGCCCGGCCGGCGCAGCAGCGCTTCGAGCCGCGCCACCAGTTCATCGAAGGCGAACGGCTTGACCAGATAATCGTCCGCGCCGCTTCTGAGCCCGGTCACCCGGTCCTCGACGCCGCCGCGCGCCGTCAGCACCAGCACGGGAATCGGATCGCGGCGATGCCGCAATTCGCGCAGGATCGACAGTCCGTCGCTATCGGGCAGACCGAGGTCGAGGATCAGCGCCGCGTATCGCGTCGTGCCGAGAGCATTGCGGGCATCCGCCGCGCTTGAGAGGTGATCGATCTGATAACCCGCCGCTTGCAGCCCTTGCGCCAGAAGCCCGGCCAGTTCCTCGTTGTCCTCGACGACCAGCAGTCTCATTCGGCCGATATCCCCGCGAATCCATCCAAGGGCGCGCGCGTCATCGTCGTCATTCTTTGCCGACGAAAGACGGTCGCGGCCGGTTCGCTCCCGGCCGGACGATTACTGTAAGTCTTGTGTAAGGTTTGCGCATGATCGCTCGCGTAAGGCTGCCGTAAGACGCAATCCTTATAGCAGAGTATTCGTCGAATTGAGACGCCGCGACGCCGACCGTCAGCGGCGCCAGCCGGCCGACGAAAACCTTCTCCGTTCCGCAATCATCGTCGCTTGTTCGCCGGCGCGACGGAACGGAACGATTGAGAATCGGAGCTGTGACATCATGCGTCCTCTGGCGTCATTCCGGCGAGGCTTGTCGCTCACGCGCATGATGGCCGTGGCGATGGTCGCGACGGCGCTGGTCGCTGGCCTCGCCCTGGCCTTGCAAGCCGATCGCGGCCGCGCGGCCCGCAATCCGGCGCTGGATCGCGAACTGGCAAAGCCGGACGGCAAGCTCCGCCTCACCGCCGCGCAGTGGAGCGCGGTTACGGTGCGGCCAGTCGAGGAACACGCGTTTCAGGTGGAAGTGCGAACCGAGGGCAAGGTCGCGATCGACCAGAATCGCTCGACGCGCATCTTCCCGCCTTACGCCGGCCGCGTGACCAAACTGCTGGCCGCGCCCGGCGACGAGGTCGGCAAGGGACAATTACTGTTTGTCATCGAAGCGGCCGATTCCGTCGATGCGCAAAAGGATTTCGTCGCCGCCCTGACCACGCGCAACAAAGCGGTGTCGCAGGTCGATCTGGCGCGGATCGTCGAGCGGCGGATGTCGGCGTTGGCGAAGGACAAGGCCGCCTCGCAGCGCGAGTGGCAGGAGGCGCAGGCAAATCTCACGGCCGCTGAAAACGATTCCCGTTCAGCCGAGATCGCATTGCAGGCGGCGCGCAACCGGCTGCGGCTGGTCGGCAAGACCGATGCGGAAATCGAAGCGTTCGAGAAAACCGGCGCGCTGACCCCCGATGCGCCGGTCTATTCGCCGCTGGCGGGGACCGTCCTGCAACGCCGGATCGGACCGGGCCAGTACGTCAGCGCCGGCGCCGGCGACAGCGATCCGGTGTTTTTGGTCGGTGACACGTCGAAGGTGTGGATCGCGGCCTACGTTCGTGAGACCGATGCCGGCAAGGTTCGTTTCGGACAGCGTCTCGCCTTCAGGGTGCTGGCCGAGCCCGACCGGGTGTTCGAGACGCGGATCGACTATGTGGCCCCTGGCATCGATCCCGACAGTCGCCGGCTGCTGGTCCGCGCCAGCATCGACAATGCCGACGGACTGCTGAAGCCGGAAATGTTCGCGAGCGTGACCATTGTCATCAACGAGGGACGGCCGACGCCGGCCGTGCCTCTCGATGCCGTGATCTATGAGGGCAGCAACGCGCGCGTCTGGGTGGTGGGGGAGGATCGCAGCGTTGAACTGCGGCAGATCAGGCTCGGGCCGTCGAACGGCCGGATGATCCAGGTGCTGGATGGCCTCGGTGCCGGCGAGAAGATCGTGACACGCGGCAGCCTGTTCATCGACCGCATGACCGCCGCCAACCAGAGCTGACAGACGACAGGCCGCCCGCCATGATCGATCAGGTGATCGCATTTGCGTTGAGGCAACGCGTTCTGATGCTAGTGGCGTTCGTCGTGACGCTGGCCGGCGGCGTGGCGGCGTTCAGGGTGCTGAACATCGAGGCTTATCCCGATCCCGTTCCGCCGATGGTGAATGTCATCACGCAAAGCGCAGGTCTTTCGGCCGAGGAGGTTGAACGCTACATCACGATCCCGATCGAGACGCAATTGTCCGGCGTGCCGAACCTGCGGGTGATGCGGACCAACTCGCTCTACGGCCTGTCGGATATCAAGCTGCAATTCACCTATGCCTACACCTATGACGAAGCGCTGCAACAGGTGCTGAACCGGCTGTCGCAACTCTCGGGGCTTCCGGACGGCGTACAGCCCGGGATCAGTCCCGTCAGTCCGATCGGTGAGATCTACCGTTATCGGCTGGTCGGCCCGCCCGGCTACAGCGTGCTGGATCTCAAGACGCTTCAGGACTGGGTATTGCAGCGCCGCTTCCGGGCGATCCCCGGCATCATCGACGTCGTCGGCTGGGGCGGCAAGACCAAGACGTTCGAACTTCAGGTCGATCTCGACCGGCTGATCGCCCACGGCCTGACGCTGCCGCAATTGCTCCAGACGTTGCGCGGCAGCAACCTCAACGTCGGCGGCAATATCGTCAATCTCGGCACGCAATCCGCCGTGGTGCGCGGCGTCGGCCTGATCCGCTCGATCGACGATATCAGGAACACCATGCTGACACAGGCGGGCGGCAATCCGGTGATGGTGCGCGACGTCGCCAATGTGATCGTCGGCCATCAGCCGCGCCTCGGCATCGCCGGTCAGGACAATGACGACGATATCGTCGAGGGCATCGTCCTGATGCGGCGCGGCCAGCAGAGCACGCCGACCATCGCGCGCGTGAAAGCCGAAGTGGAGCGCATCAACACGGCGGGCATCCTGCCGCCCGGCGTCCGCATCGAGCGGATCTACGACCGGCAGGACCTGATCGACATCACCACCCACACCGTGCTGCACAACATGGTGGTCGGCATCCTGCTGATCTTCCTGCTGCAATGGCTGTTCCTCGGCAATCTCCGCAGCGCCCTGATCGTCGGCGCGACGATTCCCTTCGCGTTATTTTTCGCAGTCGGGATCATGGTGCTGCGCGGGGAGTCGGCCAACCTGCTGTCGGTCGGCGCGATCGACTTCGGCCTGATCGTCGACGCCACCGTCATCATGGTCGAGCGCATCTTCTGGCAACTCGGGCACGGCGCGCGGGCGCCGTCCGCGGAGGCCCGCGCGTCCGGCTTCACCGGCAAGCTGCTGTCGATCTACACCGCCGGCATCGGCGTCAACCGCTCGATCCTGTTCGCGACCGCCATCATCATCGTCGGGTTCATTCCGCTGTTCACCATGAGCGGCGTGGAGGGACATATCTTCGGGCCGATGGCCAAGACCTATGCCTACGCCATCGCCGGCGGGCTGCTCGCGACGTTCACCGTCAGTCCCGCGCTTGGCGCGCTGCTGTTGCCGGAGCATGTGCGCGAAACCGAGACATGGCTGGTGCGCATCCTGCACCGGGTCTACAAGCCGGCGCTGCGGCTTGCCGTCGCCAACCGAAAGTCGACGGCGACCATCGCGCTGGTGATTTTCATCACGGCCGGCATCGCGGTGCGCCTGCTCGGGGTGGAGTTCCTGCCGAAACTGGAGGAAGGCAACCTCTGGGTGCGCGCCACCATGCCGCCCACCATTTCGCTGGAGGAAGGCAACACCTACGCCAACCGGATGCGCAAGGTCATTCGCAGTTTTCCGGAAGTCGAGACGGTGGTGAGCCAGCATGGCCGCCCCGACGACGGCACCGACGCCGCGGGCTTCTTCAACGTCGAGTTCTTCACGCCGCTGAAGCCGTTCGACCAGTGGCGGCCCGGACTGGACAAGGAGAAGCTGACCGAGGAAATCCAGGCAAAACTGTCCGCCGAATTTCCGGGCGTCGAATTCAACTTCTCCCAGTATTTGCAGGACAACGTCGCCGAGCAGGTTTCCGGCGTCAAGGGCGAGAACTCGATCAAGATCTTCGGCAACGACCTGCAACAACTGACCGAGGTCGCCGACAAAATCAAGGCGGTGCTGGCGACGGTGCCCGGCATCACCGATCTCGGCGTTTTCACCTCGCTGGGGCAACCGACGATCCAGATCGATATCGACCGCGAGCGCGCCGCGCGTTATGGCCTGTCGCCCGGCGACATCAACGCGGTCATCAAGACGGCGATCGGCGGCGAGGAGGCCGGCGACGTCTACGAGCCCGGCAGCGACCGGCATTTCCCGATCGTGGTGCGGCTGGCGGAGCGCTACCGGCAGAGCGCGGAGGCGATCAGCCAGTTGTCGGTCGGCGTCAGCGGCCCCAAGGGCGTGACCCAGATTCCATTAAGCGAGGTCGCCGATATCCGGCTGGTGTCGGGCGCGTCCTATATCTATCGCGAGCAGCAGCAGCGCTACCTGCCGATCAAGTTCAGCGTCCGCGACCGCGATCTCGGCGGCGCCATCAAGGACGCCCAGGAGCGGATCGCCAGAGAGATCCATTTGCCGGCGGGGATGCGTCTCGAATGGGTCGGGGAATTTCAGAACCTGCAGGACGCGATCGCGCGGCTCCAGATCGTGGTGCCGCTAAGCCTCGCCTTGATCGGCCTGTTGCTGTGGATCAATTTCTCGTCGTTCCGTGACACGCTGCTGGCGATGAGCGTGATTCCGATGGCCGTGGTCGGCGGCATTTTTGCCCTGCTGATCGCCCATATTCCGTTCAGCGTGTCCGCAGCCATCGGTTTCATCGCGCTGTTCGGAATATCGGTGATGAACGGCATCCTCATCCTGTCCCAATACAATCAGCTTCTTCAATCCGGCTTGCGACGGCTCGACGCCATTGTCCTCGCCGGAGATGTTCAGATGCGCCCGGTATTAATGACCTGCGTGATCGCCGGCATCGGCCTTCTGCCGGCCGCGCTGTCCACCGGAATCGGATCGCAGGTTCAAAAACCGCTGGCGGTCGTGGTCGTCGGGGGGATGATGTTCGCGCCGTTCGTGATTCTGATTACGCTGCCGACGCTGATCGCGTTGTTTTCCAACCGGCGAGAGACGGTGGCCGAGGCTGCTCAGGCCGTGCCCGAACCGGCCGAGTGATGCGGTCATGCGCAACGGGACCAGTGAAGGACACGAACGTGCGATCGAGTCGACGAAAATCATCAGCTTCGGACTCCAACGGGGCCGGGAAACTCGCTTCGACCCCGCATCAAAGGCGCGCGGCCCTGCCGTGCCTGATCGTGCTGGCGTCGCTGCTGGCGGGTTGCGCCGTCGGGCCCGACTTCAAGACACCCGAGGCACCCTCCACGAAAAGCTATCTGTCCGACCCCGCCGGCGATCGCGTTCCCGGCCGCGTGATCGTACGCGGCGCGGAGATCCCTCCGCAATGGTGGGAGCTGTTGCAATCCCCGGCGCTCAACCGGCTGGTCGAGGACGGCATCGCCCACAACGCCGATCTGGCTGCCGCCGAAGCTGCGGTGCGAGTGGCGCAGGCCAACGCCCTCGCGCAGCGCGGCGCGCTGTTTCCGAGCATCGCCGGGGGTTTTGACACTTCGCGCCAGAAGGTCGCCGCCGATCTGTCGTCACCGCTGGAATCCGGCGCTAACATCTTCAATCTGCATACCGGCCAGGTGACGATCAGCTATGTCGCCGACGTCTGGGGCGGTACGCGGCGGCTGGTGGAATCCACCGACGCGCAGCGCGAGATGAACGCGTTCCAGCGCGAGGGCGTTTATCTGACGCTCGCCAGCAATATCGCGCTTGCCGCCATCGAGGAGGGACGTCTGCGCGGACAGATCGCGGCGACGCGGCGTGTCATCGGCTTGCAGGCAGAGCTTCTGCGGCTGTTGCGCCGGCAGCAGGAGCAGGGGCAGATCGCTCTCACCGATGTCGCCGCACAGGAGACTGCGCTGGCGCAGACCCGCCTGACGCTGCCGCCGCTGGAAAAGCAACTCGCCCAGCAGCGCCATCTGCTCGCGTTCCTCACCGGCCGCTTGCCCAGTGACGCGCCGGGCGAGACGTTCAATCTGGCGTCGTTCCGAATGCCGCGCCGCCTGCCGCTCAGCCTTCCCGCCGATCTCGTCAGGCAACGCCCCGATATCCGCGCCGCCGAAGCCGGTTTGCACGCCGCCAATGCGACGATCGGCGTCGCGATCGCCAACCGTCTGCCGCAGATCACGCTGGGAGGGAGTGTCGGCGCCGCCGCCGCGCGATTCGCCGATCTGGCGACGCCCGGAGCGGGCCTCTGGACGCTGGCCGGCGGCGCGGCG
The DNA here is from genome assembly GCA_049651165.1 of Xanthobacteraceae bacterium. Lineage (GTDB taxonomy): Bacteria > Pseudomonadota > Alphaproteobacteria > Rhizobiales > Xanthobacteraceae > 62-47. Next base: position 613 of record JBASBO010000168.1, on the reverse strand, counting down.
CAGACCATTTTCGATGCCGGCGCGCTTGAGAACAGGCAGCGCGCGGCGGAGGAGCAAACCAATCAGGCATTCGCCCAGTATCGCGGCACGGTTCTGGCGGCGTTCCGGAACGTTGCGGACGTTTTACGCGCGTTGCAGGCCGACACCCGCTCGATCCGCGCGTCAACCGACGCGGAGCGATCCGCCTCGCAGAATATCGCGCTGGTGCGCAAGCAGGTCGATCAGGGGCAGGTCAGCGTCCCGCTGCTCTTGACCGCGCAACAAGCTTATCTGCAAACTACGCTGGCGCGTCTCGACGCACAAGCCGCCCAACTCGCCAATACCGTTGCGCTATTCCAGGCACTCGGTGGGGGATGGTGGAACAGAGACGACCGCAGCGCGCCTCATCGATCGTCGTAACAGCGCAGATCCGGAAAAAAGACCGACCGCGCTATTTCGGGCGCATCGCTCATCCGTTCCGGCATCCAGTCGCTGCTGGCCGACGCTCAAGCCGGTCGCTTCGACATGGTGCTGTCCGAGGCGCTGGATTGCATCAGCCGCGATCAGGAGGACGTGGCGGGCGTGTTCAAGCGGCTTCGCTTCGCGGGCGTCCAGATCGTTACTCTGTCCGAAG
>JBASBO010000167.1:0-5592 GCA_049651165.1 Xanthobacteraceae bacterium | reverse complement strand
CGCCGACGCCGATGCAGTCGTCGAGCGAAGCGGGCGCGAGGCGGTGCGCGATCAGCGCGGCGGAGGCGGTGTTGCCGATGCCCATCTCGCCGATGGCGATGACGTCCGCGCCGGCGTCGATCTCTTGCGCCGCGATCTCGCGGCCGCGCGACAGCGCGGCGATGGCCTGCTGCCGCGTCATCGCGGGTTCAAGCGCCGCGTTCGCCGTGCCGTGAGCGATTTTTGCGTCGATCAGGTCGGGGTGCGGCGGCAGATCGGCGGCGACGCCGGCATCGACGACGCGCAGTCGCGCGCCGGTGGCGGCGGCAAAGGCGTTGGCGCTGGCGCGCCCGGCGAGGAACGTTTTCACCATCGCCGCCGTCACGTCGGATGGATACTGCGACACGCCCGAGGCGGTGAGGCCGTGATCGCCGGCGAACACCAGAAGCACCGCGTTGTCGGCGGCCGGTTCCGCCGGGCGCCGGATCAGGCCGAGTTGCACCGCGAGGTCTTCGATGCGGCCGAGCGAGCCGGGCGGCTTGGCCTTGCCGTCGATCCGCGCGCGCAAGGCTGCCTCGTGCGCGCGATCGAGCGGCGCGATCTTCGGCAGCCATGGCGTTGCTAAAGCGTCTGTCATGGAAATTCTCGTCGGCCGGGGCGCGCGGTTGACCCGGCGCGGCGCGGCGGTTAGCGTCGCCCGTCCTTCCACATGGAAGGCGAAAAGGGAAGCCGGTGCGCGAGCTTTTCGAAGGCCGTTCCGATCCGGACCGTTGATGCCGCAAAACTCATCGCTATCCGCATTGTCCGCGACGCTGGTTCTGGGCGGCGCGCGCTCCGGCAAGTCGCGTTTCGCTGAAAGCCTCGCGCGCGACAGCGGTCTGGCGCGGGTCTATCTTGCCACCGCCACGGCGGGCGACGCCGAGATGCAAACGCGGATCGCCCATCACCGCGCCCGGCGCGGCGACGGCTGGCGCACGGTGGAGGAACCGCTGGCGCTGGTCTCCGTGCTCGGGCGCGAGGCCAACGCTGAGCGCGTCGTGCTGGTGGACTGCCTGACGCTGTGGCTCTCCAACCTGATGCACGCCGGACGCGACGTCGAGGCAGAGATCAGCGCGCTGGCCGACTGGCTGCGCACGGCGCGTCATCCGGTCATTCTCGTCTCCAACGAGGTCGGCCTCGGCCTCGTTCCCGAAACGCCGCTCGGCCGCGCCTTCCGCGACGCGCAGGGGTGGCTCAATCAGGCGGTCGCAGCGGCCGTGCCCGAGGTCGCGTTCATCGCCGCCGGGCTGCCGCTGTGGCTGAAGCGCAATGCAAGCGAGAGAACGACATGAGCGAACCCGCGACCGATGACGCCGTCAACGCCCGGCACAACGACAAGATGCGCAAGGTGAAGGCCGCGCGCGACCGCATGATGGCGACCAAGACCGCCGAGAGGGGCCTTCTCATCGTCCACACCGGCAACGGCAAGGGCAAGACCTCGGCCGCGCTTGGCATGGTGTTCCGCCACATCGGCCACGACATGCCGGTCGGCATCGTGCAGTTCACCAAGTCGGCGAAGTGGGACACCGGCGAGGCGCGGCTGTTGCGGCGCTTTCCCGATCTGGTGACGCTGCACATCATGGGCGAGGGGTTCACCTGGGAGACGCAGGACCGCGCCCGCGACATCGCCGCCGCGCGCGCCGGCTGGGAGCAGGCCAAGGCGCTGATCCGCGACGACCGCCACCATCTGGTGCTGCTCGACGAACTCAACATCGTGCTGCGCTACGATTACCTGCCGCTCGACGAGGTGCTGGATTTCCTGCGCACGGAGAAGCCCGACGACAAGCATGTCGTCATCACCGGCCGCAACGCCCATGACAGGTTGGTCGAGATGGCCGATCTGGTCACCGACATGACCATGGTCAAGCACCCGTTCCGGCAGGGCGTGAAGGCGCAGAAGGGCATCGAGTTCTGACGTTGCCTCCGCCCTCCACCCCCGCGCTGATGATCCAGGCGACCGGCTCCAACGCCGGCAAATCGACGCTGGTCGCGGGGCTTGCGCGGGTGCTGGTGCGGCGCGGTCTGCGGGTCGCGCCGTTCAAGCCGCAGAACATGTCAAACAATGCGGCAATCGCGGTGGATGGCGGCGAGATCGGCCGCGCGCAGGCGGTGCAGGCGCGCGCGGCGCGGCTGCCACCGAGTTGCCACATGAATCCCGTGCTGCTGAAGCCGGAGACCGACACCGGCGCGCAGGTGATCGTGCGCGGCCGGCGCATGGGAACGTTGCGCGCGGAAAATTTCCTCGATCGCAAGGCGGAACTGCTGCCGCTGGTGCTGGAGAGCTTCGCGCATCTGGCGCGTGACGCCGACATCGTGCTGGTGGAGGGCGCGGGCAGCCCCGCCGAAATCAACCTGCGCCGTGGCGACATCGCCAACATGGGCTTTGCTATCGCCGCCGGCGTGCCGGTGGTGCTGGCGGGCGATATCGATCGCGGCGGCGTCATCGCCAGTCTGGTTGGCACCCACGCGGTGCTTGAGCCGGAGGAGCGCGCGCGCATCGCCGGCTTCCTCATCAACAAGTTTCGCGGCGAGGTGAAGCTGTTCGACGACGGCCTTGCGGCGGTGACGCAGAGGACCGGCTGGCCGTCGCTCGGCGTGGTGCCGTGGCTGCCGCAGGCGGCGTGGCTGCCCGCCGAGGACGCGCTCGATCTGGAGAGCGCGGCGCGTGAGGAGGGGGCTTGCGTGATCGCGGTGCCGATGCTGGCGCGCATCGCCAATTTCGACGACCTCGATCCGCTGGCGATGGAGCCCGGCGTCGCCTTGCGTTTCGTGCGGCCGGGCGAGCCGATTCCCGCCGAGGCGCGCGTGGTGATCCTGCCCGGCAGCAAATCGACGCTGGGCGATCTCGCCTTCCTGCGCGCGCAGGGCTGGGACATCGACATCGCGGCGCATGTGCGGCGCGGCGGCCATGTGCTCGGCCTGTGCGGCGGCTATCAGATGCTGGGCAAAACCATCGCCGATCCCGACGGCGTCGATAGCGCGGCGGGATGCGTCGATGGGCTGGGGCTGCTCGACATCGACACCGTGATGCAGGGCGACAAATCGACCACGCTGGCGCGCGGCATCCATTGCGCCAGCGGACTTGCGGTCGCCGGTTACGAGATCCATCTCGGCCGCAGCTTCGGGCCGGATTGTGTGTGGCCGATGCTGCGGATCGATGGTCGCGATGACGGCGCGACCTCGCGCGACGGCCGGGTGCAGGGCACCTATCTGCACGGGTTGTTTTCCGACGATGTGTTTCGCGCGGCGTGGCTGAAGGCGCTCGGCGCGGCGTCGTCGCTGGCCTATGAGACGCGCGTCGAAGCCGCGCTCGACGCGCTGGCCGATCATCTGGAGGCGCATCTCGATATCGACGCGCTGCTTGCCGTCGCGCGGCGGCGGGATAGCGTGGGGTGATGCGACGGAGCCCATCCGCTTGTCCCCGATGCGACGCGGCGCAAGCGCAAGCGCCGTGCCGCTTCGCTGATCCGGGACCGTAACGGACGGTGCCTTTGATACGGTCCCGGCTCTGCGGTGCAGCGTTGCACGCTGCGCCGCGTCCGGGACACGGCCTGAGCAACGCGTGCTCACTCAGGCAATGCAGGCCAGCGCGCCGATCGCCGCGAACTGAAGCGCGCAACTCGCGGCCAGCATCCGCAACGCGCGAAAAATGTCGGCGGGCGTGGCGTTGCGGCCGGCGGCGTTGAGCCAGGGGTCGTCCACCACGCTCTCGCTGTAGCGGCGCGGACCGGCGAGGCGGATGCCGAGCGCGCCGGCGATCGCACTTTCCGGCCAGCCGGCGTTGGGCGAGCGATGGTTGCGGGCGTTGCGCAGCATGGCTTTCAACGCGACGCCAATCGATCCGCCGGCGAGCGGCGCAGCCAGCGCCAGCAGCAGGCCGGAGAGCCGCGCCGGCGCAAGATTGACGAGATCGTCGAGCCGCGCCGCCGCCCAGCCGAATGCACGATGCCTGTCGCTGCGATGGCCGATCATCGAATCGGCGGTGTTGATCGCCTTGTAGGCGAGCAGGCCGGGCAGCCCGAGCAGCACCAGCCAGAGCGTCGGCGCGACCACGCCGTCGGAAAAATTCTCGGCGCAGGATTCGATGGCCGCGCGGCTGACGCCACCCTCGTCGAGGCTTCGCGGATCGCGTCCGACGATCCGACTCACCGCCGCGCGAGCGGCCATCAGGCCGCCGCTGGCGAACGCGGCGCGCACCCGCGCGACGTGTCGATAGAGACTGTTCTGTGCGATCAGCGTCGAGGCGATGATCCCGAGGGCGATGTTGCCGACAGCGCCGCGCGAAAGCAGCGCTTCAAGGACATATCCCGTGAACAGCGCTGCGGCGACCAGCAGCGAGATGGTGACGATTCCGAAAAACTTGCGTCGGGCCGGCGACCATGTTTCGCGGTTGAGCGTATGATCGAGCGCGGCGATGGCGTGGCCGATGATTGCGACCGGATGCGGGACGCGCCGCCACAGCCAGTCAGGATCGCCGATTGCGGCATCGGCGGCCAGCGCCACCAGCACGACGATAAGTGTGTCGCTCCATGGCAGCATCAGTGCGCGGCGGCCGAAGCGCCGGCCTCGCGCTCGGCGCGGGTAATCTCGCTGACGATGCGATCCAGTGCGTCGACGGCCATCGGGCCGCCGCACACCGTCAGCCGCTCCGGCACCACGAGGCGCCTGGCCGGCGGATAGAAATGCTCCAGCGCCGGGTGCAGCAGAAAGGCGCGGCCCTCGTCCTCGGCGAAATTGCTGTCGCTCGACACCATGATGAAGTCCGGCCGCAGGCTGATGATGGCTTCCAGCGAAGCGAAGCCGCCCAGCTTCAGCCCAAGATCGCCGGCGGCGTTCGACAAGCCGACCTCTGCCATCAGCGACGTCATCAGGCTGCGGCTGCCGGACACCCAGCCGCGTCGCGAGATCGGCAGCACGCGATAGTGTTTCCGCGCCACGAATTGCCGCGTCCGCGCGATAGCCTCATTGATGCGCGCGACGTAAACCTCCGCGCGTTCGGGGTGCCGCGTCACCTCGCCCATCTTGCGGATCTGCGCCTTCACCTCGTCGAGCGAATGAGCGACGTCGAAGGTGACCAGCGTCTCGCCCTGCTCCTTCAGCAGGTCGCGGGTGGAGCGCTTGGTGAAGCTGCCGGCGACCACGACGTCGGGTTTGAGCACCAGCACGTCCTCGGCCTCGCCTGACAGACGCGGGTAGCGGTGCGCGTCGGCGGTGCCCCACCAGCGCGTTGTGTCGCGCGAATAGGGACCGAGACCGAGAATCTGCGCGGGGTCGGCGAGCGCCAGCAGCAGTTGGTCGGTGCAGGCGTTGATCGAGGCGATGCGCGGCAACTCCGCCGCGCGCGCCGGCGAGGCGGTGGAGAGAGCGAGCGCGAGAAATCCGGCAACGATGCGCCATCGCCTCTCGCGCGACGCGGCGCGGCGTGGCAAGAGAAGCGCATGAAACACGGCGGCGATCTCGGCAAGGCGATGGCGCGGTTCGGCGGCGCGCCGGACCAATGGCTCGATCTGTCCACCGGCATCAATCCGAACCCCTATCCCGTTCCATCCTTGCCGAACGAGGTCTGGCAACGCC
>JBASBO010000166.1:0-6454 GCA_049651165.1 Xanthobacteraceae bacterium | reverse complement strand
ACGCAAGGCGGCGGCCTCCGCGCACGGCCTGAAGCCGGTCACCGCCGAGGCGCGCGACCTGTTCCGGCGGCCGCTGGTGGCGCAGGAACTGCGCGACGTCGATGCGGTGGTGTTCGACCCGCCGCGTCAGGGCGCGGAGGCGCAAAGCCGGCAGCTTGCCGCGAGCCGGGTACCGGTGATTGTCGCGGTGTCGTGCAACGCCGCGACCTTCGCCCGCGACGCGCGCATCCTGATCGACGGCGGCTACCGGATCGAAACGGTGACGCCGGTCGACCAGTTCCGCCACACCCCGCACGTCGAACTGGTGGCGCGGTTCACGCGGTAACTGGGTTGATGGGATGGAGCGCCTGCCTCAAAATGGAGCACATCGAATCCAACAGCCTCAGCGTCGTCCCCGCGCAGGCGGGGACCCATACGCCGTGTCGCCGATGATGCGGATAGCGTTTGTTGTCCTTGGCAAGCCGTCCCGCCAACCGCAATCGTTAGAGGTTATGGGTCCCCGCCTGCGCGGGGACGACGGTTTTCGTTTTGAAAGCCCATGTACAAAATGAATTTCCAGTCAGACTCGCGGAGATCGCGCCCTACCGCCCCCAGCGCTCCTGCCAGATCTTCTCGCCGATCATGCAATTGACGCGCGGCTCGCGCGCCGCCGTGGGCACCACGCGCGCCGGCGGCACCCGCCCCGCCACCTCCATCACCAGCTTGGTGCGGATCGCCTCGCGAAATTTTTCGCGGTTCTTGATCGGCACCACGAACGATCCGGGGCCGCCGATCACGCAATCCTCGTAGTAATAATCGAGGTTCTCGATATCCATCGTCGAGTAGCTCGGCTCCTTCACCATGATCGGCAGGCCGTTGATGACGACGCCCTTCTCCAGCGCGGCGTCGCGCGCCACCGTCACCGGCGTGCCGTTGTTGTTGGGGCCGTCGCCCGAGATATCGATGACGCGGCGCAAGCCGTGATACTGATTCCGCTCGAACAGCGGCAGGGCGAAGTCGATCGCGCCGGAGATCGAGGTGCGCGAGGCGCGGCGGACCGGGGTCTTGAGAATTTCGGCGGCGACGGCGTCGGCGGATTCCGGCCCGTCCACGATCCGCCACGGAATGATAAGCTTCTGGTCGGTCGACGCCGCCCACTCGAAATAGGTGACGGCGACCTTTCCGGTCGGCCCCGCCTTCAGCGCCTGAAGAAATTCCTTGGACACCAGCGCCTGCGCGTAGCCCTCGCGCTGCACCGTCAGTTCCTCGAGATCCATCGAGTAGGAGACATCGACCGCGAGCACCAGTTCGACATCGACGGTGATATCGGCGGGTCTGGCCTGAACGACAGCGACCGGCGCCCGTGGCGCGGCGTTGACTGCGACATCGCCGGCCATCGCGCCGATGGCCAGCAACAAACCGATCGAGACGGACCAGCGCATGGCGATCTCCCGTCGCCCCCGGCTTCAATGGTGACACAGCGCGGTAATTCCGCAAGGCCGGACCGGAACTTCCCTCACCCGCGCGGCGGCAGGGTTTCGTCGGTCAGGCCGTAGACGCGCTCGGCGCGGCGGAAGCCGGCGATCGGAAACTCGCCGAGGTTGATCCAGCTTTCCGGCGCGGCGGCGGCGAAGCCTTCCGAGGCGACGATGGTGCGGTTGAGGTCGCTGGCGATCTTCTCCAGCCGCGCCGCCAGATTGACCGCCGGCCCGATGCAGGTGAAATCCAGCCGCTGGCCGCCGCCGATATTGCCGTACAGCACCTCGCCGACGTGCAAGGCAAGCCCGAAGCGGAATTTGTCGAAGGTGACGCCGCCGTGCCGGAAACTCATCGCCGCGACACGGGCGCGGCTTAAGCGCGCCGCCGCCAGCACGCGGCCGCAGACCTCCGCCGTGTCGGCGCCGCCCTCGGCGATCGGGAACACCGCGAGCAGGCCGTCGCCCATGAATTTCAGCACCTCGCCGCCATACTCGGCGATCGGCTCGACCTGACAATCGAAGTAGCGGTTCAGCACCTCCACCACCGCGTGCGGCGGCAGCATGTCCGACAGCCGGGTGAAGCCGCGCAGGTCCGACAGCCAGATCGCCGCCGACATGGTGTCGGCGTGACCGCGCCGGATCTGCCCGGCGAGGATGCGCTGGCCGGCGCGATTGCCGACATAGGTATCGAGCAGCGCGGTCGCGGTGCGCTCCAGCCGGACGATTTCGATGACGCGGGCGAGCGGCGCCATTAGCGCACGCAACGCGGTAATCTCGGCCTCGGTGAAGCCGCCCGGCGCTTTGGTGGTCCAGCTCACCGAATGAATCTCGCCGCTGAGGAAGCGCAGCGGCATCGCGATGTAATCGGTCAGCCCCTCGTTGCGCTGCCCGGCGAAGAACCGCGATTGCGTATCGGCGCGGATCTCGGCCTCGCGATAGCGCGCCTCGACGCCGTGGGTGTGAACCAGCCGCAGCGGGCTGGTGAGGAAATCCTCGTCCTGCTCGATGCCGAACGGCGCGGCGAAGACGGTGACGCCCTCGTCCCGCCGCCAGATGAAACTCTGGCCGAACATCTGCGGATGCAGGGTGCGGACGAAGACGCCGACGCGCCACAGCGCGACGCCGGCCTCCACCAGCCGCTCGCACAACTGCTGCATCATGGTTTCCGGCGGCACGCCGTTGCGCTCGCCGGCCGAGACCCATTCGGCAATGTCCCTGAGGCCGTCTACCCGCATGGCATGAACTCGCCCGGCGGGACGGCGGTCACCGGATCAACCCACCTGACCGCGATGGCGCAAGACGTGATCGGCCAGCACGCAGGCCATCATCGCTTCGCCGACCGGCACCGCGCGGATGCCGACGCAAGGGTCGTGGCGGCCCTTGGTGAGGATGTCAGTGTCGGCGCCGCCGCGATCGACGGTCCGGCGCGGCGACAGGATCGACGACGTCGGCTTCACCGCGAAGCGCGCCACCACCGGCTGCCCGGTGGAGATGCCGCCGAGAATGCCGCCGGCATGGTTGGACAGAAACACGGGGCCATTGTTGCCCGTATTTGAGGAAGAACTGCGCATCTCGTCGGCGTTGGCCTCGCCGGACAGCGCGGCGGCATTAAAACCCTCGCCGATCTCGACGCCCTTGACCGCGTTGATACTCATCAGCGCGCCGGCGAGATCGCTGTCGAGCTTGCCGTAGATCGGCGCGCCCAGCCCGGCCGGCACGCCTTCCGCCACCACCTCGATCACCGCGCCGATCGAGGAGCCGCTCTTGCGGATGCCGTCGAGATAGTCGGCGAAGAACGCCGCCTTGTCCTTGTCGGGGCAGAAGAACGGGTTACGCACCACCTCGTCCCAGTCCCATTTCTCGCGGTCGATCCTGTGCGGCCCCATCTGCACCAGCGCGGCGCGCACCGTGACGCCGGGGATCACCTTCCTCGCCACCGCGCCGGCGGCGACCCGGCTCGCGGTCTCGCGCGCCGAGGAACGGCCACCGCCGCGATAGTCGCGGATGCCGTATTTGGCCTCGTAAGTAAAATCGGCGTGGCCCGGACGATACTTGTCCTTGATGTCGGAATAGTCCTTCGAGCGCTGGTCGGTGTTCTCGATCAACAGCGCGATCGGAGCGCCGGTGGTCACCTGCGCGCCGCTGTCGGGATGCGCCATCACGCCGGACAGGATTTTCACCCGATCCGGCTCCTGCCGCTGCGTGGTGTAGCGCGACTGGCCGGGACGGCGGCGGTCGAGATCGTGCTGGATGTCCTCGGCCGTCAGCGGCAGCAGCGGCGGGCAGCCGTCCACCACGCAGCCGATCGCCACCCCGTGGCTCTCGCCGAAGGTGGTGACGCGGAACAGATGGCCGAAGGTGTTGTGGGACATGAAGCCGTCTCAGTGCAGCGGATTTCGCTACACCTCGTAGCGATATGCCGCGGAAACCGCAACTAGAGCCGTTTCCCCTTTAATGGAAACACAACCCGTCATTGCCGGGCTTGACCCGGCAATCCATCCTCCTAAAGCGACTCTTCTTTTTTGATGGATGCGCGGGTCATAGGCGAGCGGAAACGACGCCGTTCTTCGAACGGCTATGCCCGCGCATGACGATCCCGTCTAAACCAAACCCCGCTCTAGCCATACTTCATGAGCCGCCCGTCGCTGAAGACATAGACCGCGCCCTGCTCGATAAACAGATCGGCGGCGGATTCCGGCGTCGCCACCCCCAGCGCCACCATCAGCGCCCGCGCGGTGCCGCCGTGGGACACCGCGACGGTGTCGGCGGTGAGCTGATCGTACCAGTCGCGCATCCGCCGCGTCACCGTGACGTAGCTTTCGCCGCCCGGCGGCGACACGTTCCACTTGTCGCGCTCGCGCTGCGCGAACAACTCCGGATGCGAGGCGCGCATTTCCGCGAGCGTCGAGCCTTCCCATACGCCGTAGGCGATTTCGCGCAGACGATCGTCGAGCGCGAAGCCGTCCGCCGGCAGCGCCAGTTGTTGCCGCACCAGTTCCATGGTGCAGCGGGCGCGGATCAGCGGGCTCGCCACGAACATGAGGTCGTCGAGCCGGCGGCCGTCGCGCGCCGTCAGATCGCCGAGGATGCCGCCGGCCTGCGCCGCCTGAACGCGGCCGAGGTCATTCAGCGGGATGTCCTTGGTGCCCTGAAAGCGGCCGGCCGCGTTCCACGCCGTCTCGCCATGGCGGATGAAATAGATGGTGGGAGTGGGCATTCGATAACTCTGGTCAACGTCACTTATCATCGTTCGAGGCGCATCGAAGGCGATGCAAACATCCTCGGCGTCGTCCTCGCGCAGGCGAGGACCATAATCCCTGGCATGGGATATTGTTGAACGATCTCGCCCGGATGGATCGAGCCGAAACGCTGCGGCGTATGGGTCCCTGCCTGCGCAGGGACGACGCCATCGAGCGGAATCACTCCTTCGCCAGCGAGATGTCCGGCGCGTCGGGGCGCTTCATGCCGACGATGTGATAACCGGAATCGACGTGATGCACCTCGCCGGTGACGCCGCGCGCGAGGTCCGAGAGGAAATACATGGCGCTGTCGCCGACTTCCTCGATGGTGACGGTGCGGCGCATCGGCGCGTTGTACTCGTTCCACTTCAGGATGTAGCGGAAGTCGCCGATGCCGGACGCCGCCAGCGTCTTGATCGGCCCCGCCGACAGCGCGTTGACGCGGATGTTCTTCTCGCCGAGGTCGGCGGCGAGGTAGCGCACGCTGGCCTCAAGCGCCGCCTTGGCGACGCCCATGACGTTATAGTGCGGCATCCACTTCTCCGCGCCGTAATAGGTCAGCGTCAGGATCGATCCGCCGTCGGTCATCAGCTTCTCGGCGCGTTGCGCGATCGCGGTCAGCGAGTAGCACGAGATCAGCATGGACTTGCTGAAGTTGTCGGCGGTGGTCTCGATGTAGCGGCCGTCGAGTTGATCCTTGTCGGAGAAGGCGATGGCGTGGACCACGAAATCGATCTTGCCCCACCTGGCGCGCGCCTCGTCGAACACCGCGTCGATGGTGGCGGGGTCGGTGACGTCGCAATGGCCGAGCAGGATGCCGCCGAGTTCGGCCGCCAGCGGCTCGACCCGCTTCTTCAGCGCGTCGCCCTGCCAGGTCAGCGCGATCTCCGCGCCCTGCGCACGGCACGCCTTGGCGATGCCCCAGGCGATCGACCGGTTGTTGGCGACGCCGAGGACGACGCCGCGCTTGCCCTGCATCAAACCCATACCCTGTCCCATTCCGTGTTCCGCCGCTGATCCGCCAGCCCTTCCGGGTACACCAGCCCCGCCGCCCGGCAAAGCCTAAAATGACCCGAAAACCCGGAGGTTAACGGCAAAGACGTTAACGGTCGCCTCGCCGCCCTTCCGCTTTGGAGGTTTTCGGGCCACTCTCTCCGCGCGGGACGCGCCGGGAAGGGAGGCACCATGAAAACCACGACCCTCAAGAGCCATTCGGGCAAGATCGTCTGTCACGACAGCGAAGGCGCGGGTCCCGCGCTGGTGCTGGTCCACGGCAACTCGGCCTCGTCGAAAGCCTTCGCGAAACAGCTCGACGGCACGCTCGGCGCGAAGCATCGCGTCATCGCGTTCGACCTGCCGGGGCACGGCGAGTCCGGCGACGCGGCCGATCCCGCCGCCACCTACACCATGCCGGGCTACGCGCGGGTGCTGCGCGACGTCGCCGCGCAGCTTGGCGTCGAGGACGCGGTGTTCGCGGGCTGGAGCCTCGGCGGCCATATCGTGCTGGAAGCCGCGCCGGACCTGCCGCGCGCCAAAGGCTTCGCGATCTTCGGCACCCCGCCGCTCGCCTTTCCGCCGGCGATGGAGCAGGCGTTCCTGCCGACGCCGGCGATGGCCTACACCTTCGCGCCCGACCTCAACGAAGAACAGGCGCGCGCCTATGTCGCCGCCGCGTTCCGGCCCGGCGTCACCGACCTGCCCGCCGAGATGATCGCCGACGTACTGCGCACCGACGGCCGCGCCCGGGCGCAACTCGCC
>JBASBO010000165.1:0-2876 GCA_049651165.1 Xanthobacteraceae bacterium | reverse complement strand
GGCTTGAGCCGCCGCCGCCGACCACCGCGCTGGGCAGCCTGCTCAATCACATCACCGGCGGCCACATCGAGACGGTCGATGCCGGGCCGCGCTCGTTCCAGCCGATGAACGTCAACTTCGGCCTGTTTCCGCCGCTCAGCCAGCCGCCGACCCGCAGGGCCGACGGCACCCGGCTGCGCGGCAATGAAAAGACCGTCGCCCGCAAGCAGGCGCTGAGCGCGCGCGCGCTCGCCGATCTCGACCGCTGGATCGCCGATCACCTGCGCCTCGCCCGCGCCGCCTGACGACACGCCCAGCGGACCTCGCCCATGACCTTGCCGAAACAGGATTCCGCCGTGCTGTCCGCCCGATGGCGCGAAGGCGTCCTGCTCAAGCGCGATGTGTTCTCCACCGTCGAGCGCGGCCGTTTCCGCACCGACGATCGCGGCGAGGTCGACGCCGTGCTGCGCCGACTCGATCAGGTGCCGTGGTGGTCCTATCGCCTTGCGTATCACCTGTTCAGCCGCGAGCGGCGCGCCTTGCAGCGCGTCGGCGACCTCAAGGTCGGCCCTGAACTATTGTGGGCCGGGCGCAAGGCGCTGGCGCGCGGCTTCATCGACGGCGTCGCGCTGCATCTGGCGAAGCCCACCGGCGACGCCGCCTATTTCCGTTCCGCGCGCGCGGCGCTGCGCAAGCTGCACCGCCGCGGCGTCACCCATAACGACCTCGCCAAGGAACAGAACTGGCTGCGCGGCAGCGACGGCCGCGCCTACCTCACCGACTTCCAGCTCGCGGTGTGCTTCCGCCGGCGCAGCAAACTGTTCCGCATCGCGGCCTATGAAGACCTGCGCCATATGCTCAAGCACAAGCGGACCTACGCGCCGGAAGCGCTGACCGCCAGGGAGCGCAAGATACTGGCGCGCAAATCCGCACCCGCGCGGTTGTGGCTCGCGACCGGAAAGAAGGTCTACAAGGCGATCACGCGCGGGGTGTTCAACTTCACCGACCGCGAGGGCGGCGGCCGCCGCCTCGTCAACGACGCGCCGGTGCTGCGCGACATCCTGCTGCGCGACGCAGACGTGCGCGACGCCGCCATCGTCGCCTTCGCCGATCGCCGCAGCGGCGTCGGCCTCTATGCCTTCGCGGAAACCGGCCGCCCCGACATCGAGGGCCGGCTCAAGGCTGCGCTTGCCGCAAGCAGCGGACCGAAGCCGCCGGAACATCTCCAGACCGTCGCCGCCTTGCCGCGCGACGCCGCCGGCAAGGTCCGCACCGAAATCCTGCAACTGGTGGCGATGAATCAGGTCGACCTGATCCCGCCGCTGCTGACCAGCGACGCCGACCGCGCCCTGATGCGCGACATCCTCGACGCCCGCAAAAACCTGCGCGACCGTTTCAGTTTCTGACCGCACCGCGCGCCGCGGCGAGACGCATCAAATCTTCCGCCCGGCCTTGGCCCAGTACGGATCGCGCAGCCGGCGCTTGAAGATTTTCCCAGAGTCTTCACGCGGCAGGTCGGCGTGGATCTCGATGTGCTTCGGCACCTTGTAGTCCGCCAGCGCCTTCGCCAGTTCGGCGCGGATCACACCCACGTCGAGCGCCGCCCCGGCCGCCGGCTGCACCGCCGCCATCAGCGCCTCGCCGAACTCGTGGTCGGGAATCCCGAACACCGCGCAGTCGTGCACGCCCGGCACCGCCAGCAGCGCCGCCTCGATCTCGGCGGGGTAGATGTTGACGCCGCCGGAAATCACCATGTCGCGCTTGCGGTCGCAGATGAAGACGTAGCCGTCGGCGTCGATGTAGCCGACATCGCCCGAGGTGATGAAGCCGTCGCGGTCGATCTCGGCGCGCTTCTCCGGCTTGTTGTGGTAGGTGAAATCCGGATTAGTGGCGATCCGCGAATAGATTTCGCCGATCTCGCCCTGCGGCAGTTCGCGGCCGTCATCGCCGATGAAGCGCAGTTCCGCGCCCGGTACGATCCGGCCCACGGTGCCGGGCTTCTTCAGCGCGTCGTCGGACGTCGCGAAGGTCACCGCGCCGGACTCGGTGCTGCCGTAGAACTCGTGAATCACCGGCCCCCACCAGTCGATCATCGCGCGCTTGACGTCGGCCGGGCACGGCGCCGCGGCGTGAATGACGTGGCGCAGCGACGATACGTCGTAGCGGTCGCGGGCGCTCTGCGGCAGCCGCATCAGGCGGACGAACATGGTCGGCACCATGAAGATGGTGTCGATCCGCTCGCACGCGACGAGGCGAAGAAATTGCTCCGGATCGAAGCGCGGCATCAGCACCAGCGCGCCCCCGAGCTTGCCGGCGCGCAGCCCGAAGGAATTGGGCGCGGAGTGATACAGCGGCCCCGGACACAGCGCGCGCGCCCCCGGTTTGAGGCCGTAGATCAACGCCCGCATCCGCTCGACCGAGGCCGCCTGCCCCGGCGTCGGCGCGGAACGTTTGACGCCCTTGGGGTGCCCGGTGGTGCCGGAGGTGTAGATCATGTTCTGCGGCTGCGGCAGCATTGGCCCGTCATAAGGCGATTGCGTCGCGAGCCACGTCTCCAGATCGTGCGCGCCGGGCGGGGTGCCGAGCCGCGCGGGATCGACCGCATAGCTGTCGCGGATTTCCGGCGGGACCGGCGCGCTCAGCACCGTGACGCCGGGCGGGACATGCCCTTGCAGCGGATGCAGCAGGTCGGCGTGGCCGATCAGCACCCGCGTCGCGGTATCGCCGAGGATGTAGGCCACCTCGTCCGGCTTGAAGTGCCAGTTGATCGGCACCGCGTAGGCCCCCAGCGTCATCGCGGCATAGGCGGCCTCAAGGAAGGCGATGTCGTTGCGCATCAGGATGCAGACGCAGTCGCCCGGCCCGACGCCGAGCCGCTGCATCCCGCCGGCGATCCG
>JBASBO010000164.1:0-3706 GCA_049651165.1 Xanthobacteraceae bacterium | reverse complement strand
GGCGGGAGCCGCGCCGGAAGCCGTGATCTTCACCTCGGGCGCGACCGAGGCCAACGCACTGGCGCTTACGCCGGGCCTGCGCCGGGCGGCGTCGCCGCCGGCCGGGCGGTTGATCGTCTCGGCGGTCGAGCATTCCTCGGTGCTGGCCGGCGGGCGGTTTCCGCGCGACCTTATCGCCATCGCCCCGGTCGATCGCTCCGGCGTGATCGACCTTGCGGCGCTGGAGCGGATGCTGGCGGATGGCCCCCCGGCGCTGGTGTCGGTGATGGCGGCCAACAACGAGACCGGGGCGGTGCAGCCGATCGACAGCGTCGCCGCACTGGTGCGCGACCGGAGCGGGGTGCTGCATGTCGATGCCGTCGCCGCTTTCGGAAAGATAGCACTCGATTTCAATGAATTAGGATGCGATCTTCTATCGATTTCCGCGCACAAGATCGGCGGCCCCAAGGGCGTCGGCGCGCTGATCGTGGCCGATGGCCTGCGCGGGCTGGAACCCGGCCTGAAGGGCGGCGGACAGGAGAAGGGCCGCCGCGCCGGAACCGAGAACCTGCCCGGCATCGCCGGCTTCGGAGCGGCCGCGACCGTTGCCGTGGCGAGGCTGGAACATGACGCCCGCCATTGCAACGCCTTGCGGCAGCGGTTTGAGGACGGCCTCAAGGCAACCGGTCCCGTCACCATCTTTTCCGACGCCGTGGCGCGGCTGCCGAACACCACGCTGTTCACCGCGCCCGGCCTGCGCGCCGAAACCGCGGTGATCGGTTTCGATCTTGAAGGTATCGCGGTATCGTCGGGGTCGGCGTGTTCCTCCGGCAAGGTGCAACCCTCGCATGTGCTCGCGGCGATGGGGGCGGAACCGGAACAGGCGCGTGGCGGGGTCCGCATCAGCCTCGGCTGGGATACCACGGAAAATGACGTGGATCGCGCGCTCAAGGCTTGGCGAAAGCTCGCTGCGACCTTAATTAGAAAGAGGGATGAAACAGTGCTTGAACGATTCTAAGCGACGTGGTTTCATTGAAAACAATCTGAAAAGCGCGTTTGCGTTGATTTGGTCCACCGCGGTCCTTGAAACCGTGAGCGGAGGTTAAAATGCCGGCCGAGCTAGAGACTGTCGAACGGGTCCGCCGTATCGACGTCGATCAGTATCGTTATGGGTTCGAGACGAAGATCGAATCCGAGAAGGCCCCCAAGGGGCTTTCCGAGGATATCGTCCGCTTCATTTCCGCCAAGAAGGATGAGCCGGCGTGGATGCTGGAATGGCGGCTCGACGCCTTCCGGCGCTGGCTGACCATGCAGGAGCCGACCTGGGCGCGCGTCGATTATCCGAAGATCGACTATCAGGATCTTTATTATTATGCCGCGCCGAAGCAGAAGAAGGCGCTGGCCTCGCTCGACGAGGTCGATCCGGAAATCCTGAGGACCTACGAGAAGCTCGGCATTCCGCTGCGCGAGCAGGAAATCCTCGCCGGCGTGGTCCGTCCCGAAGGCGAGGAGGGCAATGAGCCGCCGCGCAGGGTGGCGGTCGACGCGGTTTTCGATTCGGTGTCGGTGGCCACCACCTTCCAGGCCGAACTGAAGAAGGCCGGCGTGATCTTCATGCCGATCTCCCACGCCATCCGCGAGCATCCCGAGCTGGTGAAGAAGTATCTCGGCACCGTGGTGCCGACCTCGGACAACTTCTTCGCGACGCTGAACTCGGCGGTGTTCTCCGACGGCTCGTTCGTCTACGTGCCGCCGGGCGTGCGCTGCCCGATGGAGCTGTCCACCTATTTCCGCATCAACGAGAAGAACACCGGCCAGTTCGAGCGCACGCTGATTATCGCCGACAAGGGCGCCTACGTCAGCTATCTCGAAGGCTGCACCGCGCCGCAGCGCGACGAGAACCAGTTGCACGCCGCCGTGGTCGAACTGATCGCCCATGACGACGCCGAGATCAAATATTCGACGGTGCAGAACTGGTATCCGGGCAACTCCGAGGGCAAGGGCGGGGTCTACAACTTTGTCACCAAGCGCGGCGATTGCCGCGGCAGGAACTCGAAGATCTCGTGGACGCAGGTCGAGACCGGCTCGGCCATCACCTGGAAATACCCGAGCTGCATCCTGCGCGGCGACAACTCGTGCGGCGAGTTCTACTCGATCGCGATTTCGAACGGCTATCAGCAGGTCGATTCCGGCACCAAGATGATCCATCTCGGCAAGAACACCACCAGCCGGATCATCTCCAAGGGCATCGCCGCCGGCAAATCGCAGAATACCTATCGCGGCCTCGTCAGCGCTCACCGTAAAGCCACCGGCGCGCGCAACTTCACCGCCTGCGACTCGCTCCTGATCGGCGACAAGTGCGGCGCGCACACCGTGCCCTATATCGAGACCAAAAACTCCTCGGCGCTGTTCGAGCACGAGGCGACCACCTCGAAGATTTCCGAGGACGTGCTGTTCTATTGCGTGCAGCGCGGTCTGTCGCAGGAGGAGGCGGTCGGCCTCGTCGTCAACGGCTTCGTGCGCGACGTGTTGCAGCACCTGCCGATGGAGTTCGCGGTCGAGGCGCAGAAGCTGATCTCGATCTCGCTGGAAGGCAGCGTGGGTTAGCGGCCGTCGCTCCGCGGTCCGTACTAAACGGGCCGCTTTTGAACGACGGTGGAAAATGAAAGTCATCCTTCGAGGCGCGCGCACCGCTCACAACTCGGGATGGCATGAAAAGGAAAGATCATGTCGGCATTGCTCGAAGTCCGGAATTTGCAGGTTCGCGTCGAGGAACGGGAAATCCTTCACGGCCTCTCGCTCACCGTGAACAAGGGCGAGGTCCACGCCATCATGGGGCCGAACGGTTCCGGCAAATCGACGCTCTCCCACGTCATCGCCGGCAAGCCGGGCTATGAGGTGACCGGCGGCGAGATCCTGTTCAAGGGCGATGACCTTTTGGAGATGGACCCGGACGAGCGCGCCGCCAAGGGCGTATTCCTGGCGTTCCAGTATCCGGTCGAGATTCCCGGCGTCGCCACCATGACGTTCCTGCGCACCGCGCTCAACGCCCAGCGCAAGGCGCGCGGCGAAAGCGAATATTCGACGCCGGAGTTCCTCAAGAAGGTGCGCGAGGTGGCGGCGTCGCTCAACGTGCCGCAGGAGATGCTGCGGCGCGGCGTCAATGTCGGCTTCTCCGGCGGCGAGAAGAAGCGCAACGAGGTGTTGCAGATGGCGCTGTTCGAGCCCAGCCTGTGCATCCTCGACGAGATGGATTCCGGCCTCGACATCGACGCGCTGCGGATCGCCGCCGACGGCGTCAACGCGCTGCGCTCGCCGGAACGCGCGATGGTGGTCATCACCCACTATCAGCGGCTGCTGAACTACATCATCCCCGACTTCGTCCATGTGATGTCGCGGGGCAGGGTGGTGAAAAGCGGCGGCAAGGAGCTGGCGCTCGAACTGGAGGAGTTCGGCTACACCCGGTTTGAAGATCAGGCAGCCTGACAGGATCGGCCATGAACGTTGCAGTATTGAAGACCACGGCGGAGCAGGCGGCGCAGGAGATGTTCTCCGCCGCGCGCGGCCGCTTGCCGGGGGCCGGCCCCGTCGCCGATGTCCGCCAGAGCGCGTTCGACGATTTCGCGCGGCGGGGTCTGCCGCATCGCCGGATCGAGGAATGGAAATACACCGACCTGCGGATGCTGCTGCGCGCGGTCGCCCCGCTCGCCGCCGCTCCCGATCAGGC
>JBASBO010000163.1:0-8459 GCA_049651165.1 Xanthobacteraceae bacterium | reverse complement strand
GAACACCACCGTCTCCACCGTGCCGTGGTCGCCGTTGCCGAGCAGGCGGCGGGCGAGCGCGTGCGCCACCTCCAGCGGCGAGACGGCGTAGGGGCCGATGCCCGATGCGATCAGCGTCGCCGCGATCAGCAGCGCCAGCAGCAGGAGAAGGACGGTTGCCGTGCGCAAGGCGGAACGTCAGCCTCCCGCACTATCGAGCAGGCGGTCGAGATCGGCGTCGCTTGGCTCGACCTGATAGAACAGATGATAGAACGCGCGGACCTGATCGCGCAGCTTGCCCGGCGCCTTGTCCGGATAGAGCGTGTGCAGCAGCCACGTCAGCCCGATCAGGCGGTTCAGCGAAGGCGGCGCGTCGATGAAGCCGTAGGGCGTGCCGGGCGCGAGGAAGACGCGGCCGTCGCGCACCGCCGGCACCGGCGTCCATTCCGGCTTCTGCGCCACCGCGCGGCGGAAGGCCGGGTCGAGCGTGATGACGGTGTCCGGCGCCCAGGCGATCAGTTGCTCGGGCGACACCGTGACGATGCCGCCCTTCTGACGCAGGCCCTCGACCACGTTGATCGCGCCGGCGCGCTCGATGATCTCGGTGTTGATGGAACCGCGCGAGCCGGACTCCAGTCCCTCGGGGCCGCGCGCCAGATAGACGCGCGGGCGCTTGTCCTGCGGCACCTCGGCCAGCACCTTGTCCACCTGCGCGAAAATTTCCTCCGCGGCTTGCGCGAGTTTTTCGCCGCGCTCGCGGACGCCGAGAATGTCGGCCATGAGCCGCAGCGCCGCCGGTGTGTTCTGGAAACGGCCGTCGATCAGGAGGTAGGGGATTCCGGTCTGGGTCTGAACGCGATCCGCCAGCGAGCGGTAAGTGTCGTTGATGGTGCCGAAATCGATGATGATATCGGGCTTGGCGGTGAGCAGCCGTTCGAGATTGAGCGTGTCGCCGCGTCCGGTCAGGCGGCCCAGTTCCGGCAGGTAGTGGACCGAGGGCAGCAGGAACGGCTTCTCGGCGGCGCGCGGCGCGCGCACCCAGCCGACCATGTCCTGCGGCGCCAGCACGTAAAGCAGGATCGAGGCCGGCGGCCCGGCGGCGAACACCCGCGAGATGGTGTCCGGCACCTCGACGCTGCGTCCGGCGGAATCGGTGACGCTGCGCGCGGCGGCCGGAGCCGCCGGCAGGAGCGCCGCGAGGGCGACCGCCAACGCGGCCACGGCGGCGATGAAAGTCGGACGTCTGGATATGCGCATCGCGCCTCGCTTCGCGGCCGGATGACGCCGGATTGTGAATGCCGGATTGTCAGTGATCGACCGCGACCATGACGTCGGACGCCTTGACGATCGCCCATGCGGTGCCGCCCTTGGCGAGCTTCAGTTCATCGACCGCCTGATTGGTGATCGACGCCGTGACGATGACGCCGCCGCCGATATCGAGGCGGACGTGGGATGTCGTCGCGCCTTTGGTGACCTCGACGATGGTGCCCTTGAGCTGGTTGCGGGCGCTGATCTTCATGACTGTCTCCTGATTGCATGATGCGTCGTATTTAACAGTATAGCACGGATCGAACACCAGGGGCGGGGTCGCGATACATTGCGGCGGCGCGCGCCGGCGTGGTTTTCACCTTGACAGCCTTCCGCCGAGCCGCAACTCTCATTGGCTCCTGAAGTTTGTTGCGAGACGCTTCCGCCAACCGAAAAGGGGATGTCAGATGAGCGACGACAGCAAATCCAGCGAGAGCGGCAAGGCCGGCGAAGCGCCGCTGTTCGATTTCAACAAGATGCTCAGCCAGTTCCGTATCCCGGGCGTCGATTTCGCGGCGATCGTCGATCGCGAGCGCAAGAACATCGAGGCGCTGGCGCAAGCCAACCGGATCGCCTTCGAGGGATGGCAGGCGCTGGTCCGCCGCCAGTCGGAAATCCTTCAGGAGTCGATGAAGCAGGCCATGGCCGACGCGCAGCAGGAAAACGGGATGGCCAAGCGCGCCGATCTCGCCCGCGAGCGTTTCGAGGGCGCGCTCAACAACATGCGCGAACTGGCGGAGATGGCCACCAAGTCGCAGAAGGATGCGTTCGACGTGGTGCGCAAGCGCGTCGAGGAAAACATCGAGAGCTTCCGCAATCTCGGCAAGAAAAGCGATTAGTTCGTGATGAATTGACGGTGATCTTTCGAGGGCGATGCGACTGTCCCCGCCCGTGCGGGGACGACCTCGCCTGCTCGCTACACTTCCAGCCAGTCCTTGCGGACCGCCTCGTTGGCCTTGAGTTGGTCGGGCGTGCCCTCGAACACGATCTGGCCGTGGCCCATGACGTAGAGCCGGTGCGAGATGCGCAGCGCGATCGACAGCTTCTGCTCGACCAGCAGAATGGCGACGCCGGCGTCGGCGATGCGCGCGATCAGGTCTCCGACCTGCTGAACGATCAGCGGCGCCAGCCCTTCGGTCGGCTCGTCGATCATGATCAACTCGGGGTCGCCCATCAGCGTGCGGCAGGTGGTCAACATCTGCTTCTCGCCGCCCGACAGCACGCCCGCCGCGGTATCGGCGCGTGCTTTCAGGTTGGGAAACATCTCCAGCATGTCGTCGAGTTTCCAGCGGCCGGGCTTGCGCGGGTTCTTGATGCCGAGCAACAGGTTCTGACGCACCGTGAGGCCGGGGAAGATGTCGCGGTGCTCGGGCACGTAGCCGAGGCCGAGATGGGCGATCTTGTAGCTGGGCAGGCCGGCGATGTCCTTGCCCTTGAAGCGCACCGTGCCGTGCGGTGTCACCTCACCCATGATCGCCTTGACGGTGGTGGAGCGGCCGACGCCGTTGCGGCCCAGCAGGCTCACCACCTCGCCGGCCTGGATGTTCATGTCCACGCCCTGAAGGATGTGGCTCTTGCCGTAATAGGCGTGAAGGTCCTTGACTTCGAGCATCAGCCTTCCTCCTCGCCGAGATAGGCTTCCTTGACTTTCGGATTGCCGCGGATTTCCTCCGGCGTGCCGGAAGCGATGATGCTACCGTAGACCAGCACCGAAATGCGGTCGGCGAGGCCGAACACCACGCTCATGTCGTGCTCGACGATCACCAGCGTGCGGCCCTCGGTGAGGCGGCGGATCAGCGCCACGGCGCGGTCGGTCTCGGTGTTGCTCATGCCGGCGGTCGGCTCGTCCAGCATGATGACGTCGGCGCCGCCGGCGATGGTGATGCCGATCTCCAGTTCGCGCTGCTCGGCATAGGTCAGAAGGCCCGCCGGCACGTCGCGCCGGTGGGTGAGGTGGATGTCCTCGAGGATTTCGGCGGTGCGCTGCCGCACCTCCGGCAGGCTATCGATGTTCTTCCAGAACGCATAGCGCTGGCCGGTGGCCCACAGCACGGCGCAGCGGATGTTCTCCCACACCGTCATCCTGGAGAAGACGTTGGTCACCTGGAACGAGCGCGACAGGCCGCGCCGGTTGATCTCGAACGGCCGCAGCCCCGAAATCCGCTCGCCGTTGAGGTTGATCTCCCCCGAGGTCGGCGTGATGTGGCCGCTGATGAGGTTGAACGTCGTCGACTTGCCCGCGCCGTTCGGGCCGATCACGGCGTGGCGCTCGCCCTTGGCGACGGTCAGGTTGAGGTCCTGAATGATGCGGACGTTGCCGAACGCCTTTTCGACGGAACGCATTTCGATCGCTGGCGTCATGACATGTATCCTCGCTCGCGTGCGACCGTGGTGGCGCGATCCCAGGCGCCGGCGATGCGACGCCATGTCATGCGCGCGACGATGAAGCCGCCGACGGTCAGGACCGCCGCCGCCAGCCATGTCATCGGGCTCGCCGCCTCGAAGGGAATGCGGAACAGGCGGATGGTGCTGGTGCCCGCCGCGCCTTGCGAATAGGCCGCCAGAACCTCGATCACCAGGATGACGCCGCAGGCGAACAGGATGGTCGGCACCAGCGCGACGAGATAGGCGGGCAGCACCATCGGCAGGGTGCCGGCGCGCACCAGCGGCCGGTGCATCATCAAAAGGCTGGCGAGGCCGCCGGGGGCGAACATCACGATGCCGATGAAGATGATGCCGAAATAGAGCTGCCACACCGAGGTGACGTCGGACAGTTCGAGTTGCAGCATCGTCACCACGATCGCGCCCAGAACCGGCCCGAAAAAGTAGGTGATGCCGCCGATGAAGGTGGCGAACAGCACCACGCCGGACTGCACCGCCCCGAGATAGGCGGCGTTGGCGATCTCGAAGTTGATCGCCGCCAGCGCGCCGGCGATGCCGGCGAAGAAGCCGGCGAAGCAGAATGACAGGTAGCGGATGACGTGCGGATCGTAGCCGATGAACTGGACGCGCTCGGGATTGTCGCGCACCGCGTTGCACATCCGCCCGAGCGGCGTGCGGGTCAGCGCGTACATCGCCATCGCCGAGATGATCAGCCAGAACCCGATCAGGTAATAGACCTGAATCTGCGGTCCGAAATTCCAGCCGAATAGCGCCGGCAACTCGGTGCGGTTGGTGGTGATGCCGGCCTCGCCGCCGAAGAAGCTGCGCAGGATCAGCGAGGACGACGCCACCAGTTCGCCGATGCCGAGCGAGATCATCGCGAACACCGTTCCGGCGCGCTGGGTCGAAACCCAGCCGATGACGATGGCGAACACCAGCCCGGCGAAGCCGCCGATCAGCGGCACGAACGGCAGCGGCACCGGGAGTTCGTGCGCCGCGATGGCGTTCATGCCATGGATGGCGAGGAACCCGCCGAGGCCGTAATAGACCGCGTGACCGAAGGAGAGCAGCCCGGTCTGGCCGAGCAGGATATTGTAGGACAGCGCGAAGATCGCCGCGATCCCGATCAGACTGAACGTGGTGTGCGAGCCGCCCGACCGGAAGATCAGCGGCAGCACCACGACCGCCAGGATAAAAGCCGCCCATCCGGCGTAGAAGCCGATGCTCCGCGTGGAGCCGGCCGGCGAAGGGGCGCGGGTGGTGACTTCTGTCATGTTTCACGAGTCCCCATGAGGCCCATCGGACGCACGATCAGCACCAGCACCAGCAGGAAGTAGGGCAGGATCGGCGCGATCTGGGCGATGGTCACGTTCCAGACGTCGGTGACGAGCGAGGGGCCGATGCTCGGATCGAGCGGCCCGAACAGGCTGGCGAGCGAGCCGTTCATCGACACCGCGAAGGTCTGGACCAGACCGATCAGCAGCGAGGCGACGAACGCGCCGCCCAGCGAGCCGAGGCCGCCGACCACCACCACCACGAACAGGATCGGGCCGAGCAGCGCGGCCATGTCCGATTGCGTCACCAGCGCCGGGCCGGCGATGACGCCGGCGACCGCGGCCAGCGCGGTGCCGACGCCGAACACCAGCATGAAGACCCGCCCGACATTGTGCCCGAGATGGGCGACCATGCTGGGGTGGGTCAGCGCCGCCTGCACGATGAGGCCGACGCGGGTGCGCTTCAGTGCGATCAAGAGCGCGATGAAGATCGCCACCGAGACCAGCAGCATGAACATCTTGTAGGCCGGGTAATTGGTCGAGAAGATCGTGAACGCCGGGAAGTCCAGCAGCGCCGGCACGCGATAATCCATCGGCAGCTTGCCCCAGATCATCTGCACCACCTGCTCGATCGCGAAGGCGAGGCCGAAGGTGAGCAGCAGTTCGGCGACGTGGCCGTGCTTGTGAGTCTGGCGCAGGCCGTAGCGCTCGACCGCCATGCCGATGGCGCCGGCGAGCAGCGGCGCGATGATGAGCGCCGGCCAGAACCCGATCCACCGTGTCAGTTGATAGCCGAAGAACGCGCCCAGCATGTAGAAGCTGGCATGGGCGAAGTTCAGCACGCCCATCATGCTGAAGATCACGGTGAGGCCGCTCGACAGCAGGAACAGCAACATGCCGAACAGTACGCCGTTCAGAATGGAAATAACGATCAGTTCAAGCACGGAAGCCCCCGGGTTGGAGCTGGGACGGGTTGGCACTGGGATCGTGCATGGTGACGCGGACGCGATCGCGCGCCCGTAAATGAAACAGGGGGACGATCGAATCCCGCGTCAGGATAGGCATCGCCAGCCCGGCGGCTCTCCCGTCGGGCCGGCTGTCTTGATCTTGTTTCATCCGGCTGCGTCACGCGGCGGGATGATGCTGTGCCGTTGCGTCAGGGCCGCTTCATCTTGCAGGTGGTGGGCACGGTGGCCTGTGCGGTGTCGATCTTGGCGACTTCCTTCCAGCCCCAGCCGGTGCCTTCCTCGTCGAACGGCTCCTTGTCGGTGCGGCTGCCAAACGACGAGATCGAGATTGGCTGAAGGAACTGATGGTCTTCCTTGCGCATCACGCCCTTGCCGCCGTCGAGAACGTCGAACTCCATGCCTTCGAGCGCGGCGGCGACCTTGACGGGATCGAGCGACTTCGCCTTTTCGGCCGCCGCCTTGAACATCCGCATCTGGTTGACCGCGCGCGGATACCACAGCGACATGCCGAGCTTGGCGCGGAATGCCTTCTCGAAATCCACCGCGGGCTGATAGCCGGCGTTGGGAATCCCCTCGTTGATCTGGAACACCTGATGATCCAGGCCGGTCTGCTTGATCGCGGTCGGGCCACCGGCGCCACCGGCATAGTAGGTGTACCAGTTGACCTTCAGCCCGGCGTCGGCGGCCGCCTTCAGCAGCAGCGCGATGTCCTGGCCCCAGTTGCCGGTGACGACGGAATCCGCGCCCGACGCCTTGATCTTGGCGATGTAGGGGGCGAAGTCGGTGATCTTCAGCAGCGGATGCAGTTCGTCGCCGACGATCTCGATGTCAGGGCGCTTGGTCCCCAGCATCTTGCGGGCCTCGGTGCGGACCGACTGGCCGAACGAATAGTCCTGATTGATCAGGTAGACCTTCTTGATCGACGGAGTGCCCTTCATATAGTTGGTGAGCGCTTCCATCTTGATGTCCGAGTTCGCATCCCAGCGGAAGTGCCAGTAGTTGCATTTCTCGTTGGTCAGGACCGGATCGACCGCGGCATAGTTGAAATAAAGCATTTCCTTGCCGGGGTTGCGGGAATTGTGCTTGGCGACGAATTCCGACAGCGCCGCGGCGACGGCCGAACCGTTGCCCTGTGTGATATAATGAATGCCGGCGTCCACTGCCTTCTGCGCCTGGATCAGGCTCTCCTGCGGATTGGTCTTGTTGTCGAGCGGAACGATTTCGACCTTCTGACCGAGGATGCCGCCAGCGGCGTTGATCTGATCGGCGAGGTATTGAAAGGTCTTCAGGCCGCCTTCGCCGACGCTGGCGCCGCCACCTGATAGCGGGTCGATGTAGCCGATTTTGACGGTTTCCTGCGCGGTCGCGGGCGTGCCGAGCACTGGCCACGCCAGCAACGGCGCCGCCAATACGGCCAACATCAGTTTACGCATGTCGTTCCTCCCTGAGGCTCGTTGATTGTGTTCGAGCGGCGAAAATGCCACCCGCGCGCGCAAGAGTATAATGACCTTTGATAACTCCAGTCCACGCGGAAAGAGTGTCGCAACCGGCGTGAGCATGAAGACCATGAAACGGTACGATGCTGGGCTTGAAGCGCGATATCGGTTTTAGAATTTGTCAAGCGAACATCGTCGTCAGACTCGTGCGAACGCGATAACGCGTTGCGCCATGGGATAAATTTCGTGATGCGCGATGCCTGTGGCGCGTTATGGCCGACGGCTTGTGGCGGATCGTGGTTCCTGTAAGATGTACAAATAATACTTCTTTTAGAACCGATCCAGACAGAACGACAGCAAACCCATCGGTGGATCGCGGACTCGGACAACGGACGTGGAGCGTCGGCATGACGCCTGCGGCCGGCGGATGAGACGTGCTCATCGTCATCACACGCGCAGAAAGGACATTGACATGATCAAGCAGACCATCGCTTCCCTCGGGCTTGCGGCACTGGTGGCCGCTACCGCCATGCCGCTGGGGGCGAGCGCCGAAAGCCTGATCACGCTCGATGCCGCGGCGGTTGAGGCGCTGCCGGCCAAGACCTCGCCGGACAAGATCACGCTGCGCTCGTTCTTGCAGCCGGGCGGCGACGTGGTCGCGGCGCGGGTGTCGCTGCCGGCCAGCACCGATATTCCGCCGCATCCGCATCCCGCCGGCAAGGTCGCCATCGTCACCGTGCTGTCGGGCGACTTCAAGATCGGCCTCGGCACCAAGTTCGACGAGGCCGCGTTGAAGACGGTCGCGCCCGGCGGCGTCATCGTCTTCCGCGATACCGATCCGCTGCACTTCGCGCGCACCGGCAACGGACCCGTCGAGCTTCTGCTGGTAGCGGCGCCGAAGGGGACGATCGCGCCGGCATGGCAGGGCGGTAAATAGCGCCCGCGGCCTGATCCGTCGGGATCGATCCACTCAATCTCATCCATCGGCCGGAGGCGAGCACTCGTCGCCGGCCGAGCGGTCACACGCGCGCCGCGGGGGCGGCGGCACAGGGCAATCGGGGGCGATATCATGACGATCGCAGGGCGCGGCAACGCGGCAGCGGCAATAGGAT
>JBASBO010000162.1:0-2985 GCA_049651165.1 Xanthobacteraceae bacterium | reverse complement strand
TCCGCCGGCCCGGCGACCCGCGGCGCGCCACGTCCGGCACGACGCGCCCGCGGCGCAGGCGGCGCGATAGCGAGCCATGCACAGGCGTTCCACCGCAATGACCCGGCTCGCCTTGCCGCATCGCCTGATCCCGCGCATAGTCGCCCGATGAAGAAGGATCCGTTCCGGCTGACGCCGTATCAGGTGCAGTGGCTCATGGTCGTCGGCTTCGTCACCATCGGCTATGCGCTGTATGTGCGCTATCTCGCCATCGAACTCTCGACCGTGGCGCTGGCCTGCGACGCCGGTCTGCAAAGCTACCTGTGCAAGGCGCGACTGGTGGCGACCTACCTGTTCCGCAATTCGGTGTTCGGGATCGTGGCGCTGATCGTCGCCGTCCTGCACCTCATCCGTCCATCGATCGTGCTCCTGACCGTGGGACTGGCGGTGGCCGGGGCCGGCATCGTGCTCTACAATGTCGCCCTGTCAGGCATCGCGATGGGCATTCTCATCCTGGGCTTTGCGCGGCCCGCGCCCGCCACAGTGTGATCCCGAGCATCACATAGATCAGACAGGTCCACAGCGCCTGCCAGTTGGCGACGCCCTCGTTGAACGCGATATAGGCCGAGGCGATCACCAGAAGCCCGGCGAACACCGCTTCGGCGATCGGCCGGGTGCCGGATCGCGGGCGGTTGAACACCATCAGCATCCAGAACGGCACCACCGCCATGGTCAGCGCCGCGAACGGAAAATCGCGATAGCGCGGATCGAACACGAAACCGAGAGCGGTTTGCGCCGCGATCACCGTGGCGATCCCCAGCGTCACGGCGAGCAATAGCGTCCGCTTCGAGCGGTCGCGCCCCTCGCGCGGCCCCAGCACATCGAGGAAGGTCGGCAGCGCACGGCCCGCCATCTGCGCGTTGGCCGCGAGCAGCGGCGCCGCGATGCCGGCGGCAAGTAACAGGCCCCATTGCAGCCAGCCACCGATGCCGAGACTTTCCACCAAAAGCTTTTCGACCGCGACCCCAAGCAGCGCCCCGGCCGCGGTCGCCGATACGGCGACGCCGAGCCACGAGACGAAGCGCGGCGCCCACGGTCGCCGCCGCGCGGTCTGCATCGCAACCACAAAGATCAGGATGCAGAGCACGATGCCGGCGGCCATCTCGTGCTTCCACATCGGAAAATTGTTGATCGGGACACCGGCGGGATATTTCAGCGCGCGCGTACCGGCGTCGATCAGCCCCCAATGGCCGCCCACGGTGCCTTCCAGCCCGCGCTTCCACGGCTGGTCGTAAGCCTCGATCAGGTTGACGCGGAAATTCTCCCGCCGCGCCAGGTCGAGAATTTCCGAAACCACCCGCGCCTGATTGGCGCGCGACGGCAACGCCCCTTCCCGCATCCGCCCGGCGCTCGGCCAGCCGGTTTCGCCGATCAGGATTTCCTTGCCCGGAAACGCCACCGCCACCCGCTTGCGGATCGAATCGACGTGGTTGGCGGCATGGCGCGCCGGCACCGGCAGGTCCTCCCAATACGGCAGGATGTGAATGGTGACGAAATCGACCGCTTCATAGACGTCGCGGTTGCGCAACCAGTATTCCCAGACGTCGGCATAGGTGACCGGCACCTTGACCTGGGTCTTGACGGTGCGGATGGCGACGACCAGATCGGCCGCGATCATCTCGCCGCGCAGCAACACTTCGTTGCCGACCACGACCGCCGTAATGACATCGGAAAAGTCCTTGGCGAGGCGGACGGCGGTGGCGATCTCCACCGCGTTGTCCACCCGGTTGCCCCCCAGCCAGATGCCCAGCATCAGCTTGAGGCCGGCCTTGCGGGCCAGTTCGGGCGCTTTGTCGAGGCCATTCTGGATCGAATAGGTACGCACGCACTTCGAGATCTTGGCGAGCTGGGCAAAATCCTCGGCGATCTGCGCGGGCGGGATTTCGGTGCCCTTGACGAGCGGGCTCTGGCCGTCGCGGAACGGCGCGTAAGACACGCATTCGAGCTTCGCGGCCGGATCGATCGGCGCGTGCGCAAGCATGATCGGCTGCGCCAGCCACCACCAGATGGCGGCGATGGCGCACACCGATAACAACAGCAGCGTCAACGGCGTTCGCAATGAAATCGGCCCGGTCCTCCCCGAGGTCCTGCTGCGAATCCGCCGTCGCAGGAAGGCGGAACGGCAGGTTCACTCAGGGTCTGAAGCAAAAACCCCGGCTCCCAAAGGACGGCGCCGGAATCGTCGATTAGCCAATCATCGGCGCTCTGCCAAGGGCCGCGCCGACGCAATCCCATACTTCTTCTCCAGCAATCGCGTCGACCGGCAACGGAAACCGCGGCGGCGCGGCGCAACCGCAACCCGGCTTTACTGGACAAAAAGCATTTTGTGCTTCATGGAAATGGAACCGCGCTTCGCCGCATTGGGGACCTATTTGCGCGGCATCTGGGCGGGCGATTTGCCACGGGCGGGCATCACAACCGGGGACGGTATGCGTCAGATACTTGGTAGACTCCCAACAGCGTTGGCGAGGACATTAGCCGTGCCGGGACTGGCGCTTCTGCTCGGCATCGGTGGGGCCGTCGCGCAGAGCGGCGATCAGCGCCCTGCGGATCAGTCGCAGAAGCCGGCGCAGACCAACGCCAATCCGGCGACCGCCGCCGAAGCCGCCGCCAAGGAAAGCCAGCGCCGCGCCGACGAGTTCGCCGAAGCGGCGAAGGCCATCAACGGACCGGCCGGCAATCCCGAATGCGTCTGGCTCGGCCGCCGCGTCGTCGTGCTGATGTGGCGCGACGATCTCGACACCGCGTTCCGCCATCTCGATCTCTACGACCGGTTCGGCTGTCCCGGCGGTCACGTCCAGGCCACGTTCCGCTGTCTGGTGCGCTTCGGCGCCATCGACCCCAAGGTGCCGGACAGCCTGAACAGCCGCGTTCATGCCTGCTGGATCAACCCGAACACCCAGCCGCAAGCAGCAGCCGCGCCGCCGCCGTCGACCGCTCCCGCAG
>JBASBO010000161.1:0-1801 GCA_049651165.1 Xanthobacteraceae bacterium | reverse complement strand
GCCGCCGGCCGCGCCGACCGGTTCCGCGCCGCGCAGCCGCAGGGTGCGGCGCTGGTCGCGGTCGTAGACGTCCCAGACCCAGTCGATCGAGGTTTTGCCGCGAACGGTCTGCGCGGCGAGGTAGCTGCGGACGCGATAGGCGGCGGGGTCCTTGCGCGACACCACGGCGACGTGGCGCAGCCGGGCTTCGCTGTCGAGGATATCGACCATGCGCTCGAACACCTGCGGCGGCGGGCCGTCGATCGATTCGAACGCCACCGTCGAGCCGCTGGCGTTGCCGGTGGTCGCAACCGGCCCCTGACCGTCGCTGCTGACGCAGCCGGCGAGCGCGCTTCCCAGCGCCAGCACCATGGCGGCGCGGAGCCGGGTCCGCAGGGGAGGGACGCGAGGAGGTTGCATCGGGTTTTCGGACTCGACTCGTCGTAGGCCGGCGGCCGGCAGGTCCAGAACCGATATCGTTAAAATCCGTTAACGTCTAGGGCAGGGGTTTGCCCCAGACGATCGAAGGTCAACCGATCCGCACCATCGTTGCGTAAAATTGCATCAAATCGGCGCGGGATACTCAGTCGCCGGCCAGCGCGATGGCGTGGACGTGGCGGCCGTAATCCGGCTCGTGGCGATGCACCGAGCGGCGATAGCTGAAGAAGCGGTCGTCGGAATAGGTGTCGTCGCCGAGGTCGTCGATCATCAGCACGCCGGCCTGCTCCAGCCGGGAGCGGATGAAGCCGGCGAGGTCGAACATCGCATGGCCGTCGCGCGTGGACGGCGCGAAGAAGCGGGCATGATCGGCGTCGGTCGCGGTGAAGCGTTCGACGAACTCCGCGCCGACCTCGTAGCTGCGCTGGCGGATCAGCGGGCCGATGGCCGCGACGATGCCGTTGCGTTCGGCTCCGAGTTGCTCCATCGCGCCAATGGTCGCTTCCAGCACGCCGGTCAGCGCGCCCTTCCAGCCGGCATGGGCCGCGCCGATCACGCGGGCGCGCGGATCGGCGAACAGCACCGGGCCGCAGTCGGCGGTGGTGACGCCGATGGCGAGGCCGGGGGTGCGGGTGACGATGGCGTCGGCGCGTGGCCGCGCCTCGTCCTGCCATGGCGCATCAACCACGGCGACGTCCGGCGAATGCACCTGATAGGCGGTGAGGAAGCGCGCAGGCATAACGCCGACGGCCGCGGCCATGCGGGCGCGGTTCTCGCTGACATGCGCGGGCTGGTCGCGCGAGCCGATGCCGCCGTTGAGGCTGTCATAGATGCCGTCGGAGACGCCGCCCTCGCGCGTGAAGAAAGCGTGACGCAAGTTGGGGACGGCGGCGAGCAACGGCGAGGCCAGCATCATGACGCGGCTCCTGCGGCGGATTCCTCGTCGGCGAAGCCGACCAGCGCCGGCAGCGACGGATCGGAGATCGCCAGCACCTTGAACATCGCACCCATGCCGCCGCGTCCACCGCCGATCAGGCGCGCCTTCGCGGTCCTGATGCCGTCCGCCGCGTCCTCGCTGGCCTTGGCGATCAGCGACTGGGCGCGGGCCTCGATGCCGAGCCGTTGCAAAAACTCGCCCTGCGTCACCGGGCCGTGGACGCGGGCCCCGACATCCTCGGCGGCGCGCGCCAGGGCCTGAAAATCGACGTGGGCGGTGACGTCCGCCTCGCCCGCGTTCTGCAACGGGTCGGCGTAGCTGTGGCGGGCGATGGCTTGCAAGGTGTCGCCGGCGTCGCTGCGGACATGGCCGTAGTCGATAATCAGCGCCGCGCCGCCGCTGTCGCGCAGCCGCGTCGCGAGCGTCATGATCTCGGCGTCGGGCCGC
>JBASBO010000160.1:0-17134 GCA_049651165.1 Xanthobacteraceae bacterium | reverse complement strand
AACTGCAAGCCGAACTGCACCGACGGATCGAGAAAGCTCTTGATCGCGCTGAACGGCACCACCAGCCGCTCCGGGATGCCGCCGAACGACAGCCCGACCTCGAAGCGGTCCGGGGTGACGGTCAGGTCCCAGAACTGGTGCTGGAGGATGATGGTCATCTCCTCGGGATATTGCGCCAGCAGCCGGGGCGACAGCTTCACGCCCTCCGCCCGGGACAGGAAGGTGATGTAGAAATGGTGGTCACCCGGCAAGCCATGTTCGGCGGCGTCGGTGAGCACCTGCCGCAGCACGCCGCGCAGCGCGTCGCGGGCCAGAACGTCGTATCGGATGTGATCGGTCGCCATCGGGTCGTTCTCTTGATCGGGTGGTTCTGTTGATCGGGGTGATTCTGTCGAGCGCCGCCGCGCCGACCCGCCCGGCGGAAACGTCCGCCGCCCGACTCGCTGTCGGCCCCATGCTACTCCGGCGCCGGGCGCAGGTCAGCAGCCGCGGGGCGCAGGAACAACACATTCCGGCGGAAAGGTTTCCGGCGGGGGCGCGGCCGGTCGCCGCCACGGCATGGATTCCGCAAGTAAATGGCATGGATTTCGCTGGTATGTAAGCGCTCGCATGACGACTGTCTCGAATTGCAACAGTTAAGGACATCCCAGGATGATTAGGTCGCTTGCCGCTCGATCGTTCTCCGCTCGCCAGAAATCCACCATCCGGAGCCTTGCCGACCGCGTCGGCGCCTACGCCCGCCGGCCCGTGGAGGTTCTGGTCGAGGACCTCATCGTCCGGGACGGCGCCAGGACGTTCCTGGAGATTGGGGCAAACGACGGATATCTGTCCGATCCCCTGAACCTCGCGATCTTCCGTCACGGACTGACCGGGACCTTTGTCGAGCCGCAGTCAAACTACTTCCGGGAACTGCAAAAGACCTATCACGGCTTTGACGGTTTGCAGTTTCTGCAATGCGCGGTCGCCGCCGAAAAGGGCGCGATGACGATGTATACGCTCGATTGTTCGAGCGGCCGGCTACCGGGCTGGGCTCAGGGCGTCGGCACGCTTTCGCGCCGGCAGATTCAGAAATTCGGCGACCAGATCGCGAATATCGAATTGTACATCCGCTCGGATCAAGTCCAGTGCGTCACCGTCCCGGAACTGCTGGCGCGGGCCGAATCTTCGGACCCGGATATTCTGGTGGTCGACGCCGAAGGCTTCGATCACGCCATTCTCTCGCAGTTCGATTTCGCGCGACTCTCGACGAAACTCGTCATTTATGAAACGGAAAGCATGAGCGCGGAAAACATCGCCGGCCTGACGAGGGCATTCGAAGCGAACGGCTTCGCGACGTTCGAGGAGGGGCAGGATACCGTGGCCGTGAAAACCCACACCGAGACATATCGGCGGAGGGCTGCTCGCGCCGGAGTCCGCCTCGATCCGGCCGTCACCTGATATCCGGGCCGCATCAGCAGCGGAACCTTGCTTCGGCAAGGTTCAAAACGGGAAACGGCAGACAGGCGAAAGAAAGAAAGTGGAGGCTTCTGTTGCCAGGTGCCTCCGAACCCCGCCTGGCGGAGCTTAACCCGTCAGGACTTCAGAGTGGTCTTTCAAACTGCGTTACGCAGCCTGAGCAACCGGAGCATAGTTGTCGTTTGCAACTATTGCATAGCCCGATAACGGCGGAACCATACCGAGAAAAAGCTCGCCCTTTACGCCCTCGTCGATCCTGTTTCGCCCCCGCCGAAACGCCTGCCATGAGTCCGGCGAGGCGTTTGGGTGGAGGCGCCGGGTGCTGCCCCCGGGTCCGAATGGTTTATTGCGACGGCCATTTATTTCCATAGCCGGCGAACCGGCTCCCTCAATATAGGGCAGGTCGGGTCGGGAAAAAAGGGTACCCCCGTCGCAGGTCGGGCAGCGGCGGGTATGAGCCCGGCCGGACGGGTTTTGGGGATAACGTCGCGGCGGGTTGCCGATGTCGGGGCGCGCCGCCATTTTCCGGGTATAGAGTCGGCCGCGAGGCGACTTCGATCCGTACCCGCTCGCAAACGAATACGATGCATCAATATCACGACCTGCTCGAACGCATTCTCGCCGATGGCGTGGAGAAGCACGACCGCACCGGCACCGGCACGCTGTCGGTGTTCGGCCATCAGATGCGCCACAATCTGGCCACAGGATTCCCGCTGCTCACGACCAAGAAATTGGCGCTGAAATCGATCGTCCACGAACTGCTCTGGTTCCTCAATGGCGACACCAACATCAAGTACCTCAACGACCACGGCGTCACCATCTGGGACGAGTGGGCGGACAAGAACGGCGACCTCGGTCCGGTCTACGGTTCGCAGTGGCGCTCGTGGCCCGTGCCCGACGGCCGCAGCATCGATCAGATCGCCAATGTCATCGAGATGATCCGGCGCAATCCGGATTCGCGGCGTCTCATCGTCACCGCCTGGAATCCGGCGGACGTCGACAAGATGGCGCTGCCGCCGTGTCACTGCCTGTTTCAGTTCTACGTCGCGAGCGGCAAGCTGTCGTGCCAGCTCTATCAGCGCTCCGCAGACGTCTTCCTCGGCGTGCCGTTCAACATCGCATCCTACGCGCTGCTGACGATGATGGTGGCGCAGGTCACCGGCCTCAAGCCGGGCGAGTTCATTCACACGTTTGGCGACGCGCACCTCTATTCCAACCATCTGGAGCAGGCGCGGCTGCAACTGACGCGCGCGCCGCGCGCGCTGCCGACCATGACGCTCAATCCCAACGTGAAGGATATCTTCGCCTTCCGCTACGAGGACTTCACGCTGACCAACTATGATCCGCATCCGCATATCAAGGCCGAGGTCGCGGTGTGAGGGAGGCCACGCCGACGCAGCCTGAAATCGTGCTGATCGTGGCAATGGCCGGGAACGGCGTCATCGGCCGCGACAACGCGATTCCGTGGCGGCTGAAATCCGATCAGCAGCGCTTCAAGCAGATGACGCTCGGCAAGCCGATCGTGATGGGTCGCAAGACTTTCGTATCGTTGCGCCGCCCGCTGCCGGGACGCACCAACATCGTCGTCACCCGCGATCCGCGGTTTCAGGCCGCGGGCGCGGTCGTGACCGATTCGCTGGCGCGCGCGTGGGAGATCGCACGCGGCGACGCGCTGCGGCGTTTCGCCACTGAGATCGCGGTGATCGGCGGCGCCGACATCTATGCGCAGGCGATGCCGTTCGCGGATCGTCTGGAAGTCACCGAGGTTCATGCCGCACCGGCGGGTGATACGCGATTTCCCGCCATCGATCCGGCGATATGGCGGGAGACGGCGCGGGAGCGCCATGCCGCCTCCGCCGACGACAGCGCCGATTTTTCCTACGTGACCTATGGCCGGCGCGCGCACCATTAACTAACCGGCCCGGTACCTCCCGCATTGACAATTCCGGTCGGGCGCTTAGTTCCAACGGGCGCGCAACGCGTTAACTCGCCGCAACATGCTGCGTTGTAAGGGCCGGGGGCGTCCCCTATAAAGCCGTGCAGGTCATTCGCTGGGCTGGAGGTTTTAAGTCCGGCCAGCGCCGAGGAGATTGTCGATGCCGTGGAAGAATCAAGGCGGAGGGCCGTGGGGCTCGGGTCCGAAAGGGCCGTGGGGTTCCGGCCCTCAATCCGCGGGGCCGCGTCCGCCCGATTTGGAAGACCTGCTGCGGCGAGGTCAGGACCGGCTGCAATCGATCCTTCCCGGCGGCCATATGAGCGCCATGGGCATCGTCCTCATCATCGTCGCGGCGCTGGCGATCTGGGGTCTGTCCGGTTTCTTCCGGGTGCAGTCCGAGGAACTCGGCGTGGTGCTGCGCTTCGGCAAGCACGTCCGCACCGTGCAGCCCGGCCTCAACTATCATCTGCCGTATCCGATCGAGACGGTGCTGCTGCCGAAGGCGCTGCGCGTCTCCACCCTCAACATCGGCATGACTTTGTCGCAGGATCCGGGGCGGCGCGGCAGCGTGATGCGCGACGTGCCGGAAGAAAGCCTGATGCTGACCGGCGACGAGAACATCGTCGATGTCGATTTCACCGTGCTGTGGCGCATCAAGCCCGACGGCGTCGGCGACTTTCTGTTCAACATCCAGAATCCGGAAGGCACCGTGAAGGCGGTCGCTGAAAGCGCGATGCGCGAGTGGATCGGACGCTCGGAAATTCAGCCGATCCTCACCGCCGCGCGCACCAACATCGAGAATTCGGTGCAGGAGCTGATGCAGCGCACGCTCGACAAATACGGCGCCGGCATTCTGATCCAACAGGTGCAGATGCAGAAGGTCGACCCGCCGCAGCAGGTCATCGATGCGTTCCGCGACGTGCAGGCCGCCCGCGCCGACCTTGAGCGCTTGCAGAACGAAGCCCAGACCTACGCCAACCGTATCATTCCCGACGCGCGCGGCCGCGCGGCGCAGATCGTGCAGAACGCCGAGGGCTACAAGGAGCAGGCGATCGCCGAGGCCAAGGGCCAAAGCTCGCGCTTCCTGCAAGTCTATCAGGCGTACAAGCTCGCGCCCGACGTGACGCGCGAGCGCATCTATCTGGAAACCATGGAGCGCGTGCTCGGCGGCGCCGACAAGCTGGTCTATGATCCGGGGACATCGGGAGGACAGGGCATCGTGCCCTATCTGCCGCTGAACGAACTGACCTCGCGCCGCGCCGCGCCGGGTCCGGCAGCTACTCACACTCAGCCCAACATGCCGAACGGGAGCGCGCGATGAAGGCCGGAGTTTCAGGGGTAGTCGCGCTGTTGCTGCTGCTGGCGGTGCTGGTGGTCGGTTATAGCTCGCTGTTCACCGTGCGCGAGACCGAGCAGGTGCTGCTGGTGCGACTGGGCGAGCCGGTGCGCGTCGTCACCGAGCCGGGGCTGCATTTCAAGGCGCCGTTCGTCGATACGGTCATCAGCATCGACAAGCGCATCCTCGATCTGGAAAACCCCTCGCAGGAAGTCATCGCCTCGGACCAGAAGCGGCTCGTGGTCGATGCCTTCGCGCGCTACCGCATCAAGGACGCGCTGCGCTTCTATCAAAGCGTCGGCTCGATCCAGGCCGCCAACCTTCAGTTGACGGCGCTGCTCAACGCCTCGCTCCGCCGCGTGCTCGGCGAGGCCAGCTTCATCCAGGTGGTGCGCGACGAGCGCGAGACGCTGATGGCGCGGATCCGCGATCAGCTCGACCGCGAAGCCGGCGGCTACGGCATCGGCGTGGTCGATGTCCGCATCCGCCGCGCCGACCTGCCGGACCAGAACAGCCAGGCGGTCTACCAGCGGATGCAGACCGAGCGTCAGCGCGAGGCCGCCGAGTTCCGCGCGCAGGGCGGCCAGAAGGCGCAGGAAATCCGCTCCAAGGCCGACCGCGAGGCGACCGTCATCGTCGCCGACGCCAATTCGCAGGCCGAGCAGATCCGCGGTCAGGGCGACGGCGAGCGCAACCGGCTGTTCGCCGACGCCTACAATCAGGACCCGGGGTTCTTCGCCTTCTATCGTTCGATGTCGGCCTATGAGACCGGCCTGAAGCAGAATGATACCCGGTTCCTGCTGCGGCCGGATTCGGACTTCTTCCGCTTCTTCGGCAGCCCGTCGGGCAAACCGTCCGGCGCAACGCCGGCGCAGGGCAACGCGGAAGCCAAATAACGTCGCCGATTCGGCATCAAGCCGCCCGCCGGGACTCCCGGCGGGGATTGCCTTGCCGGCCGCGCCAAGAAAAGATCGAGACAAGATCGTGGGGGAGGCCGCCGTCCGATGAGGTCCATAGCGTTTTCCGACATCCTCATCGGGCTCGGCATGTTGCTGGTCATTGAGGGTCTGGTGTTCGCCGCCGCGCCGGGCTGGATGCGGCGGGCGATGGAAAGCGTGCTGCACACGCCTGACAACATCCTCCGGCTCACCGGCCTCGGGACCGCCGTTGCCGGATTGATCGTGATCTGGCTGGTCCGGTGGTAGATTGCGGCGATGAGCACGGTTCTGGACGCGGCGGTTCGCCCGTCAATTTGCCGCAATCGCCATCGCTGATGGGCGGCCCATATTGGCGTGAGCGGGCGGCTCGCTACCCGGATGCTTGCGTCGCAACCGCGTTCGGGCACAGTGCGGAATCGCAGGCCGCCGCGTGACGTGCCGTAATGTGAAGTACGTCCGACCCCATTCGCAGGAGAGATCGATGATCGATGCAATTCCAACCCCGACCGGCCGGCTGCGGCGAAGTCTTTTGGCGATTTGCCTCGGTGCCGGTCTCGGTGTGGCGGGTCTGGGCGCGGCGGGCGTGCTGTCGCCCACGCCGGCGCTGGCGCGCGGACCGGAAGGCATCGCCGACGTGGCCGAGAAGGTCATCGACGCCGTGGTCAACATCTCGACGACGCAGAACGTCGAAGCCAAGGACGGCGTCGATCGTCGCGTCGTACCGCAGCTTCCGCCGGGATCGCCGTTCGAGGAATTTTTCGAGGACTTCTTCAAGAACCGGCGCGGACCGGGCGGCGATAGGGGCACCAGCCCGCGCGCGCATAAGGTAAACTCGCTGGGCTCCGGCTTCATCATCAGCACCGACGGCTACGTCGTCACCAACAATCACGTCATCGCCGACGCCGACGAGGTCAACGTTATCCTCAATGACGGCTCCAAGGCGCGTGCGGACGTCATCGGCGTCGACAAGAAGACCGATCTGGCGCTGTTGAAATTCAAACCGGAAAAACCGCTGACCGCGGTGAAGTTCGGCGACTCCGACGCGTTGCGGCTCGGCGAATGGGTGATCGCCATTGGCAATCCGTTCAGCCTCGGCGGAACCGTGACGGCGGGCATCGTGTCGGCGCGCAACCGCGACATCAATTCCGGCCCCTACGACAGCTACATCCAGACCGACGCCGCGATCAATCGCGGCAACTCCGGTGGCCCGCTGTTCAATCTCAACGGCGAGGTGGTCGGCGTCAACACCGCGATCATCTCGCCGTCCGGCGGCTCGATCGGCATCGGCTTCGCGGTGCCGTCGAAGACGGTCGCGGTGGTGATCGACCAGTTGCGCGAGTTCAAGGAAGTGCGGCGCGGCTGGCTCGGCGTACGCATCCAGCAGGTCACCGACGAGATCGCCGACAGCCTCAGCATCAAGCCGGCGCGCGGCGCGCTGGTCGCCGGCGTCGACGACAAGGGGCCGGCCAAGCCCGCCGGCATCGAGCCGGGCGACGTCATCGTCAAGTTCAACGGTCGCGACATCAAGGAGCCGAAGGACCTGTCGCGCGTGGTCGCCGATACCCCCACCGGCAAGACGGTGGATGTCGCCATCATCCGCAAGGGCGCGGAGCAGACCAAGCAGGTGACCATCGGCCGTCTCGACGACAGCAACGAGCCGGTGAAGGTTTCGGCCAAGCCGAACGGCGACAGCGCTGAAAAGACGGCGACGCAGAAGGCGCTTGGCCTCGACCTCGCCAACATCAGCAAGGACCTGCGCGGCCGCTACAAGATCAAGGACTCGGTCAAGGGTGTGGTGGTGACCGGCGTCGACGACGGCTCCGACGCCGCAGAGAAGCGGCTCAGCGCCGGTGACATCATCGTCGAGGTGGCGCAGGAGGCGGTCACCAACGCCGCCGACGTCAAGAAACGCGTCGATCAGTTGAAGAAGGACGGCAAGAAGTCGGTGCTGCTGCTCGTCTCGAACGGCGATGGCGAACTGCGGTTCGTCGCGGTGAGCCTGAAGTAAGCGCGCTTCGGCGTAGTAGAGCCCCGCTTCTGATGGGATCAGAAGCGGGGCTCTTACTTTATGTTTTGACGCATTTTCTTCACGCGGACCGGCATCCGCTTCTCTCGAAAATGCTATAGCAGGCCCAGCACCCGCTCCGGCGGCCGGCACAGCCGCACGCCATTCGGCGTCACCACCAGCGGACGCTCGATCAGCACCGGATGCGCGACCATCGCATCCAGCAGGGCGTCGTCATCGGCGGCGTCGAGCTTGAGGTCGCGATAGAGCGCTTCCTTGGCGCGGATCGCCTGCCGCGGCGTCAGCCCGGCGCGGCGTAACAGGTCCTTGAGCACGGCGCGGCTCGGCGGCATCGTCAGATATTCGACGATCGTCGGTTCGATGCCGGCGGCGCGGATCAATTCCAGCGCGCCGCGTGAGTTGCTGCATCGCGAATTGTGATAGATGGTGACGTCCATCTCTTGTGCTCAGACGGTAACGAATTCGCTGCGCGCATAACCCTGGGCGTAGAGCAGCGCGGTGAGGTCGCCATGATCGATCCGGGCGTGGGCAGCGGCGGCGACCGCCGGCTTGGCGTGATAGGCGACGCCGAGGCCGGCGTCCTGAATCATGCCGAGATCGTTGGCGCCGTCGCCGACCACCAGCGTATCGATATTGTCGAGGTCGAACGCCTCGCGCACTTCGCGCAAGGTGGCGAGCTTGGCCTCGCGGCCGAGGATCGGTTCGGCCACGGTGCCGGTGAGCTTGCCGTCCTCCGACAGCAGCCGGTTGGCGCGGTTCTCCTGAAAGCCGATCGATTCCGCCACCTTCGCGGTGAAGGCGGTGAAGCCACCAGACACCAGACACGTATAGGCGCCATTGGCGCGCATGGTGCCGACCACTTCGCGGCCGCCCGGTGTCAGGGTGATGCGCTCCTTCAGCACCTGGTCGATGACGTCGACCGGCATCCCCTTCAGCAGCGCGACGCGCTCGCGCAGCGCCGGCTCGAAGGCGATTTCGCCGCGCATGGCGCGTTCGGTGATGGCGGCGACGTGCGCCTTCAGCCCGGCGAAGTCGGCCAGTTCGT
The DNA here is from genome assembly GCA_049651165.1 of Xanthobacteraceae bacterium. Lineage (GTDB taxonomy): Bacteria > Pseudomonadota > Alphaproteobacteria > Rhizobiales > Xanthobacteraceae > 62-47. The sequence continues at coordinate 8,398 of JBASBO010000160.1, read as the reverse complement.
CGATGCACTCCTGGCCGATCATGGTGGAATCCATGTCGGCAAGAAAAAGCCGCTTGCGCCGGCTGGCCCGAGGCTGCACCACGATGTCGATCGGCAGGTCTTCGCGCGCGGCGCGCAGGCGCTCGGCGATGGCGGCCGGATCGTCGGCGCCGGCGAACGGGATATCGACGGCGACCTCGTCGAACAGCCAGTGCGCTGGGCCCGGCGAGGGCAGGATGGCGCGCGCGCCTTCGACGATGGTGGAGTCGAGCGCGGGGTTGGCGGGATGGCAGATGAGCGTGGCGACGAGGGACATCGGAGGTTCACGGCAGCGGTATGAGGCCGTGCTTATCGCAGGGCCGACCGCCAGCGGCAAGTCCGCGCTGGCGCTTGACCTCGCGGAGCGCTGTGGCGGTGTCGTCGTCAACACCGATTCCATGCAGGTCTATCGCGATCTGCGGGTCATCACCGCGCGGCCGACGCCGGCAGAGGAAGCGCGGGTGCCGCACCGCCTCTACGGGTATGTCGATGCCGCGGTGAACTGCTCGGCGGGGATGTGGGTCGGCGACGCCGCCAACGTGCTGGCACAGGCGCGGCGCGAGGGGCGCCTGCCGATCTTCACCGGCGGCTCCGGCCTTTATTTCAGGGCGCTGACCCGCGGATTGTCGGCGGTGCCGCCGGTTCCGCCCAACATCCGCGAGGCGGTCCGGGCGCGGCTCGAAAGCGATGGCCCCGAGGCGTTGCACGCCGAACTGCGCCGGCGCGATCCCGCCTCCGCCGACAGGCTGAAGCCACGCGACCGCAGCCGCGTCAGTCGCGCGCTGGAGGTGATCGAGGCCACCGGACGGTCGCTGACCGACTGGCACCGCGACGGACTACCACCGCTGTTGCCGCCGGATAAGGTCGCGGCGCTGTTTCTCGCACCCGAGCGTGACGTGCTCTACGCGCGGATCGACGCCCGCTTCACCGCCATGCTGCGCAACGGCGCGCTGGAGGAGGTGCGGCGGCTCGCGGCGCGGCAACTTGATCCGCTGCTGCCGGCGATGAAGGCCCATGGCGTCCCGGCGCTGATCCGGCATCTCGCCGGGGAATTGTCGCTGGAACAAGCCGCCGGCATCGGCCAACTCGATACCCGCCGCTACGCCAAGCGGCAGTTCACCTGGTTCCGCCATCAACTTCCGGAATTCGAATGGGTGGCCCCGGAGCACGCCGCCGCATGGCTCACCCGCATCCTTTCCGGATAGGCGGACGCGCCGGAACGCGATATTCTTCGCCTGTTCATGTTGACCGGGCCACGATTGGGCTCTATAACGCGCGCAACCTTCGGGAAGTAAAAGTGATCCATGCGCAATAAAATTACCGACCTTCTGATTATCGTCGTCGTACCCTGGCACACCGCCGGGGGTGGCTGACGTCACCCCGAATTCGGGCGGTGTGTGCAGGGCCTCTTGGGCCCTTTTTTATTTTGGACTTCTCGAAACTGGACTTCCGACTTCAAGCCGCGCCAGCCGGCGCATCCGGAGAGACTTATGAGCGACAGCAAAAGCCACGATGCCAACCAGATGACCGGCGCGGCGATGATCGTCCGCGCGCTGGTCGATCACGGCGTCAAGCACATCTTCGGTTATCCGGGTGGCGCGGTGCTTCCGATCTACGACGAGATTTTCCAGCAGAGCGACGTCGAGCACATTCTGGTCCGCCACGAGCAGGGTGCCGGCCATGCCGCGGAGGGCTATGCGCGCTCCACCGGCAAGCCCGGCGTGGTGCTGGTGACCTCCGGCCCCGGCGCAACCAACATGGTGACGCCGCTCGCCGACGCGCTGATGGATTCGATCCCGCTGGTGTGCATCACCGGGCAGGTGCCGACCCATCTGATCGGCAACGACGCTTTCCAGGAATGCGACACCGTCGGCATCACCCGGCCCTGCACCAAGCACAACTGGCTGGTGCGCGACATCAAGGATCTGCCGAGGGTGCTGCACGAGGCGTTCTACGTCGCGACCACCGGCCGTCCCGGCCCGGTGGTGGTCGATGTGCCGAAGGACGTGCAGTTCGCCACCGGCACCTATACGCCGCCGCGCAAATCCGACGTCCACGTCTCCTACAAGCCGCAGACCAAGGGCGATCCCGGCCAGATCCGCAAGGCGGTGGCGCTGTTGACGCAAGCCAAGCGGCCGGTGATCTACACCGGCGGCGGTGTCATCAACGCCGGCCGCGACGCGTCCAAGACGCTGCGCGCGCTGGTCGAGGCCACCGGCTTTCCGATTACCTCGACGCTGATGGGGCTCGGGGCCTATCCGGCCTCGGGCAAGAACTGGCTCGGCATGTTGGGGATGCACGGCACCTACGAGGCCAACATGGCGATGCACGATTGCGACGTCATGCTGTGCATCGGCGCCCGCTTCGACGACCGCATCACCGGCCGTACCGATGCGTTCTCGCCCGGTTCGAAGAAAATCCATATCGATATCGATCCGTCGTCGATCAACAAGAACATCCGCGTCGATGTGCCGATCATCGGCGATGCGGGCCAGGTGATGGCCGATCTGCTGAAAGCCTTCAAGGCGGAGGGCAAGACGCCGAAGATCGACCCGTGGTGGTTCGAAATCGGGCGCTGGCGTGCGCGCAACTCGCTGGCCTACCGGAAGAACAACGATATCATCCTGCCGCAGTTCGCGATCCAGCGCCTGTTCGAGGCGTCGCGCGGGCATGATACCTACATCACGACGGAAGTCGGCCAGCATCAGATGTGGGCCGCGCAGTTCTTCGGCTTCGAGGAGCCGCACCGCTGGATGACTTCGGGCGGGCTCGGCACCATGGGCTACGGCCTGCCGGCGGCGCTCGGTGTCCAGGTCGCGCACCGCGACGCTCTCGTCGTCGATATCGCCGGCGACGCCTCGGTGCAGATGACGATGCAGGAGATGTCGTGCGCCGTGCAGCACGAACTGCCGATCAAGATCTTCATCCTCAACAACCAGTACATGGGGATGGTGCGCCAGTGGCAGCAGCTTCTGCACGGCAACCGGCTGTCGCACTCCTACACCGAGGCGATGCCCGACTTCGTCAAGCTGGCGGAGGCTTACGGCTGCGTCGGGATGCAGGTGATCAAGCCGGGCGATCTCGACGGCGCGCTGCATGAGATGATCAAGGTGAAGAAGCCGGTGCTGTTCGACTGCCGCGTCGCGGCGCTGGAGAATTGCTTCCCGATGATCCCCTCGGGCAAGGCGCACAACGAGATGCTGTTGCCGGCCGAGGCCAACGACGACGCCACCGCCAAAGCCTTCGCCGGTGGCAAGGCGCTGGTGTGAGTTCAGAGAGCAACATAACAAAGCGGTCATGCGCGGACTTGATCCGCGCATCTATCACCCTTCAGAAATGATGGATTGCCGGGTCAAGCTCGGCAATGACGCTCCCGATAATTTTGAGAGGTCGAGATACGACGATGACCCAGCCTGCCTCCGCCTATTTCATGGAAGAGCGCCACGATCCCAATGAGACGCATACGCTGTCGGTGCTGGTCGCCAACGAGCCGGGCGTGCTGGCGCGGGTGATCGGCCTGTTCTCCGGCCGCGGCTACAATATCGAGAGCCTGACCGTCTCGGAGACCGAGAACCAGAAGCACGTCTCGCGCATCACCATCGTCACCACCGGCACGCCGATGGTCATCACCCAGATCAAACACCAGCTCGATCGCATGATCCCGGTCTATCAGGTGGTGGACATGACGCTGACCGGAAAATCCATCGAGCGCGAACTGGCGATGGTCAAGGTCAAGGGCTCGGGCGACCAGCGCATCGAGGCGATGCGGCTCGCCGAGGTGTTTCGCGCCCGCGTGGTCGACGCCACCAACGAGAGCTTCGTGTTCGAGATCACCGGCGCGACCTCCAAGATCGACCAGTTCGTCAACCTGATGCGGCCGATCGGGCTGGTCGAGGTGTCACGCACCGGCGTCGCCGCGATCGGCCGCGGCCCTGAAGGTATGTAAGCCACACGGCCGCCGCGATGAAGCCGGTTGATATCTTTCTCGCTGTTGTTGTGGCCGTCATCTGGGGCCTTGGGTTCATCGCCAGCCGGCTGGCGCTGGATGAACTCTCGCCATCGATGATGACGACGCTACGCTTCGCCATCGCCGCCGTGCCGTGCCTGTTCATTCGCAAGCCGAAGGTGTCGTGGCCGATACTGATCGCCATCAGCCTGACCCTGTTCCTGTTCCAGTTTCTGGCGCAGGCCTATGGGATCGCGGAGGGGGTGCCGGTCGGCCTGACCAGCGTCATCGTGCAAAGCCAGGCGCTGTTCACCATCGCCTTTGCCGCCATCGCGTTTCGCGAAAAGCCGACGTCCATTCAGATGATGGGCATTGGAATTGCCACTCTCGGGCTGTTGATGATCTGCGGCACCGTCGGCTTCGACTTCTCGGTCGGCGCGTTTGCGGTGCTGATGATTTCGCCGGTGAGCTTCGCGGTCGGTAATCTGCTGCTGCGCCTCGCCGACGACGTTCCGATGTTTGACCTTTTCGCGTGGCTTTACCTGATTCCGCCGCTGCCGCTGTTTGCGTTGGCGCTGATCGTCGATGGGCCGCAGGCAAGCTGGCACGATCTTACGCATATGTCGCTCACCGGCGTGCTGAGCATGCTAGCCATCGGCATCTTCACTACCAGTTTCGCTTACTGGCTGTGGGGTCGGCTGTTGCGGGCCTACCCCGCCGCGCAGGTGACGCCGTTCGCCCTGCTGGTGCCGTTTGTCGGCGCCGCGTCCTCCGCGGTCGTATTCCACGAGAAGTTCGGATTCCTGCGACTCGCCGGAATGCTGACGGTGATGTTCGGGATCGCCGTCATGCTACTGTCGCGACGGCGGACGCCGGTCCCGGCCGCGGTGACGTGAGATGAGCGATGGATACGATGTCCCAGCAGTTGCTGTTCGCCTTCGTGACGTTTGCCGTCGTGACGCTGTTCACGCCGGGGCCGAACAACGTGATGCTGCTGTCGTCCGGCCTCGCTTTCGGCTTGCGCCGGACGCTGCCGCACGTCGCCGGAGTCACCATCGGGTTCGCGGTGATGGTCGCCGCGACGGGTTTTGGCTTCGGCGCGATCCTCATGGCCTACCCGCTGGTGCGGACGGTCCTGAAATACGCCGGCGCGGCCTATCTGGTCTATCTCGCCCTGGCCATCGGCCTGTCGGGGGCGCCCGATGCCGGCGAGGCTCCGCGTCGCAACCCCATGACCTTTCTGGGGGCGGCGGCGTTTCAATGGGTCAACGTCAAGGGCTGGGTGATGACCATCGGCACCATCACCGCCTACGCGGCGATGGCTGCCTATCCCTGGAACATTCTGACGCAGGCCGGGCTGTTCCTGCTGTTCGGATTCTTCTCGTCGATGACCTGGGCGCTGTTCGGCAGATGGCTGCAACCGCTGGTGAAATCTCCGAATGCGGTCCGCGTCGTCAACTGGGTGATGGCGGCGCTGCTTCTGGCCTCGCTTTATCCCGTGCTAGCGGACGGCTGACGGGCAGGCCGCTCATGCGCAAAACCGATTTCCCCTTTACGGCAAAATGTTTTAGACAACGGCGGAATTCTGCCACATCCGTTCCATCGGGCCGCTGCCGCCGCGGGGTCTGACGCCATCCGTAATTATCTCACCAGGCCAACCGGGCCAACGAAAAAGGACTAGGGATTATGCGTGTTTACTACGATCGCGACGCCGACCTAAACCTGATCAAGGGCAAGAAGGTCTGCATCATCGGGTACGGCAGCCAGGGCCATGCCCACGCGCTGAACCTGAAGGATTCCGGGGTCAAGGAGGTTGCGATCGCGCTGCGCAAGGGCTCCAGCTCGGCCAAGAAGGCGGAAGCCGCCGGCTTCAAGGTGATGGAAGTGGCCGAGGCCGCCAAGTGGGCCGACGTCATGATGATGTTGACCCCGGACGAATTGCAGGGCGACATCTATCGCGATCATCTGCACGACAACATGAAGAAAGGCGCGGCGCTGTTGTTCGCCCACGGCCTTAACGTCCACTTCAACCTGATCGAGCCGCGCGCTGACCTCGACGTGCTGATGGTGGCGCCGAAAGGCCCCGGCCACACCGTGCGCTCGGAATATCAGCGCGGCGGCGGCGTGCCGTGCCTGATCGCGATCCACAAGGATGCGTCGGGCAACGCCCACGACCTCGGCCTGTCCTACGCCTCGGCGATCGGCGGCGGCCGCGCCGGCGTCATCGAGACCTCGTTCAGGGAGGAGTGCGAGACCGACCTGTTCGGCGAGCAGGTGGTGCTGTGCGGCGGTCTGGTCGAACTCATCAAGGGTGGCTACGAGACGCTGGTCGAAGCCGGCTACGCCCCGGAGATGGCCTACTTCGAATGCCTGCACGAAGTGAAGCTGATCGTCGACCTGATCTACGAAGGCGGCATCGCCAACATGAACTACTCGATCTCCAACACCGCGGAATACGGCGAGTACGTCACCGGTCCGCGCATCATCACCGCCGAGACCAAGGCCGAGATGAAGCGCGTGCTCGCGGACATCCAGGGCGGCAAGTTCACCCGCGACTGGATGCTGGAGAATAAGGTCAACCAGACCTCGTTCAAGGCGACCCGCGCGCGCCTCGCCGAGCACCCGATCGAGCAGGTCGGCGCCAAGCTGCGCGACATGATGCCGTGGATCAAGAAGGGCGCGCTCGTGGACAAGACCAAGAACTAAGGTTTCCTCCATCCTTCTTCCCTCGCCGGCTTGCAGGTGAGGGTAGGGACGGGGAGCAGCCAGTTTGAGGTGTCTCCGGCAAAGGCCCGCGCCCGGCGCGGGCCTTTGTCATTTGCGCCGCGCGGCGATGCGATCCCATAGCCACCTTGCCACCTCGGCGGCCGACTGGCCGTCGCTGGCGCGCAGGTTGGCCTCGCGTATCGTCGAGATGTCGATGCGACCGAGCAGCGGTTGTAGCGCCGCCCGCAGCGCCGGATCGTTCTCGCGCTTCGGTGACAGCAGCACCACGGCGTCGTAAGGCGGAATCGCGCCCCTGGGGTCGTCCAGCACCACGAGGTCGTATTTCGCGATCAGGCCATCGCTGGTGTAGCCGGCGATGACGTCCACCTCGCCGCTAGCGACGGCGGCGTACATGAAGTCCGGTTGCATCTGGCGCTGTTCGCGGAAGGCGAGGCCGTAGGCGTCGCGGATGCCGGTCCATTCCGGGCGCGAGAAGAACTCGTAATCGCCGGCGATCGCCATCGTGCCGGCATGGCTGGCGAGATCGGCGATCGAACGGATACCCAGCGACTCGGCGCGTTTGCGCGGCATCACCAGCGCGTAGGCGTTCTCGAAGCCGAGCCGGCCGAGCAGCGTGACGTGCTGTTGTGCTAATGCGTTTTCAAGTTCAACCAGCAGTTCGGCGCGCGGCTTGATGTCAGTGCGGCGTAACTGGTTGGCCCACAGCGTGCCGGAGTAATCGACATAGGCGTCGATGTCGCCGCTCAGTAGCGCATTGTAGATGACGCTGGAGCCGAGCCCCTCGCGCGGCCGCGCCGGTAGCCCCGCCGCGTCGAGTCGTTCGCTGAGCAGCGCGGCGAGGATATATTGCTCGGTGAAGGTTTTCGCGCCGATGACGTAGCCCTGTTGCCCCCGCGACAGCGAAGGCGTAGCTGCCGCGGCGATCAGTACCAGCGCGCCGAGGACGCCGGCCGCGACGCGCGTGCGGCTGCGGCGCTGGAGTCCGGTTTCGATCAGCGCCAGCATCTGGTCGACGATCAGCGCCAGCGCCGCCGCCGCCGCGCAGCCGAACAGCACGAACACCCAGTTCTGGGTTTGCAATCCCGCGAAGATATAATTGCCGAGGCTGGTCTGGCCGATCGGCGTCGATAGCGTTGCGGTGCCGATCACCCACACCGCGGCGGTGCGGATGCCGGCCATGATGACCGGCAGCGCCAGCGGCAGTTCGACCATCCACAGCGATTGCCGTGGCGTCATGCCGACCGCTTGCGCCGATTCGAGCAGCGCCGGCTCGATGCCTTGCAGGCCGGTAACGGCATTGCGCAGCACCGGCAGCATCGAATAAAGCGCCAGCGCCAGCATCGCCGGCAGGAAGCCGAACGCCGAGAAGCTGAAGCCCAGCCACCGCGCCGACAGCGCGGCGAGCGCCAGCAGCAGCGGATAGAACAGCGCCAGCAGCGCCAGCCCCGGCACCGTCTGCACGATGGCGGCGAAGCCGATGAGGGCGGCGCGCAGGCGTGGATGATGCCGCGCCCACACCGCCAACGGCAGGCTTATGGCGAGGCCGAGCGCCAGCGCCGCGAGACTGACGCGCACATGCTGGCCGAGATAATCCGGCAGATGCGCCAGCGCGTCGCTCCAGCGCGGATCGGCCCACGGGCTCATGCGCGCGATCGCTCCGGCAGCAGCGCGCGCAGCCGCTCGGCCTGACGGCGCGGGGTTTGCAGC
>JBASBO010000159.1:0-3155 GCA_049651165.1 Xanthobacteraceae bacterium | reverse complement strand
GGCAGGGACCCATAATCACCGGCTTCGGTTGTTGTCGAATAAACTCGCTCCATGGATGGAGCCGAACCGCTGCGGCGTATGGGTCCCTGCCTGCGCAGGGACGACGCTTTTCGAACTGCAAATCCGTGCTCAAAAAGCGGACACCGTTCACCTTTCAGCCACGGTTGATATGCAACAACGGTTGCATGGCAGGTGAGGGGAATCGGGCATGAAGCGCGTCGTGACGGTGTTGAGCGGCCTTCTGGTGCTGGGCGGCTGCGGCACCGTGGGCGAGCAGGCTCCCGAACAGCCCGCATTTTATCTCAGCATGGCGCACGGCGGAGCCAAGGTCGATGCCGCGACCGCCGCCTCGATGATTTCCGGCTATCGCAGGAATAACGGCCTCGGAGCGGTCACCGTCGATCCCGAACTGATGAAGGCGGCCGAGGCTCAGGCGATGAGCATGGCGAAACGCAACAAGCTCGATCACGACGTCGCCGGCACGCTGGGCAAGCGCCTCAACGCGTCCGGCTATCCGGCGACGGTGGCGGTGGAGAACATCTCGGCGGGCTATCACACGCTGGCGGAAGCGTTTTCCGGCTGGCGCGATTCGCCGCCGCATCGCGCCAACATGCTGCACAAGGGCGTGACCCGGCTCGGCATCGCCGCGACCTACGCGCCGGGCACCAAATACAAGGTGTTCTGGGCGCTGATCCTGGCTTCGACCGACGAGAAAGCCGCCGTCGCGCGATGAGTCCGGCATTAACGCCGCGCCGGGCGGCAAATCGGACCACAACAGCGTGATCGCCTTGCGCAATTTCGCCAATTGACGGCCCGCGCGGCAGACGCCACGGTGCCGCCCGACCCTCGCCATTCCCGCTCACGCAGATCCGCCCCCAGAATCATGCCGATGTCTCACGTTTCGAAATCCGCGGACCCGACGCAGGCGCGGCGCGTTCTGGTTCTGCAAGGCGGCGGCGCGCTCGGGTCGTATCAGGCCGGGGCCTATCAGGCGCTGTGCCACCACGGCTTCGAGCCGCAATGGGTCGCCGGCATTTCCATCGGCGCGATCAACGCCGCGATCATCGCCGGCAATCCGCGCGAGAAGCGGGTCGAGCGGCTGATGGAGTTCTGGAACCTGGTGTCGGCGCCGGTGCCGTGGCAGCCGTCGTTGCCCAACGATCTGGCGCGCTCGCTGTTCAGCGAGGCGAGTGCGGCGGCCATCGCCGCCTTCGGCGTGCCGGGGTTCTTCGTGCCGCGTCTGCCGCCGCGGCAGTTCTGGCCCGGCGCCTCGCCCGGCACGCTGAGCTTCTACGACACCACGCCGCTGCGGGTGACGCTGGAGCGGCTGGTGGATTTCGACCGCATCAATAACGGGGCGACGCGGCTCAGCGTCGGCGCGGTCAACGTCAAGACCGGCAACTTCGCCTATTTCGACAACAAGCGGCAGAAAATTCGCCCCGAGCACGTCATGGCGTCGGGGGCGCTGCCGCCGGGCTTTCCCGCGATCGAGATCGACGGCGACTATTACTGGGACGGCGGCATCGCCTCGAACACGCCGCTCGATTACGTGCTCGCGGAGGAAACCGCCGAGGATCTGCTGATCTTCCAGGCCGACCTGTTCAGCGCGCGCGGCAAGCTGCCGACCACGATGCTGGAGGCGGCCGAGCGCGAGAAGGACATCCGCTTCTCCAGCCGCACCCGGCTCAACACCGATCAGAACAAGAAGATTCACAACGCCCGCAAGGCGCTGCGCGACCTGATCGCGAAGCTGCCGGACGACCTCAAGGACGATCCCGCCGTGAGATATCTCAGGCGGGCCGCCAAGGAGAACACCGTCACGGTGGTGCATCTGATCTATCGTCAGAAAACCTATCACGGCACCTCGAAGGATTACGATTTCTCGCGTCTCAACATGCTGGATCACTGGGCGTCCGGCGAGCAGGACGTCGATCAATCGATGCGCCACAAGGATTGGCTGGAGCAGCCGCACGACCAGACCATGGTCGCCTACGATCTCACCGCCGAGGACGACCGCGTCGCCGCGCAGCGGCCCCACGGAATCGAGGAATCAGACAGGAGCACATGACATGGGTATTTTGACAGGCAGGACGGCGGTCATCACCGGCTCGACCAGCGGCATCGGGCTCGCCTACGCGCGGGCGATGGCGAAGGCCGGCGCCAACATCGTGCTGAACGGCATGGGCAAGCCGGAGGATATCGAGAAGGAGCGCGCCGGCATCGAAGCCGACTTCAAGGTCAAGGCGGTGCATTCGCCCGCCGACATGACCAAGCCGGCGGAGATCGCCGATATGGTCGCGCTCGGCGAGACCACCTTCGGTTCGGTCGATGTGCTGGTGAACAATGCCGGCATCCAGTTCGTCTCGCCGGTCGAGGAGTTTCCGATCGAGAAGTGGGACGCGATCATCGCCATCAATCTGTCGTCGGCGTTTCACGGCATCCGCGCCGCGGTGCCCGGCATGAAGAAGCGCGGCTGGGGCCGCATCATCAACACCGCGTCGGCGCATTCGCTGGTGGCCTCGCCGTTCAAGTCGGCTTACGTGTCGGCCAAGCACGGCATCGCCGGGCTGACCAAGACGGTGGCGCTGGAGCTTGCGACCTTCAAGATCACCTGCAACTGCATCAGCCCCGGCTATGTCTGGACGCCGCTGGTGGAGAAGCAGATTCCCGACACCATGAAGGCGCGCAACATGACCAAGGAGCAGGTCATCAACGACGTGCTGTTGCAGGCGCAGCCGACCAAGCAGTTCGTCACGGTGGAGCAGGTGGCGGCGCTCGCGGTCTATCTGTGCGGCGACGACGCCAGCCAGATCACCGGCGCGAATCTCTCCATCGACGGCGGCTGGACTGCGGCGTAGACCAAAGCCCCGCTTCCGATGAAATGATAGCGCGGCGTTTCTTCATGTGAGCCGGCCGTCGCCGGCCGATCCTAGAGGCTTCACCGTTTCATGGAAACGGTGAAGCCTCTGGGTTTTTGTTTTGACGCGTTTTCTTCACGCGAACCGGATTCCACTTCGCTTGAAAAAACGCTCTAGAACCGATCGACATTCAGGATTCCCAATCGGTTTGATCGCTGATTCATAGAGCTGCGTGATTCGTTACGGAGCAGATCATGGCGGCGAAGCGATATGAGTTGAGCGATGCACAATGGGCGA
>JBASBO010000158.1:0-3011 GCA_049651165.1 Xanthobacteraceae bacterium | reverse complement strand
GGCGCATCGTGATGCTGAGTCAGGACCGCGCGCCGCCGGTCGATCGCCCCAACCTGTCGAAGGACTATCTCGCCGGCAGCGCGCCGGAGGACTGGCTGCCGCTGCGCCCCGACGATTACTATCGCGACGCCGATATCGAGTTGCGCTGCGGGGTCGAGGTCGCCGGCATCGATCCGGCGGGACATCGGGTGACGTTGTCGGACGGCGTGGACGTGGCTTACGACCGATTGCTGCTGGCGACCGGCGCGGAGCCGGTGCGGCTGCCGATTCCGGGTGCGTCGCCCGCGCAGGTTCACACCTTGCGCTCGCTCGACGATTGCCGCGCCATCATCGCCGCCGCCGATGGCGCGACGCGCGCGCTGGTGATCGGCGCGAGTTTCATCGGGCTCGAAGTGGCTGCGTCGCTCCGCACGCGCGGCATCGAGGTTCACGTCGTGGCCCCGGAGAAACGGCCGATGGAGCGGGTGCTGGGTCCGGCGATGGGCGACTTCGTCCGCGCGCTGCACGAGGCGCACGGCGTGGTGTTTCACCTCGAAGACACCGTCGAACGGCTCGACGGGAAACGCGTGACGTTCAAGAGCGGCGGCTCGCTCGACGCCGATCTGGTGGTGGCCGGGGTCGGCGTGCGCCCGCGCCTGGCGCTGGCGGAGCGCGCCGGGCTCGCGCTGGATCGCGGCGTCGTCGTCGATGCCTGCCTGCAAACCAGCGTGCCGGATATCTACGCGGCCGGCGATATCGCGCGCTGGCCTGACGTCCACAGCGGCGCGAACATCCGCGTCGAGCACTGGGTGGTTGCCGAGCGGCAGGGACAGGTCGCCGCGCTGAACATGATGGGCGAGCGCACGTCGTTCGATGCCGTGCCGTTCTTCTGGAGCCAGCACTACGACGTGCCGATCAATTATGTCGGTCACGCCGAGCAATGGGACGAGATCGCGATCGACGGCAGCATTACCGACAAGGATTGCCTGCTGCGCTACAAGCATCGCGGCCGCGTGCTGGCGGTGGCCTCGATTTATCGCGACATCGCGAGCCTTGAGGCCGAGCTTGCAATGGAGCGTGCGGTACACGCCGCCGCGTGATCCGCGCTTTTTTCAGGAACCTCCCGGCGCGTGCCGCATCCAATCGGCATTCACAGCGTCACACAGGGCCGGCGTCGCCGTGATGCCGGCAACAGGAGATTCAGCATGTTCATTCGTTGGGGTGCGGCGGTCGCCGCCGTTTGTCTGCTCGCCAGCCCGGCTTTCGCGCAAGGAGCGAAGCCGACCGATCCGCAGATTGCGCACATCGCCTATACCGCCGGCGTCATCGACGTGACGGCGGCGAAACAGGCGATCAAGAGATCAAAGAACAAGGCCGTCGTCAGCTTCGCAAAGGACATGGAGCGCGACCACGAGGCCGTTAACAAGCAGGCGCTGGCGCTGGTCAAGAAGCTCAAGGTGACGCCGGAAGACAACGACACCAGCCGCGCGCTGGTGAAGCAGGCCGCCGCCGAACAGGCCAGGCTGGCGAAGCTGAAGGGCGCGGCCTACGACAAGGCTTACGCCGCCAACGAGGTCGCGTTCCACAAGACGGTGATCGGCGCGCTGGAGACGACGCTGATTCCGGCCTCGTCCAACGCCGAGTTGAAGGACCTGCTCCAGACCGGCGTGAAGATCTTTCAGGGTCACCTCGAACACGCCGAGCATGTCGCGGCCGAGCTGAAGTAGGAGCGCATCCGATGCGGTTGACGTTCCTTGCGGCGCTCGCCGTGGCGGCGGGCGCGCTCGCGGCGGTGCCGGCGCGGGCCGACACCATTCGCGTCACCATCGACAAGCTGGTGTTCGCGCCGGCCGATATCAGCGCCAAGGTCGGCGACACCATCGAGTGGGTCAACCGTGACGGGCTGGCCCATACCGCGACCGTCAAGGGCGGCTGGGACGTGATGATCCCGCCGAAAAAGACCGTCTCGCTGGTGCTGAAGAAGGCCGGCGACGTCGAATACTACTGCCGCTTTCACCCCAACATGAAGGGCCGGATCGCGATCGCGCCGAAGTGAGGTTGCGCCGAAGTGAGGTTGCGCCGATGTGAGGCGGGGGGCGGGCGCGCTCTATCGCGCTCGCGCCGCCTTGGCATGAAGCCCGAGCAGGACCTCGCGCAGCACCATGGCGTTGCTGTGGGCGCTGTCACGGGTGCCATAGACGAGGGTGACGGGACCGGCCTGGGCGAGCTTGCGCAACTCGTCAAGCTCACCGGTCTTGTGCTTCAGTTCGGCGGTGTAGCGGCGGCGGAACTCGTCCCAGCGCTCCGGATCGTGCCCGTACCATTTGCGCAGTTCGGTGCTGGGCGCGGCCTCCTTGGCCCACTGATCGATGGCGGCGGATTTTTTCGTCAGGCCGCGCGGCCACAGCCGGTCGACCAGCACGCGGACGCCGTCGGCGAGGTCCGGCGGATCATAGACGCGCTTCAGAGCGAGATTGGCGGGCAGGATTTTCGTGACCATCGGTCTTGAATGCTACTCCCGCCGAGCGTGACCGGCAACGATGATTCCTCTCCGCGAGGTGTCATTGCCTGGCTCGACCCGGCCATCCATCATTTTTCGAAGACGATGGATGCGCGGATCAAGTCCGCGCATGACGATGGGTGATGTCGTCAAAAGCAAAAGCCACGGGCGCGCCGCGTCAGAGCTTCACCGAACGCAGCCGCAGCGCGTTGCCGATCACGCTGACCGACGACAGCGCCATCGCGCTCGCGGCGACGATCGGCGACAGCAAGAGGCCGAACGTCGGGTAGAGCACGCCGGCGGCGATCGGCACCCCGGCGGCGTTGTAGAGGAAAGCGAACAACAGGTTCTGGCGGATGTTGCTCATCACCGCCTTCGACAGGTGGCGTGCCTGAACGATGCCGGTGAGGTCGCCCTTGAGCAGCGTCACGCCGGCGCTCTCCATGGCGACGTCGGTGCCGGTGCCCATGGCGATGCCGACGTCGGCGGCGGCGAGCGCGGGCGCGTCGTTGACGCCGTCGCCGGCCATGGC
>JBASBO010000157.1:0-4685 GCA_049651165.1 Xanthobacteraceae bacterium | reverse complement strand
CCCGTGGTGTTCGTCGTGGCGTTCGCCGGCTCGGTGGTCGTCGGCGCGGCGAGCGCACGGCGCGAGGGCGTGCGGACCTTCGACGCCCGGATGACGGCGGCCTTCGCCGTCTTCATCGGCTTCGGATGTATCTTCAGCCTCGGTCTCGGGGTGTTCACGCCGCGCCAGCTCGGGGCGTTCTGGACCACGTATTTCATGCTGCCCTACATGATCGCGGGCCTGTGGTTCGGACCGGGCTTCATCGTGATCGGCGCGGCGGTGACAGTGCTGACGCTGATCGGCTACGCGCTCAGCGGCGACTGGTTCAATCTGTGGATGGCGTTCGTCAACGGCGGCGGCCTCGTTCTCGGCGGCCTGTGGATGCGCCGGGGCTGACGATGACGGATTTCGACGCGATCATCCACCAGCCGCTGCGGTTGCGCATCATGGCGGCGCTCAATGCCCTGCCACTGAGGCAGGGCATGGATTTCCCGCGCCTGAAGAAGCTCACCGGCGCGACCGACGGCAATCTCGGCGCTCATATCGAAACGCTGTCGAAAGCCGGTTACGTTCTGGTCGAGAAACGCTTTGTCGCCAGGCGCCCGCAAACGCTGGTGATCGCCACGGCGGCCGGGCGCGCCGCCTTCGCGCGGCACGTCGTCCTGCTGCGCCAGATCATCGATGCCGACCCGTGATCGCGACCGCCATCCGGCTTGTCTTGCCGCCCCTGAACGTTTAACCGGACGGCTCAGGAGATACTCATGAACATCCTCGTGCTCGGTTCCGGCGGCCGCGAACATGCGCTGTGCTGGAAGATCGCGGCCTCGCCGTTGCTGACGAAACTGTGGTGCGCGCCGGGCAATGCCGGCATCGCGCGGGACGCGGAATGCGTCGGCCTCGATGTCAGTGACCACGCGGCGGTGATCGATTTTTGCCGTGCCAACAAGATCGATCTGGTGGTGGTCGGCCCCGACGCGCTGATCGCCGCCGGCATCGTCGACGATCTCACGGGCGCCGGCTTCAAGACGTTCGGGCCGACGCAAGCCGCGGGGCGGCTGGAAAGCTCGAAAAGCTTCACCAAGGCGCTTTGCCGCGACAACAACATCCCGACCGCCGCCTATGCGCATTTCACCGACGCCGGGGCCGCCAAGGCTTATGTGCGCCAGCAGGGCGCGCCGATCGTGGTGAAGGCCGATGGGCTCGCGGCGGGCAAGGGCGTCGTGGTCGCGACGACGCCGGATGAGGCGCTCGCCGCCATCGACATGATGTTCGGCGGTGGCTTCGGCGAGGCCGGCGCGGAAGTGGTGATCGAGGAGTTTCTGGAGGGCGAGGAAGCCTCGTACTTCGCGCTGTGCGACGGCGACACCGCGCTGCCGCTCGCGACCGCCCAGGATCACAAGCGCGCCTTCGACGGCGACCTGGGGCCGAACACCGGCGGCATGGGGGCCTATTCGCCCGCCCCGGTGATGACCGACGCCGTGAACCGGCGCGTGATGGATGAGATGGTGTTGCCGACGCTGCGCGCGCTCAAGGCGATGGGGACGCCCTACAAGGGGGTGCTCTATGCCGGCGTGATGATCGGCAAGGACGGGCCGAAGCTGGTCGAATACAACGCCCGCTTCGGCGATCCGGAATGTCAGGTGCTGATGATCCGCATGATGTCCGACATCGTGCCGGCGCTGCTCGCCTCGGTCGATGGCGAGTTGAAGCATTTCGATCTGCGCTGGTATCCCGAGCCCGCGCTCACCGTCATCATGGCGACCAGGGGTTATCCGGGCGACTACGGCAAGGGCTCGCGGATCGAAGGGCTCGATGAGGCCGCGCAGGTCGAGGGCGTCGAGATTTTCCACGCCGGCACCCGGCGCGTCGATGGCCATATCGTCGCCAACGGCGGGCGGGTGCTGAACATCTGCGCCTCGGGCCAGACGGTGAAGGAAGCGCAGGCGCGCGCTTATGCCGCCGTGGATCGCATTCGCTGGCCGGAGGGCTTTTGCCGCCGCGACATCGGCTGGCGCGCGGTGGAGCGGGAACGATAGCCTTGTTCGCGTGTCGTCATACGCGGGCTTGACCCCGCGTATCCATCTTTTGAAGATGATCGATTGTCGGATTAAGTCCGGCAATGACGCAGAAGGACAATCCATGCCCGATCTCGCCGACCTGTTTCCCGGTTATCGATCCGAATGGATCTCGACCAGCGGCGGGCGCATCTTCGCCCGCGTCGGCGGCAAGGGGCCGCCGCTGCTGCTGTTGCACGGTTTTCCGCAGACCCATGTGATGTGGCACAGGGTGGCGCCGCAACTGGCCGAGCGCTTCACCGTCGTCATTGCGGATTTGCCGGGCTACGGCTGGTCCGACATGCCCGAGAGCGACGCCGGCCACACGCCCTACACCAAGCGCGCGATGGCCAAGGTTCTGGTCGAGGCGATGGAACGGCTCGGCCATGTGCATTTCGCGCTGGCCGGGCACGACCGCGGCGCGCGCGTCGCCTATCGGCTCGCCTTCGATCATCCGGGGCGGCTGTCGCGACTGGCGGTGCTGGATATCCTGCCGACCTATGAATACTGGGCGCGGATGGACCGCGGCTTCGCGTTGAGGATCTACCACTGGGCGTTTCTGGCGCAGCCGCAGCCGTTGCCGGAAAAGCTGATCCTCGGCGACACCGACGGCTATTTCCGCCATACGCTGGCGAGCTGGACCGCGACCCATACGCTCGATGCGTTCGACCCGCGTGCATTGGCGCACTATCTCGCGGCGGGACGCGATCCCTCGCGCATCCATGCGATGTGCGAGGATTATCGCGCCGGCGCCTATGCCGACTTCGAGCAGGACAAGGCGGACCGCGAGGCTGGCAACAAGATCACCGTGCCGCTGCTGGCGCTGTGGGGCAACGCCGGCGTCGCCGCCAGCGCCACCACCCCGCTCGACACCTGGACAGGCTGGGCGACGAACGCCAGCGGCGGCGGCATCGCCAGCGGCCACTTCCTGCCGGAGGAAAATCCCGACGCCACCGCGAAAGCGCTGCTGGAGTTTTTCGCGAAATAACTCACGCCTATCAACGAGTCGTCCCCGCGCAGGCGGGGACCCATAACCCCTGCGCTTCGTTGTGGATCGAAGTCGCAACGACAAATCATCTTTTTCGCAATCGACGACACGGCGTATGGGTCCCCGCCTGCGCGGGGACGACGGTATTGCTACCGCCGCGCCTTGAAGAAATCCCGCAGCAGCGCGCTAGCGCGGGTTTCGCCGACGGACGGATAGATGTCCGGCGCGTGGTGGCAGGTCGGCGCGGCGAAGAAGCGCACGCCGGATTCCACCGCGCCGCCTTTCGGATCGAGCGCGCCGAAATACAGCCGCCGGATGCGGGCGAACGAGATCGCGGCCGCGCACATCGTGCAGGGCTCCAGCGTGACGTAGAGGTCGCAATCGGTCAGCCGCTCGCTGCCGATGGCGCGGGCGGCCTCGCGTAGCGCCAGCATCTCGGCGTGGGCGGTGGGGTCGCGGTCGGTCAGCGTGCGGTTGGCGGCGCGGGCGATCAGCGCGCCGTCGCGCACGACGACGCAGCCGACCGGCACTTCGCCGGCTTTTCCGGCGGTTTCGGCCTGTTCCAGCGCCAGATCCATGAAACTCGCCGCGCTCATGCTTTCGGTCCTGTCCCGTGTCTTTTCTCGTGTCTTGCCGCAATCTCTGTTAAGAGAGCGCCCTTAAGCGACGCGGAGGCCGGTTGCGGCCGTCCGTCGAAGCGGCGAACCGCCGCATCCGCGATCGCTCCACCTGCGCATCGACGCCTTGAGACGAGATCATTCATGCCCCGCGACCGCGATAAAGACAACGCCTCCCCGCGCGGCCGGCGCGACCGGCCCGCGGCAGGCAAAGGCCGTCCCGGCGCGACGGGTCGCCCGGCAAGCAAGGGCCGCTCCGGCGTCAAGCGGGGGCCCGAGAAGAAATTCGCCAAGCGGGCGGCGGGCGGTAAACCGGACGGCGAGCGGCGTGCTTACGCCGGCAAGTCCGAAGACAGGGTTCAGGGCGGCAGATCTTTCGGAGACAAGCCGTTCGGCAAGAAGCCCTACGCCGCCAAGCGCGACGGCGGCGCGCCGCGGCGAGATCGAGATGATGCTCCGCGTCGTCCGCATGACGATGCGCGTCCGGCGCGCTTTAGCCGCGACGAGCGCCCGGCGCGTGGCGGGGATCGGCCGGATCGCGGGCCGCGCAAGGATTTTCGCCCGCGCGACGATCGCGGCGGCGAGAAGCGTCCCTACACGCCGCGCGGCGAGGGCGGATTCCGCAAGGATGGCCCGCGCAAGGATTTCGGCGAGGGGCGGGATCGCGGCAACGAGAAGCCGTGGGAAAATCCCGAACGCGGCGAAGGGCGCGGACGTCCATTCGACAAACCGCGCTTCGACCGGCCGCGCGACCAGCGCGGCGGTGAGGAGCGACCGCGTTTCTCGCGTGCGCGCGACGAGGGCTCGGAGCGTGGAGCGCGCGCGTTCGACAAGCCGAAGTTCGATCGGCCTCGGGGCGAGCATCCGCGCTTCGATCGCCCGAGGGACGACCGGGAGGATCGCGCCGACCGTCCGACGTTCCGCCGTCCGCGCGAGGATCGCAGGCCGTCGCGTGACTGGCAGGAGCATCCGCGCAGCGAGGGACGCGGCGAGCGCTTTGCGGAGCGGCCGCGCCGCGCCAATGAAGACGACAGCAAGGTATTCGCC
>JBASBO010000156.1:0-7822 GCA_049651165.1 Xanthobacteraceae bacterium | reverse complement strand
GGATAGCTGTCGGAGCGCTGCGCGACGTCGGGCCGGTTGACGCCGGCGGCCGCGACCTTGACGAGAAGTTCGCCGGGGCCGGGTTGCGGCACCGCGCGCGTTTCCGGCAGCAGGACCTCGGGGCCGCCCGGCTTGCTGATGGCGATGACGGTCATTTGCGCGGGCAGCTTTTCCATGGTTTGTCCTCATCGGCGATGATCGGGCTTTCCGCTTTTATAGAGCGGTTTGGCGCAACAGGGATACCGGTTCGCGCCCGAATGAGGAGGTCAGGGATGGCCAGCGAGGACGACGAGCGGCCGCGCACGGCGGCCGGTCACGAGATTGGGCAGGACCTGTCGCTGCTGTCGGTCGCGGAACTGGACGCGCGCATCGCGCTGCTGGCGGCGGAAATCGAGCGGCTGCGCGAGGCGCTGGCGAAAAAGCGCGCCTCAAAGGACGCCGCCACCGCTTTTTTCAAATCGTAGGCCGCTGACCCAGACGTGGAACTCATCGGTTCCGCCGCACGCGGCGGCGTCGGCCAATGGCCGACATGGCAAACGAACCTTAAACAAAACCGTTCATTTACGAACAATTAAGGCTTCTGGTTTATGACTTGGATCGTCCTTGTTTGGACACCGAGTGGCTCCTGTCCACTCTGTTTGACGCCTCCCTGTTAAAACGACTTCAAGCCGCCGGTTTCCGGCGGCTTTTTTTTGCGTCCGGGCGCTTGGAAACCATAATTCCTGATTGCTGGCGCGGGTGCTGGACTCCCCGCAGGCGTAATGATTTGTTCACCATAAGCCGACCGGGCTTTGGATCATCCGGCGAGATGCTGGTGAGATGGCAGACCGTATCGCGCCGACGCGCTAAGCAGCGGGTCACGCACGATCCAGCCATTCGAAGAAGCGGGCGGCGCGAAGGCGTAATGAGTAGCGTGAGGCGTAAAGCGATGTCGGAGCGTTCGCAAAGCGAGGCCAGCCTCGTCCAGTTCGGTGAGCGGCTGGCCAATTCCGCGGCTTTCGGCACCTTGTTCCGCGAGGGCATGGACCTCGTCGAGGAAACCGCGGCCTATCTCGACGGCCCCGGCCGCACCGAAGCGAAAGCGCTGGAACGGCCGGTCAGCCTGACCTATGCGACCGAAAGCATGCGGTTGACCACCCGGCTGATGCAGCTTGCCTCGTGGCTCTTGCTGCATCGCGCGGTCAAGGAAGGCGAGATGACGCTGGTCCAGGCCAACCGCGAGAAGACCAAGGTCAAGCTGACCGCCGCCGAGCCCGGCGCCGCCGACATGCTGGCGAAGCTGCCGGCGCAGTTGCAGGACCTGATCGCCCGCTCGGTGGCGTTGCAGGCCAAGGTGCGCCGGCTCGACGCCACCATCCATTCGCCGCTGGCCCCGCCCGTCATCGGCAACCCGCTGACGCCGCAGCTCAACCGCCTGCGGGCGGCCTTCGAGCGTCAGACCGGCTGATTTTCCTCGACGCTGGAAACACAAAACCGCCCCGGTGGGAACCGGGGCGGTTTTGCATGATCGGAGCAGCCGGCCGCGATAGGTTGGCCGGGGGCGATCCTACTTGAGGAAACCCGAAAACTTCTTCTGGAACCGGGACACGCGGCCGCCACGGTCGAGGAGTTGCTGGGTGCCGCCGGTCCAGGCGGGATGCGACTTGGGGTCGATGTCGAGGTTCAGCTTGTCGCCTTCCTTGCCCCAGGTCGAGCGCGTCTGATATTCGGTCCCGTCCGTCATAACAATCGTAATGTTATGATAATCCGGGTGAATTTCGGCTTTCATGACACATCCTCTGGCGCGCTGGCGCCGATATTGCGATTGAACAAAGCAATGGATTTGCGGCGCTCTATAACGCAGGCGGAATGGCGAGACAAGCGTCCGCGCGGATTTGCCAGCGGACGCCGCCGGGCCTATTTGGAATAGCTGTCAAACAGTGGCGGTGACTGCGAGGGGACATGAGTCCGGTATTGCGGCGTGACGATCAACGGCCGGCCACGGCGGTGGCGCTGCCGCTCACCTCGACGCCGGCGGAAACGGTGGCCGAGGCCGATTTCGTGGCGCACGTCCAGGCCGACGCGGAAGCGCCGGCCGACGACCGCCGCAAGGGGCTGCGGCCGCTGCTGGCGCTTTTGCCCTACATCGCCCGCTATCGCGGCCGCGCCACCCTCGCGCTGATCGCGCTGATCGTCGCCGCGCTCACCACGCTGATCGTTCCGGTCGCGGTGCGGCGGATGATCGACTTCGGGTTCAGCCCCGAAGGCATCGCGATGATCAACAGCTACTTCAGCATCATGCTCGCGGTGGTGGCGGTGCTCGCGGGGGCCAGCGCGCTGCGTTACTACCTGGTGACGACGCTCGGCGACCGCATCGTCACCGACCTGCGCGGCGACGTGTTCGCGCATCTCACCTCGCTGTCGCCGCGCTTCTTCGATTCGGCGCGCAGCGGCGAACTGATCTCGCGACTGACGGCCGACACCACCCAGATCAAATCCGCGGTCGGCTCGTCGGTGTCGATCGCGCTACGCAACTTCGTGCTGTTCGTCGGCGCGGCGGCGATGATGGTGGTTACCAGCCCGCGCCTGTCGGGGTTCGTGCTGGCGGCGATCCCGCTGATCGTGCTGCCGCTGGTGGCGTTCGGCCGCTGGGTGCGGCGGCTGTCGCGCAACGCGCAGGATACGCTGGCCGATGCCACCGCCTACGCCTCCGAACTCATCAACGCCATCCGTATCGTGCAGGCGTTCACCAACGAGCGGCTGGCGGCGACGCGGTTCGGCGGCGAGGTGGAAACCGCCTACGAGGCGGTGCGGCGCTCGACCCAGGCGCGCGCCATGCTCACCGCCATCGTCATCTTCATCGTGTTCGCCAGCGTGGTGATGATCCTGTGGGTCGGCTCGCACGACGTGCTGGTCGGCGACATCAGCCCCGGCCGGCTCGGCCAGTTCGTGCTGTATGCCGCGTTCGCGGCCGCCGGGCTCGGACAGCTCAGCGAAGTATGGGGCGAGGTGTCGGCGGCGTCGGGCGCGGCGGAGCGGCTGTTCGAGATTCTCAACGTCAAGCCGGCGATCACCGCGCCGGCGGTGGCGCGGCTGCTGCCGGAGCCGGTGCGCGGCGACGTCGCGTTCGACAACGTGCGCTTCGCCTATCCGACGCGGCCGCAGGCCAATGTCGTCGACGGCATTTCGTTTGCGGTGCGCGCGGGCGAGAAGGTCGCTATCGTCGGGCCGTCTGGCGCCGGCAAGAGCACGCTGTTCCATCTGCTGCTGCGGTTCTACGATCCCGCCTCCGGCGACATCTCCTATGACGGGGTGTCGATCCGCGCGGTGTCGCCGCAGGCGGTGCGGCAGCGCATCGCGCTGGTGCCGCAGGAGTCGGTGGTGTTCGCGGCCAGCGCCCGCGAGAACATCCGCTTCGGCCGGCTGGACGCCAGCGACGCCGAGGTCGAGCGCGCCGCCGATCTCGCTCACGCCAGCGATTTCATCCGGCGGCTGCCGGGCGGCTTCGACACCCCGCTCGGCGAGCGCGGCGTGACGCTGTCCGGCGGTCAGCGCCAGCGCATCGCGATCGCCCGCGCCATCCTGCGCGACGCGCCGCTGTTGCTGCTGGACGAGGCCACCTCGTCGCTCGACGCCGAGTCCGAGACGCTGGTGCAGACCGCGCTGGAGGAACTGATGCGCCATCGCACCACGCTGGTGATCGCGCATCGCCTCGCCACCGTGCTGTCGTGCGACCGCATTCTGGTGATGGATCAGGGCCGCATCGTCGAGCAGGGCACCCATGTCTCGCTGGTCGCCGCCGGCGGGCTCTACGCCCGGCTGGCGCGGTTGCAGTTCGAGGGGGCGTGAAGGCCCTGCTTATGCCCGCGACGGCTTCCACGCCATCCGCAGCACCGGGCGGCCCGAGGTCGGGTTGACGTCCTCGCCGGCGTCGATGAAGCCGTTGCGCTGATAGAAGCGGATGGCGCGGGCGTTGTCCTTGTTGACCAGAAGCGTGACGCCATCCGGCGACAACCGCTTGGCCTCGTCCACCAGCGCTGTCGCCAGCTTCGATCCCCACTGTTCGGGCGCGACCACGATCTGGTCGAGATAGCCGGTCGCGTCGATGGTGACGAAACCGAGCATCGCGCCGGCCTGTTCGGCGATCACGATCCGGACGGCGGGCACCAGTTCGTCGCGCCAGCGCGCCCGCCACCACGCGACGCGCGCGGCGAAGTCGATCGAAGGGTAGGCTTGCTGCCAGCTGCGCCGCCACAGTTCGATGGCGGCGTCCTCGTCGTCGGCGCGATAGGGGCGAAGGTGAAATGAAGGAGTCATATGGTTGCCACGGTCATGCCCGTGGTTGCCACGGTCATGCCCGGACTTGATCCGGGCATCCATCACTTTTCGAAAGATGGATTGCCGGGTCAAGCCCGGCAATGACGAAGCAAGTATCGTGCTGACATCGCCATCATCTTTCCGTCAGCTTCAACTCGATGCGGCGGTTGCGGCGGTAGGCGTCTTCCGTGGTGCCGGTGTCGAGCGGCTGGAATTCGCCGAAGCCGGCGGCGACCAGACGCTGCGGCGGCACGCCGAGCGACACCAGGTACTGCACCACCGAGATCGCGCGTGCCGCCGACAGCTCCCAGTTCGACTTGAACTGCGGGCTGTTGATCGGCCGCACGTCGGTATGGCCGTCGACCCGCAGCACCCAGGCAATCTCGGACGGGATCTTCTTGTCGAGGTCCTTCAGCGCATCCGCGAGCTTGTCGAGTTCGGCCTTGCCTTCCGGCAGCAGCACCGCCTGACCGGTGTCGAAGAACACTTCGGACTGGAACACGAAGCGGTCGCCGACCACGCGGATGTCGGGCCGGTCGCCGAGGATCGCGCGCAGCCGCCCGAAGAATTCGGAGCGATAGCGCGACAGTTCCTGCACCCGCTGCGCCAACGCGACGTTGAGGCGCTGGCCGAGATCGCTGATGCGGGTCTGCGATTCCTTGTCGCGTTTCTCGGAGGCGTCGAGCGCGGCTTCCAGCGCGGCAAGCTGCCGCCGCAGCGCGCTGATCTGCTGGTTCAGCACCTCGACCTGCGCCAGCGCCCGCGCCGACACCTGCTTTTCGGAATCCAGCGCCTTGCCCAGTTCGCTGGCGCGGCCGGCGGCGTCATTGCCGGCGCCGGCCAGCCCCTCGTAGAGCCCCTTGGCGCGGTCGCGCTCGGCCTCGGTGGTGGCGAGGCTGGCGCGGGTCCGGGACAACTGGTCGGAGAGGTCGAGTTGCGCGACCTTTTCCAGCGACAGCAGTTCGTTCAACTGCGCGATCCGGGCGTTGAGTTCCTCCAGCGCCTTGTCCTTGCCGGAGACTTCGCGCGACAGATAGAACTGCACCACCAGAAACACCGACAGCAGGAACACGATCGCCAGCACCAGCGTCGACAGCGCGTCGACGAAGCCCGGCCAGTAGTTGAACCCGGTGTCCTGCCGGCGGCGAATCAGCGCCATCACACGTCTCCGCTGAGGTTTCGCTCGGGCTTCGCCGCGATCCGCTCAAGCAGTTTCTTGATCTCGCGGTTCTGCTCGCCCTGGCCGTCGGCCCATTCGCGGATCATCTGCTGTTCGCCGCGCATGTGCTGCACCAGCCCCTGAATGGCGTCGGCGAGGTTGGCCATCGCCGTGGTGGTGCCGCGGTTCGAGCCCATCTCCTCGACGGTCGAACGCAGCCGCTCGATCGCCACCTGCATGTCGCCGCCGCCGCCGGCCGGAGCGTGGCCACCCTCGCCGGTATATTCGCGCACGGTGGAGGCCAGCCAGTCTTCGAGGTCGGTGTAGAAGCGGTTTTGCGCCTGACTCGATTGCAGGTCGAGGAAGCCGAGAATCAGCGATCCGGCGAGGCCGAACAGCGACGACGAGAACGAGATGCCCATGCCGCCGAGCGGCGCGGCCAGCCCTTCCTTGAGGGTGTCGAACAGCGACCCGGAATCGCCGCTGACCTTCAGCCCGTCGATGATGTGGCTGACCGAGCCGACCGTCTCGATCAGACCCCAGAAGGTGCCGAGCAGGCCGAGGAAAACCAGAAGGCCGGTCATGTAGCGCGAGATGTCGCGGGCCTCGTCGAGCCGGGTGGCGATGGAATCCAGCAGGTGCCGCATGGTCTGCTGCGAGATCGACATTCGCCCGCTGCGCTCGCGGCCGAGAATCACCGCCATCGGCGCCAGCAGCACCGGCCGGCGGTCGAGCGCGATACCGGGGTCGGAGATACGGAAACTGTTGACCCAGGCGACCTCGGGATAGAGCCGGATCACCTGCCGGAACGACAGGATGGCGCCGATCAGCAGCACCGCGATGATCAGGGCGTTGAGGCCGGGATTGGCCATGAACGCCATCATGATCTGCTTGTACAGCACCACGACGACCAGCGCGCACAGCACCAGAAACACCATCATGCGCACCAGGAAGATGCGTGGCGACGACAGCTTGGTCAATTCGATATCCAGGGAACGGGATGCGGAACCTTGCGCCATGGTGCTTTCATCGGGTTGGAGCATTTGTCGGTCGCAATATGGCACAGCGGGCGCGTGAGGGAAGCCGGACGGACGCCGAACCGCACAGGCAGCGTCGCGGCATCAGGCCGGTCGATCGAACCAGCCCGCGAAAACGCGCTCGGCCTGCGCCGCCAGCCGCGGCGCGACGGCCGCTGTTGCAGTGCGAAGGGCCCGGATCGGGATTTTCGCCGCCGCAAGCTCCACGGTGTGGCCGACGTACCATTCCTCCAGCCCCGCCGGATCGGCCTCGATGTGGAATTGTAGTGCAAGGGCGTTTTTGCCGAACGCAAACGCCTGGTTCTCATAGGCTTCGGTCGAGGCCAGCCGCACCGCGCCGGCCGGCAGGTCGAAGGTGTCGCCGTGCCAGTGCAGCACGGTTGCGCCGGGCGCGGCGAGCGGGGCAAGACAGGAGGCCGCGCCCTCGGCGGTGAGGCGCAGCGGAGCCCAGCCGATTTCCTTGGCGGGCCCGGCGTAGACGCGCGCGCCCAGCGCCGCCGCCATCAACTGGCTGCCGAGGCAGATGCCGAGCGTCGGCCGGTCGCCGGCGAGACGCGCTTCGAGCAGCGCGATTTCCCGGGCGAGGAACGGATAGTCGGCGACGTCGCCGACGCCGATCGGGCCGCCGAGCACGATCAGGAGATCAGCCCCGGCAATCGCCGGCTGGTCGAGATCGGCGGAGGCGGCATCAAAGGTCGTCACGTCCCATCCGGCCCGTGCGAGCAACGGCGCGAGCAGGCCGAGATCCTCGAACGCCACATGGCGCAATGCGACGGCGCGGCGATGGCGACGATTCGTCATGGTCGACTCGTTGTGGACAGGGCTTCGCGAAACGAAATCATACAATGGCGGAGCGTTGTCGCAATGCCGCAAGATCGTGGTTGTCTTGTCGGGTCTTCGCGGTAATCTGCCGATGTTCTGATTGGATTGTCATTTCGCGCGGCGGGCCGTAAGTCCGCCGGGCGCGGCGTGGCGGATTTTGAGGTCAGGACATCCGCCGCGTTCATGATCGGGCAAGTTCGCAATGGCCAGGGCGCCCAAATCCGGTTCGAAGACGTCCGGCGGCAAGCCGCTGCCGGCGCTCACCGTCCGCATCGATTTCGACGGCGACAGCCGGCTCGGCCCCGGCAAGATCCAGTTGCTGGAAAGCATCGCCGCGTGCGGCTCGATCTCGGCCGCCGGCCGCGCCATGGACATGTCCTATAAGCGCGCCTGGGATCTGGTGGACGACATCAACCGGATGTGCGGGCAGGCGGCGGTCGCGCGCCAGACCGGCGGCAGGCACGGCGGTGGCGCGACGCTGACGGCGTTCGGCGCGTCGCTGGTCGAG
>JBASBO010000155.1:0-4573 GCA_049651165.1 Xanthobacteraceae bacterium | reverse complement strand
ACATGGCGGCGGCGGCGCGGCCGGACGGCATTCTGGTCCCGAAGGTCTCCACCGTGGAGGACCTGAAGCTGGTGGCCGACCGCCTCGCCGAGGCCAGTGCCGATCCCGCCATCAAGGTGTGGGCGATGATCGAGACCGCCCGCGCCATTCTCGACGCCGAACCGCTCGCCGCGCAGGCGCGGGAGCCGGCGATGCGGCTCGCCGGCTTCGTGTTCGGGCCCAACGACATCGCCCGCGAAACCCGGATCCGCATGGTGCCGGGCCGCGCCACCATGCTGCCGATCATCACCCATTGCGTGCTGGCGGCCCACGCCCACGGCCTCGACATGCTCGACGGCCCCTATGGCGACATCGGCAATATGGACGGCCTTCGCGACGAATGCGCGCAAAGCCTCGACCTCGGCTTCGACGGCAAGACGTTGATCCACCCGAGCCACCTCGCGCCCTGCAACGCCGCCTTCACGCCCCCGGCGGAGGAGGTCGCCAACGCGCGGAAAATCGTCGCGGCGTTCGCCCTGCCGGAAAATGCCTCGCGCGGCGCGATCCAGCTCGACGGCCGCATGGTGGAGCGGCTGCACGCCGAGATCGCCCGCCGAACGCTGGCCATCGCCGACGCCATCGCCGCGCTGGAACAGGGATAGCTTAAACGTCTCTACAGCGATGGAAGTATTGGAGGTGTCATTGCCGGGCTCGACCCGGCAATCCATCCTCTTCAAAAAGATGGATGCGCGGATCAAGTCCGCGCATGACGGCGGTTGTGCTATTTAGGCAGGTGACAAATTCGGGGGCGAAATGCCCCTACATGGTTCCGTAGACACGGAAACCGTGCTACCGCCAGCAGAAATCCCCAGGAACCCCGCCATGTCCGACACTCCGCGCCGCGTGACCCGCGCTCTGCTTTCCGTTTCCGATAAAACCGGCCTGATCGACTTCGCCCGCGCGCTCGCCGCCCACGGCGTCGAACTGGTTTCGACCGGGGGCACCGCCAGGGCAATCGCGGCGGCGGGCTTGACGGTGCGCGACGTTTCCGACCTCACCGGCTTCCCGGAAATGATGGACGGCCGCGTCAAGACGCTGCATCCGAAGGTGCATGGCGGCCTGCTGGCGATCCGCGACAACGCCGAGCACGCGAAAGCGATGAAGGATCACGCCATCGCGCCGATCGACCTTCTGGTGGTCAATCTCTATCCGTTCGAGGCGACGGTCGATAAGGGCGCGCCTTACGACGACTGCATCGAGAACGTCGATATCGGCGGCCCGGCGATGATCCGCGCCGCCGCCAAGAATCATGGCGACGTCGCGGTGGTGGTGGAGGCCGACGATTATCAGGCGGTGCTCGACGAACTTGCCACCAACAACGGCGCGACCACGTTGACGCTGCGCCGCCGCCTCGCCGCCAAGGCTTACGCGCGCACCGCCGCCTACGACGCCGCGATCTCCAACTGGTTCGCGCTTCAGAACAAGACCGATGCGCCGGACTACCGCGCCTTCGGCGGCCGCCTCGTGCAGAAGCTGCGCTACGGCGAGAACCCGCACCAGTCGGCCGCGTTCTACCGCACGCCGGATCGCCGCTTCGGCGTCGCCACCGCGCGGCAGGTGCAGGGCAAGGAACTGTCCTACAACAACATCAACGACACCGACGCCGCCTACGAATGCGTCGCCGAGTTCGACGCCAGGCGCACCGCCGCCGTCGCCATCATCAAGCACGCCAACCCGTGCGGGGTGGCGGAGGGCGACGATCTCGTCTCGGCCTACCGCAAGGCGCTGGCCTGCGATTCCACCTCCGCGTTCGGTGGTATCGTCGCGCTCAACCGCACGCTCGACGCCGACGCCGCGCGCGCCATCACCGAGATTTTCACCGAGGTCATCATCGCCCCCGACGCCACCGACGAGGCCATGGCCATCGTCGCGGCGAAGAAGAACCTGCGGCTGCTGCTGGCCGGCGGCCTGCCCGATCCCCGCGCGACCGGCCTCACCGCCAAAACCGTGGCAGGCGGCTTGCTGGTGCAGGGCCGCGACAACGCTTCCGTGGATGACATGACCTTGAAGGTCGTCACCAGCCGCGCGCCGAGCGAGGCCGAACTGCGCGACCTGCGCTTCGCCTTCCGCGTCGCCAAGCACGTCAAGTCCAACACCATCATCTACGCCCGCGACCTCGCCACCGTCGGCATCGGCGCGGGCCAGATGAGCCGGGTCGATTCCGCCCGCATCGCCGCGCGCAAGGCGCAGGACGCCGCGCGCGACCTGAAGCTGACCGAACCGATGACGCGCGGGTCGGTGGTCGCCTCCGACGCCTTCTTCCCGTTCGCCGACGGGATGCTGGCCTGTATCGAGGCCGGCGCGACGGCGGTGATCCAGCCCGGCGGCTCGGTGCGCGACGACGAGGTCATCAAGGCCGCCGACGACAACAACATCGCCATGGTGCTGACCGGCACCCGCCACTTCCGGCATTGATCCCGGCGTCGTCCCCGCGCAGGCGGGGACCCATACGCCGCAGCGTTTGTGGTCAAGGGGGCGCGCATTGTCGTCAACTTGCCAACGCTCGTCACCATAACCGGCACAGGGGTTATGGGTCCTCGCCTGTGCGAGGACGACAATTTCCGTGTTGCAAATCCGCGTGCAAAGCGAATGTCAGGTGAGGCTCTCAGGTCACCGCTACGCCCGCACCCGCGCCAATAGCGCCAGCCCCAGCAGGAACAGCGCCACGATGACGCCCATGCCGGCCTTCTGGCTGGCGGTGGCGGCGGTGACGATGCCGATCAGCAGCGGCCCGACGAACGAGGTCACCTTCCCGGTCAGCGCGAACAGCCCGAAATACTGGGTAATGCGTGTGGGCGGCGCCATCCGGATCAACAGCGCGCGCGAGCCCGCCTGCAACGGCGCGCCCATCATGCCGATCAGCGCGCCGAGCACCAGATACGCCTTCTCGGCGGGGGAAGCGAACAGCGCGCCGCCGGGTTCGGGTGGGCTCACCGGGAAGAACAGGATCGAATCGCGATCGACCAGCAGGACGGCGAGGCTCGACAGCAGCAGGATGGTCAGCGCGCCCGCGATCACCCGCTTCGATCCCAGCCGGTCGTCGAGCTTGCCGCCGAGCCACGCCCCGACCGCGCCCGCCAGCGCCAGCAGGATGCCGAAGATGCCCATCTGGATGGTGCGCCAGCCGAAGGTGCCGGCCGCATAGATGCCGCCGAACGCGAACAGCGAGATCAGCCCGTCGGTGTAGATCATGTTGGCGAGCAGGAACACCGCCATCGATTTCCGCTGCGGCAGCTCGCGCAGCGTCTGCCGCAATTCGCGCAAGCCCTCGCGCACCGCTCCGCGCAGCGGCCGCCGCGCCGGAAAGTCCGGCGTCAGCAGGAACATCGGCAGCGCGAACACCATGAACCACAGCCCGGTGAGCGGGCCGGTGACGCGGTCGCCCTCGTGCATCGCCGGATCGAGCCCGAACAGCGGCGCGAGGCCGAGCAGCGTGCGCCCGCCCTCCGGGCTGGCGGCAAGGAAGCCCAGCACCAGCGCCAGGCTGAGAATGCCGCCGATGTAGCCGGTGGCCCAGCCGGTGCCGGACAGCCGGCCGATCTTGTCCGGCGGCACCAGTGACGGCATCATCGCGTTGTTGAACACGGTGGCGAACTCGACGCCGACGGTGGCGATCGCATAGGCGATCAGCACCGGCACGATCACGTTCGGATCGCCCGGCCGGCCGACCCACATCAAGGCCGAGCCCAGCACCAGCAACGCGCCGAACGCCGCGATCCACGGCTTGCGGCGGCCGCTGGCGTCGGCGACCGCACCAAGCACCGGCGACATCGCCGCGATCAGCAGGCCGGCGGCGGCGGTGGCGAAGCCCCACAGCGACTGCCCTTCCGCCGGCGTCGCCGCGACGAAGGTCGCAAAATACGGCGCGAACACGAAGGTGGTTATCAGCGTGAAATAAGGCTGCGCCGCCCAGTCGAAGAAGATCCAGGCGACGACCGCCCGGCGCGGCGGATAGGCGGCGGGCAGCTCCGCGCCGGCGGCGGCCGTTATCGACATCGGGGATTCCCTTGCGAATCAATGTCTGCTTCGGTGGTGCGCATCGCCTGCCCTATAGCACGGCCGCCGCGCCGGATCGGACGCCGATGATCGGGCGGAACTCACAAATCGTTGCGGCCCACCCACAAACTCGCCTAAGAGCCTGATCGGACATTCTTGTTTCGCACCGATGTGCAACACGAAAATCGTCGTCCCCGCGCAGGCGGGGACCCATAAACCCTGGCGGTTGTGATCTGTGTAACCGTCCAGCAAGGATCACGATCGCTGCCTGTATCATGAGCGACACGGCGTATGGCTCCCCGCCTGCGCGGGGACGACATTGAGAATGCGGCGACAACATCCGCACTTTGCAAAGTCATGCTGATTTTGCAGACCGCATTTTGAATCGGCCTCCGAGGAACCTCCGATGACGCTTCCCCCTCTCAGCCGGCGCGCGATGCTTGGCGCTCTCGCCGCGACGCTTGCGCCCGGCGTCGCCCCGGCGCTGGATTCGCGGCGGGGCGATGACATGCCGCTGGCGGACGCGGCCCGCCCCGTC
>JBASBO010000154.1:0-3163 GCA_049651165.1 Xanthobacteraceae bacterium | reverse complement strand
GCTCGCCCTTCAGAACGGCGAGGCCGAGCGCGGCATCGCCGATGGTGCCGCTTATTATCAGCAGGTCACCGGCACGGGCGGTCGCGCGCCGGACCATGCCGCCCGGCGGCACCCGGCCGAACGCGGTGATCGAGATCGTCAGCGGCCCCGGCGTCGAAACGGTGTCGCCGCCGAGCAGCGGGCAATCGTAGGCGGCGGCATCCTCGCCCAGCGCCCGCGCGAACGGCGCGAGCCAACTCTCGTCGGCCGCACGCAACGCCAGCGTCAGCACGAAGCCGGCCGGCGCGGCCCCCTTGGCGGCAAGATCGGACAGGTTCACCCGCAGCGCCTTGTGGGCCACGGTATCCGGCGGATCGTCAGCTAAGAAATGCACGCCTTCGACGACGGCGTCGGCGGTCACGACGATGTCGTCGCCCTTCCCTTGCAGGATCGCGGCGTCGTCGGTGAGGCCGAGCGCGCCGGGCGCGCTCGCCAGCGGCTTGAAGTAGCGGACGATGAGATCGTCTTCACCGGATGACATTGCCGTGCGTCCAGAGTGTTTTCAAGCGAAGTGGAATCCGGTTCGCGTGAAGAAAACGCGTCGAAACAAAAATCTAGAGGTTTTCCCCGTTTCCATGAAACGGTGAAAACCTCTAGCGCGTAAACTCGTCGGCGCGGAACTGGCGCGCGATCTGGTCCAGCACCGCGTTGACCATGCCGGTTTCCTCGCCCTCGACGAACGCATGGGCGACATCGACATATTCCGACACCACGACGCGCGCCGGCACGTCCTTGCGATGCTCCAGCTCATACGCCCCGGCACGCAGCACCGCGCGCAAAATGGCGTCGATCCGCTTCAACGGCCAGCCGCGCGACAACGCCTCGTCGATCACCGGATCGAGCTTGGTCTGATCGCGGACCACGCCGGAGACGACGTCGCGGAAGAACGCCGCCTCGGCTGGCAGATACTGCTCGCCCTCGACCTCATTGCCGATCCAGTGGCTTTCGAACTCGGCGAACACGTCGTTGATGCCTGCCCCCGCCATGTCCATCTGGTAGAGCGCCTGCACCGCCGCGAGCCGCGCCGCGCCGCGCCGGTTGGCCTTCCTGGTCTGCGGCTTGCCGTCGGGCGATTTGGCCGGTTGCTTTTTGATGTCCGCCATCGGGGTCAGGCCCGGTTGAGGCGGCGTTTGAGGCGCAGCATGGCCAGCGCCGCGCGCGCGGCGTCGCCGCCCTTGTTGAGATCGCCGGGGCGCGCCCGCGCCCATGCCTGTTCGTCGGTCTCGACGGTGAGGATGCCGTTGCCGAGCGGAATGCGGCGCTGGATCGACAGATCCATCAGCCCGCGCGACGATTCCATCGATACGATCTCGAAATGGAAGGTCTCGCCGCGCACCACGCAGCCGAGCGCCACCGCCGCGTCGTAAGGCGTGCCGGCTTTCTCGGCGGCGTCGAAGGCGATGGCGATGGCCGCGGGAATTTCCAGCGCGCCGGGCACGGTGACGACATCGTAGACGACGCCGGCGGCGTCCAGTTCCGCCACCGCGCCTTGCAATAGCGCATCCTGAATATCGTCGTAGAACCGCGCCTCGACGATCAGCGCGCGGGCGCCGCGCACGTCGGTCTGGTCTTTCAGTGCGGCGCGGCGGGCGTCGGCCATGGCGGTGTCCGTTCAGGGTTTGGTTTCAGTCAGCCGCGCGGCATAGCGCGCCATCAGGTCCACTTCAAGGTTGACCTCGGAGCCCTGCCGCCAGCCGTTCAAGGTGGTGACGGAAAGCGTGTGCGGAATAATCAGTACCGAAAAGGTCGTATCCTCGACCGTGTTGACGGTCAGCGACACGCCGTCGAGCGTCACCGATCCCTTGGCGGCGATGAAGCGCGCCAGTTCGCGGTGGCAGCGCAGTTCGAACCGCGCCATGTCCGGCAGGTCGTCGCGTGCGACGACGGTAGCGACGCCGTCGACGTGACCGGCGACGATATGGCCGCCGAGTTCGTCGCCGATCTTCAGCGCGCGCTCCAGGTTGAGCCGGGTGCCGGCCCGCCAGTGCCGCGCGGTGGTCATGCGCAGGGTTTCGGCGGCGGCATCGACATCGAACCAGGTCTTGTCGCCTTCCACGCCGGACGCCACCACCGTGAGGCAGACGCCGTTGCAGGCGATCGACGCGCCGTCGGCGATGGTCGACTGCTCGTAGCGGCAGAGGATACGCAGGCGATGCAACTGGCCTTGCGCGACAGGCGTGACGCTGGCGATCTCGCCAACATCGGTAATGATCCCGGTGAACATTCAGACTCGCTCGTAAATCGTCAGCGTATCGTTTTCCAGCGTCTCGCTAGCACGGATACGCAACGCCGGCGACTGGGCGATGGCGGACAGCGGCAATGCGCCGAGCGCGGCGACGCCGTCCGCACCGACCGGGTGCGGCCCGCGCAACAGCCAGACCTCGTCCGCGAGCCCGGCCTCAATGAGCGACGCCGCGACCCGCGCGCCGCCCTCGACCATCAGCCGGGTGACGCCCTCGGCTGCCAGCACGCGCAGCATGTCGTGAAGATCGAGACCGCCCTCGCCTGTCTTCACGCGCAGTATGCGTGCACCCGCCGCGCCGAGCTTTGCCGCCGCAGATGCCTCGGCAGTGTCCGACGTCATCACCCACAGCGGAATTTCGCGCGCGGAATGCACCAGCTTGCTGTTGCCCGGCAGCCGCAGCGCGGCGTCGAGCACCACCCGCGCCGGCGAGCGCTCCGCCATGCCCGGCAGCCGGCAGGTCAGCAGCGGATCGTCGGCCAGCGCCGTGCCGATGCCGACCAGCACCGCGTCGCATTGCGCGCGCAGCAGATGCACCCGCGTCCGCGCCGCCTCGCCGGTGATCGCGACCGGCTTGCCGCCGGCCGCGCCGATCATGCCGTCCGACGACACCGCCAGCTTGAGGATGATATGCGGGCGACAGTCCCGCACCCGCCGAAAATGCCCGGCGTGATCGCGCGCCGCGTCCTCGGCGCACAGCCCGACATCGACCGCGACGCCGGCGGCGCGCAGCTTCGCATGGCCCTGCCCCGCGACTTCCGGATTCGGATCCTCGATGGCGGAAACGACGCGCGAAATCCCCGCCGCGACGATGGCGTCGGCGCAGGGCGGCGACTTGCCGACATGCGAGCACGGCTCAAGCGTGACGTAGAGCGTCGCTCC
>JBASBO010000153.1:0-3133 GCA_049651165.1 Xanthobacteraceae bacterium | reverse complement strand
GGTCACCCGCTGGGCCGAGATCGCCGGACCCGAGGTCGCCGCCCACGCCGAGCCGCTGAAAATCCAGTGGCCGCGCCCGGTGGAGGGCCAGCCGCAGGCCCCGGCGACGCTGGTGCTGCGGGTCGATGGGCCGATGGCGCTGGAAATCCAGCACACCTCCGACGTGATCCTGGAGCGGGTGAACCGCTTCTTCGGCTGGAACGCGGTGGGCAAACTGGCGCTGCGGCAGGCCCCCTTGTCGCAAGCGCCGGCGCGCAAACCGCCGCCCGCGCCGGACCCGGCGGCGGTCAAACGGGTAGCCGAAACGCTCGCCTCGGTCGAGGACGATGACCTGCGCACGGCGCTGGCGCGGCTCGGCGTCGCCATCAAGCGAAATTGACGGTACGGCTTGCGCGCCTCGCTCAGGCGCGGCATTGCCACGATAACGGTTTCAAGCTAGCCAATTCCGACCCATGGCGTCCGCGGGACGCCGATGCAGGAGCACTCCGTCGATGATTACGCGCCGCGCTTTCACCGCCGCCCTTTCGCTGACCGGGCTTGCCGCCATGGCCGGCCTGTCGCCGTGGCGCTTCGTCGGCACGGCGATGGCG
Source organism: Xanthobacteraceae bacterium (assembly GCA_049651165.1). GTDB lineage: Bacteria > Pseudomonadota > Alphaproteobacteria > Rhizobiales > Xanthobacteraceae > 62-47. Next base: position 2,543 of record JBASBO010000153.1, on the reverse strand, counting down.
CAGAGCCAGTTGGCCGCCGACGTCGCCAAGCCGCCGTCGCTGCCGGACATGGCGCTGGGGCCGAAGGACGCCGCCGTCACCATCGTCGAATACGCCTCGATGACCTGCCCGCACTGCGCCGCCTTCACCGAGCAGGTGTTTCCGAAGCTCAAGGAGACCTACATCGACACCGGCAAGATCCGCTTCGTGTTCCGCGAGTTTCCGCTCGACATCAAGGCGGCGGCGGGCTCGATGCTGGCGCGCTGCATCGCCAAGGACGATCCGCAGAAATATTTCGCCGCCATCCACACCCTGTTCCGGCAGCAGGAAACCTGGGTGATGGGCAAGACCAGCGAGCAACTGGCGCTGATCGGCAAGCAGGCCGGCTTGAGCGAGGCCGACGTCGACACCTGCCTCAAGGATCAGGCGCTGCTGGACAAGATCGCCGCCGATCAGAAGTTCGCCAACGAAAAACTCGGCGTCAATTCGACGCCGTCATTCTTCATCAACGGCGAGATGATCAAGGGCGAAACCTCGTTCGAGGAATTCGACAAGCGAATCAAGGCGCTGCTCAAGACCTGAGGCTGCCGCGCACAGCCTGCGCCGGAACCTGCGGATATCATGCCCGGCCCGCTCCGGGCATCGCGATGTTCTGCTTAAGTCCCGAAAAAGCCATTGGAAAAGCCACCTTGCGCGGTTGCCCTGCCGCCCGTGGCTCGCCATTGTCCAGCCTCGCGAGATGCGCGACTCAGAGGCTGCCCGCCATACTACATATGGTATGCTGGTTGTGGGCTGATTCGCGTCTTGCCAATAGGGCATGTCATTCATGAAACTTACGCGCCTTCGCCTGCACGGATTTAAATCCTTTGTCGAACCCACCGACTTCCTGATCGAGCCGGGCCTGACCGGCGTGGTCGGGCCGAACGGGTGCGGCAAGTCCAATCTGGTCGAAGCGCTGCGCTGGGCGATGGGCGAAACGTCCTACAAGTCGCTGCGCGCGACCGACATGGAAGCGGTGATCTTCGCCGGCACCAATGGCCGCCCGGCGCGCAACCACGCCGAAGTGGTGATGACCATCGACAATGCCGACCGCACCGCGCCGGCGGCGTTCAACGATCAGGAAATCCTTGAAGTGTCGCGCCGCATCGAGCGCGACGCCGGCTCGGTCTATCGCATCAACGGCGGCGACGTGCGCGCCCGCGACGTGCAGATCCTGTTCGCTGACGCAGCCACCGGCGCGCGCTCGCCGGCGCTGGTGCATCAGGGCAAGATCGGCGAAATCATCCAGGCCAAGCCGGAGCAGCGCCGCCGCGTGCTGGAGGACGCCGCCGGCGTCGCCGGACTGCACGCTCGCCGCCACGAGGCCGAACTGCGGCTGAAGGCGGCCGAAACCAACCTCACCCGCGTCGAGGACGTGATCGGGCAGTTGTCGAGCCAGATGGAGGGCCTGAAGAAGCAGGCGCGGCAGGCGATCCGCTATCGCGAGATCGCGTCCCGCGTGCGCAAGGCCGAGGCCACGCTGTTTCACCTGCGCTGGCTGCAATCCCATGCCGACGTCAACGACGCCGCGCAGACCCACGACCTCAGCGTCCGCGAGATGGCCGAGCGCACCCAGCAGCAGGCCGAGGCCGCGCGCATCCAGGCGATCCGCGCCTCCGAGCTTCCCGGCCTGCGCGAGGCCGAAGCCCGCGCCGCCGCCGGCCTGCAACGGCTCAACAACGCGCGCGAGATGCTCGACCGCGAGGAAAGCCGCGCCAAGGAACGCGCCGTCGAACTCGATCGCCGCCTGACCCAGTTCGCCGCCGACATCGAGCGCGAGCAGCAGCAGAACCTCGACGCCGACGCGGCGCTGGGGCGGCTCGAAGCCGAAGACGTCGAACTGAAGGAAGAAATCCGCAACCGCGTCGAACTGCGCAGCGGCGTCGACGAGCGCGTCTCCGAAGCCGAGGCGACGCTGGCCGCCGCCGAGCGAACCTTCACTGAACTAACCACGGCGCTGGCCGACCTCACCGCCCGCCGCACCCAGTTCGAGGCCAACGTGCGCAGCCATCGCGACCGGCTGGCGCGGCTCGACCACGAGATCGCCGTCGTCAACGCCGATGTCGAACAGATCGCGGCGCAGACCAGCGGCTTCGGCGATATCGACGCGCTGGCCGGCGCGGTGGAAGCCGCCCACGACATGCTCGGGCAGGCCGAATTCGCGGTGCAGAGCGCCGAGGCGACGCATGTGGTCGCCCGCCAAACGCTGGAAGCCAGCCGCACCCCGCTGACCGAGGCCGACAAGCGGGTGCAGCGGCTGGAAACCGAGGCGCGCACGCTGTCGAAAATCCTCAACGGCGAGACCAAGAACCTGTGGCCGCCGATCATCGACGGCGTCACCGTCACCAAGGGCTACGAGAAAGCCATCGGCGCGGTGCTGGGCGACGACCTCGACGCCCCGGTCGACCCCAGTGCGCCGATGCGCTGGACCGACACCGGCGTCGTCGCGGGCGATCCGGCGCTGCCTGACGGCGTCGAGCCGCTCGCTGCTCATGTGCAGGCGCCGCCGGAACTGGCGCGCCGCC
>JBASBO010000152.1:0-2002 GCA_049651165.1 Xanthobacteraceae bacterium | reverse complement strand
GTCTTGAGGAATTTCAACCGCGCCGGCGTCGCGAAGAACAGGTCGCCGACCTCGACGCGGGTGCCCTGCGCCAGCGCCGCCGGCACGATGGCCGACTTCACCCCGCCCTCGACGCTCATGCTCCAGGCGTGCGGCTCGGCTGCGTGCCGGGTGGTGAGGCCGAGCCGCGCCACCGCGCCGATCGAGGGCAGCGCCTCGCCGCGAAAGCCCAGCGTGCGGATGCGCAACAGGTCCTCGTCGTCGAGCTTCGAGGTGGCGTGGCGGTCCACCGCCAGCGCCAGATCGGCACGGGTCATGCCGCCGCCGTTGTCGGTGACGCCGATGCGCCGCCGCCCGCCGCCGTCGGTGAACACGTCGATGCGGGTCGCGCCGGCGTCGAGCGCGTTCTCCACCAGTTCCTTCACCACGCTGGCCGGCCGCTCCACCACCTCGCCGGCGGCGATGCGGTTGACGATGGCTTCGGGAAGCTGGCGGACGGGCATGGCTTTAAGGGCTCGACTCAGGGCGCGCGACGGCCGCAGTCTAAAGCCTCGCCGCGGCAATTGCATGGGGACAAGGCCGGATATCCCGGCGCGATCCCCCGCCCGTGTCCCAGCCAGCCAGTGAACGCAAGAATATCACAGCCCTTGCCCACAGCATTCGCGCAAGCACCAGGCCGTCGCAACGGACCCGGCATCGAGGGAGGAATATCCATGAAGCTCATCGCGAAGCTGACATTTGCGCTGCTGCTGTCGCCGCTCGCGGCTCAGGTCGCCGCCGCGCAGAACGCACCCGGCGTCACCGACACCGAGATCAAGTTCGGCAACATCATGCCCTATAGCGGCCCGGTCTCGGCGCTCTCCGCCACCGGCAAGGTCGCCGCCGCCTATTTCGAGCAGATCAACGCCAAGGGCGGCGTCAACGGCCGCAAGCTGACCATGATGTCGCTCGACGACGGCTTCTCGCCGCCGAAGACGGTCGAGGCCACCCGCCGCCTGGTCGAGGGCGACAACGTCGCGTTCATGTTCGCCACCATGGGAACCGCGCCGAGTTCCGCCACCGCGAAGTATCTCAACGGCAAGGGCGTGCCGCATATCTTCCTCATCAGTTCGGCGTCGAAATGGAACGACCCGAAGACCATGCCGTGGCTGATGGCGTTCCCGTGGGCGCCGACCTATCCCGACGAGGCGGCGATCGAAGTCAATTTCGCCCGCTCCAAGAAGCCGGACGCCCGCTTCGCGATCCTTTACCAGAACGACGACTCCGGGAAGGACTATCTCAACGGCGTCAAGGCGACGCTCGGGGCCGACGCCGACAAGAAGATCGCCATGGCCACCGGTTTCGAGGTCGCGGACCCGACCATCGATTCCCAGGTGCTGACGCTAGCGAGCACCAAGGCGGACGTGTTCATGCTCTACAGCGTGACGCCGCGCGCCTGCGCGCAGGCGCTGCGCAAGGTCCACGAACTGGTGGATTGGAAGCCGATGATCTTCATCGCCAGCGGCTGCGCCAGCAAGGGCACGGTGATGGTGCCGGCGGGGCCGGGCGCGGGCGAAGGCGTGATGTCGGTGGTCTCGCTCAAGCCGTTCGCGGACGACGGCAAGGACCCCGCGCTGGTGGACTACATCGCCTTCATGAAGGCGCATGTGCCGGCGGTCGATCCGAGTTCGGGCGCCGCGCTTTACGGTTATGTGCTGGCGCAGGCGCTGGTGCATGTGCTCGACCAGTGCAAGAACGACCTCTCGCGCAAGAACATCATGGCGCAGGCGGCGAACATGAAGGGCGTCTCGCTGCCGCTGCTGATGCCCGGCATCACGCTGAACACCAGCCCGACCGACTATCGCCCGATCCGCGACGGCTACATGATCGAGTATCGCGACGGCGACTGGAAGGTGGTGAGCGGCCTGCTGCGCGGCTCATGAGCCGCGCGCGTAGCGCAGGCCGCGACGATCATCCATCCTGCCCACCCTCCTCCGCTTGCGGGGAGGGATAAAGGGAGGGGGACGGATCAATCGTCGAAGCC
>JBASBO010000151.1:0-2088 GCA_049651165.1 Xanthobacteraceae bacterium | reverse complement strand
CCTCGCCGCCATTGCGCACCGAGGACGACCGCATGGGGCTGGTCGCCGCGCTGGCGTCGGGCCTGATCGACATGCGCGCCTTCGTCGGCGAGCCAGGCGCGAGCTACCGCGAAACCTTCGCCTCGGCCAGCGAGGCCGCCGCGGCCGGCGGCATCACCACCATCGTCTGTCAGCCCGACACCTCGCCCGCGATCGACAACTCCGCGACGGTGGATTTCGTGCTGCGCCGCGCCCGCGACACCGCGATCGTCAACGTCCACCCGATGGCGGCGCTGACCAAGGGCATGGCCGGCCAGGTGATGACCGAGTTCGGCCTCTTGAAAGCCGCCGGCGCGGTAGCCTTCACCGACGGCGCGAAAAGCGTGACCAACGCCCAGGTGATGCGGCGCGCGCTGACCTACGCGCGCGATTTCGACGCCTTGATCGTGCATCATACCGAGAATCCCGATCTGGTCGGCGAAGGCGTCATGAACGAGGGCGAACTCGCAACCCGCCTCGGCCTGATCGGCGCGCCGACCGCCGCCGAAGCGGTGATGCTGGAGCGCGACATCCGCCTCGTCGCGCTGACCGGCGGGCGCTACCACGCCGCCTCGCTCACCTGCCGCGAGTCGCTCGATGTGCTTGCGCGCGCGAAAGACGCAGGGCTTCGCGTCAGCGCCTCGGCCTCGATCAATCACCTGACGCTGAACGAGAACGATATCGGCCCCTACCGCACCTTCCTGAAAACCTCGCCGCCATTGCGCACCGAGGACGACCGCATGGGGCTGGTCGCCGCGCTGGCGTCGGGCCTGATCGACGTGGTGATGTCGGACCACAATCCGCAGGACGTCGAAACCAAGCGGCTGCCGTTCGCCGAAGCCGCGGTCGGGGCCATCGGGCTCGAAACCATGCTGGCGGCCGGGTTGCGGCTGGTCCATGCCGACGCGCTGGACATCACGACGCTGATCCGCGCGATGTCGACACGGCCCGCCGAACTTTTGAACCTGCCCGGCGGCAGCTTGCGTTCCGGCGCGCCGGCCGACGCCATCGTTATCGATCCCGACGAGCCGTGGGTGCTTGATCCTGCCGATCTCAGGTCGCAATGCAAGAACACGCCGTTCGACGAAGCCCGCTTCAGCGGCCGGGTGATGCGGACAATCGTCGCCGGGCGCATTGTCCACCAGCGGGTGTGACGATCCTCGGCGTGAGAGCGGAAACGTCCGGGCGGATGCGCGCCGCCTGAAACCCGACAGGAGTGCCGAATGATGACATCTCCCTACCTGCTCGCCGCTGTCGCCCTCGTCGTCGGCTACCTGTTCGGTTCGATTCCCTTCGGCATGATCCTGACCCGCCTCGCCGGCGCCGGCGATCTGCGCGCGATCGGCTCCGGCAACATCGGCGCCACCAACGTGCTGCGCACCGGGCGCAAGGGCCTCGCCGCCCTCACCTTGCTTGGCGACATGCTGAAAGGCACCGCCGCCGTGATCGTCGCCGGCCGCCTCGGTGGCCCCGACGCCGCGATGGTGGCGGGGCTCGGCGCATTCCTTGGTCACCTCTTTCCGGTGTGGCTCGGCTTCAAGGGCGGCAAGGGCGTCGCGACCTATATCGGCGTGCTGCTGGGGCTGTTCTGGCCGGCAGCGCTGGCGTTCTGCGGCGTCTGGCTGGTGGTCGCCTGGCTCACCCGCTACTCATCCGCCGCCGCCCTCGTCGCCAGCGTGCTGACGCCGCCGGCGCTCTGGCTCGACGGCCACACCGCGCTGGCGCTATTGTTCGCCGTACTCTCGGTGCTGCTGTGGATCATGCACCGCGCCAACATCCGCCGGCTGATCGACCGCACCGAGGGCAAGATCGGGCAGAAGGCGTAAAAGCCGCCCTCCTGCCGGATACGACTTGCGGTTGTTCTCCGGCTTCGGTTGCTCCATGCTGGCGGAGGGGTGCGGGCAATTTGACCATCACGTCACCATCAGGCGGGGGCACGCGGCTGACCGAGCGTCAGCGCATCGACTGGCTGCGCCTGATCCGTAGCGACAATGTCGGGCCGCGCACCTTCCGTTCACTGGTCAACCACTTCGGCAGCGCGGAAGCCGCCCTCACCCGCCTGCCCGACCT
>JBASBO010000150.1:0-8172 GCA_049651165.1 Xanthobacteraceae bacterium | reverse complement strand
CCGGCGCGGGTCACGGCGGACGCCAGCGCGCCGCCGGCGACGCCGGCCATCGGCGCCAGCAGGATCGGATGTTCGATGTCCAGAAGCGAGGTGAGCGCGGTCTTGATCGCCATGGCGGCCTCAAACGTCGGAGAGGGGAGGCAGCCTTCATGCGCCGGCGCGACGCATCAGGCAATGCGCAACTATGCACTCGCGGCGTGTGGATTTTTGGCCCGCCGCAGGAGCGGCCGGCTCACGCGCGCGAAAACACCACGGTGAGATTGTTGGCGGGCATCTCGACGGTGTCGTGGAGCACGAGGCCGCAATGCTCCGCCGCCGCGCGAACCTCGTCGAGATCGCGCACGCCCCAGTCCGGATTGCCTTCGCGCAGGCTGGTGTCGAACACCGCGTTGCTGACGGCGGTGTGCCGGCCGCCGCGCTTGAACGGGCCGTAGAGGAACAGCCGGCCGTCCGGCCGCAGCGCGCGGCCCGCGCCGGCGAGCAGACCTTCGGTGACGCGCCACGGCGCGATGTGGATGACGTTGGCGCAGAACAGCGCCGTGAGGCCGCGCGGATCGGCCCCCGGCATATCGGCGCGCCACGCCGGATCGGCGAGATCGAGGCGCTGCGGCGCGCGAAGGTTGGCGAGCCCGGTATGCGCCCGCCACGCCGCGATGCTTTTCAGATGCGCGTCGTTGGCGTCGCTCGGCCACCATGTGATCTGCGGCGCGTTGCGCGCGAAATGGACGATGTGCTGGCCGGTGCCGCTGCCGGCCTCCAGCACGTCGCCGGCCCTGTCGCGCAGGAACGGTGCGAACACTGCCCAGATGGCTTGATGGTTTCGATGGAACGCGGCCGCGTCGAGGCGTCCGTCGGCCTCCACCCGGCCACCATCCTTACCGAACTCGACGACGTATTCGGCCATGCGTTACCTCGCTGTCGCGGCAAGACGGGATCGTGGGGAGGCGGATCATCGCAGGTTTTCGCAATAGATCTGCTTCAGGACGTCGAGCACGCGCAGCGTGCGCGGATCGGCGACGCGATAGTGTAACGTCTGCGCCGTGCGCCGATACGTCACCAGTCCGTCGCCACGCAGCTTCGCCAGATGCTGTGACAGCGCCGAGGGACTGATGTCGATCACGTCGAGCATGTCGCCCACCGTCATTTCGCCGCGCGCCGCGAGGAAGCAGAGTATCAGCAGACGTTTTTTGTTGCCCAGCAGTTTCAGGTGCCGCGCGGCGTCGCCGGCCTGACGTGCCAGCGACCGCATCTCGGCGTCGCGGCGGCGTTTATGTTGCGCGGGTGTAAGTCGTAAGGATGGCTCGGTGAGCGACATGGCGATATCCAAAGCAGTATTGCGCGGTCAAGTTTCACCATATCGCATCGTACTTGATTTAGCATTGGCTGAATTAGGTTGCGACGATACGTCGTTGGGCCAATGACGACAGCTTTGCACCGACGCTGCGGGACGACGTGAATTGCGCGGCGCCGATGCCGCATACACTTTCGACGGATGACGTTTGTGCGTTGACGGCGTATATCATCGAAAGAATCTCGCGCCGTGCATCGCCAACTCGCCTGACGTTATGCGGCCGAAATGAATGCGCGGCATGAATGTGCTTCGACGTCGCGAGTGAGTAGTAGAAATTTAGTGCAGGAATTAGCTCCGTGAGAAAGTTCTTCTTTATCGCTCGGGACCGCTTTCAAACGACGGCGTTACTGGTATTGCTTGGCCTCGCCGCCACGCCGGGACTGGCGAGAGCGCAGTCCGCCGTCGATCAGGGACGCCAGATCGCGTTCGATCGCGGCAAGGGCAACTGCCTGACCTGTCATGTCATCAAGGGCGGCAGTTCGCCCGGCAACATCGGGCCGGCGCTTGAGGACATCAAATCGAAATATCCAGACCGCAACGAACTGGTGGCGATCGTCAGCGACCAGACCAAACGCAACCCGCTGACCGTGATGCCGCCGTTCGGCCGCAACCACATCCTGACCGAGCAGGAAATCGGCGCGGTGGTGGATTTTTTGCAGACGCTGTGACGGGCGCGTGAGCGCAACGAGGAGATCGAGATGACGGCTTCGACATGGAACGGCGCGATCAGGCGTCGCACGGTGCTGCGAGGCATCGCGGCGGTGGCGGTGATGGGCGTTTGCGGCGTCCGCTTCGGCCTCGCCGAGGCGCTGGCCGCCGCCAACGACAAATATCCCGATGAGGCGTTCAGGCAGAAAAGCGGGGACGGCGCCATCAAGGCGCTGTACGGCAAGACCGCGGAAGCCTCCGACAAGATCAAGCTCGACGCGCCGGAGATCGCCGAGAACGGCGCGGTGGTGCCGGTCAGCGTTGCTGCGTCGCTGCCCGACGTCACCTCGATCGCCATTCTCGTGACCGAGAACCCGAACGCGCTGGCGGCGGCCTATCGCATCCTGCCAGGGGCCGCGCCGAGCGTGTCCAACCGGCTCAAGATGGCCAAGACCAGCAACGTCATCGCCGTGGTGGAAGCGGGCGGCAAGCTTTACAGCGCCACCAGGGAAGTGAAGGTCACCGTCGGCGGCTGCGGCGGCTGAGCGTGATTTTATTTTGACGCGTTTTCTTCACGCGAACCGGTTTCCACTTCGCCTGAAAACGCTTTGGTAAGGATACATCATCATGGCATCGACCATTCGCGTTCGCGCCATCAATGGCGGCGATACCACCGAAGTCCAGGCGCTGATCCAGCACCCGATGGATTCCGGCTACATCAAGAACGCCAAGGGCGAACTGATTCCGCCGCACTTCATCCAGCAGGTCACCGTCGAGCACGACGGCAAGCCGGTGTTCGTCGCCGACTGGGGCCCGGCGGTTTCCAAGGACCCTTATCTGAAGTTCGCCTTCAAGGGCGGCAACAAGGGCGACGACCTCAAGATCAGTTGGACCGACAACAAGGGCGCGAGCGATTCGCTCACCGCCAAGATTCAGTAAGGACGACGGGGAGGTGACGATGCGCGTGCCAATCGGGCTGGGACTGGCGGCGTCGGCGCTTCTCGGCGCGCTGTCATGCGCGTCGGCCGCCGAGACGCCCGATCCTCCCGCCGACCTCAAGGCGTTCCAGACCTTCTTCAAGGACAAGTTCCCGAAGGTGAAGTTCGAGGACTTCGTCAACGGCCCCTATTCGATGGACGAGGGCCTTTACCGGCAATGGAAGGAGAAGGAGGAGTTTCCGCCTTACGAGTTCGCGCTCGATCTCGGCAAGGAACTGATGGCGAAGCCGTTCAAAAACGGCAAGACGTTGGCCGATTGCTTCCCCAACAAAGGTGTCGGCATCCGCCAGGACTATCCTTACTTCGATGAGAAGCAAGGCAAGGTCGTCACGCTCGAACTCGCCGTCAACCAGTGCCTCGAAGCCAACGGCGAGCAGCCTTATTCCTACGTCAAGGACGAGATGGCTGCGGTGACCGCCTATATGGCCTATACCTCGCGCGGCAAGCCGTTCGACATCAAGATTCCGAACGACCCGCGCGCGCTTGAGGCTTACGAAAACGGCAAGCGCTATTTCTATACGCGGCGCGGCCAGCTCAATTTCTCCTGCGCCACCTGCCATGTGCAAAGTCCCGGCGAGCGCGTTCGCGCCGAGGTGCTGGCGCCGGCGCTCGGCATTCTCAACGCGATGCCAATCTATCGCTCGGAGTGGTCGGGCATGGGCACCACCAGCCGCCGCTTCACCTCGTGCAACAGCCAAGTGCGCGGCGTGCCGCTGAAGCCGCAGGACGACGAATATCGCGACCTCGAATATTATCTCTCCTATGTCAGCAACGGGCTGCCGATCTCTGGCCCCGGCGCGCGGCCATGACACGACGGAGGCTGTGATGCGGACAATCATGATGCGCCGGTCGATCGTCGCCCTCGCCGCCGTGCTGCTGAGCGGCGCGGCTCTGCCCACGTCTGCGGCGAGCACCGAGGCCGACTACAAAACCGCCTATGCGGCGGCGGAAGCGGCCAATGCCGAGGCCGGCAAGCTGCGCAACCAGTGGACCACGGCGGTTTCCGCGCTCAAGGCCGCGAAGAAGGCCGCCGAGGCCGGCGACTTCGACCAGGCGGTGGCGGAATCGAAGAAGTCCGAGGCGCTGTCGAAGGCGGCGATCTTCCAGACTAACGAGCAGAAGGACAACTGGAAGCTGTTGGAGATTCGCTGAGCGGACAAGTTGAGACAGCCGTTATTGCCAGCGAAGCGTTTCGACCATCACGGCGTCGTCCCCGCGCAGGCGGGGACCCATACGCCGTGTCGCTCATGATAGAGGGGGCGTTTGTGATCCTTGGTGGACGGTCATATAGATCGCGGCCGTCAGGGGTTATGGGTCCCTGCCTGCGCAGGGACGATGCTGAAGTTGTTTGATCCGGTGCGCCCCCTTTCGAATTGGCCTCTGAGACGCGCGCACTTGTCTGGAGTCTCGCGAGAATGTTCGGGTTCGTCGCATGACCATTCGCCGCCGCGATTTTCTGGGATGGACCGCGGGCGCCGCCGTGGCCGGCGTGATGCCGCGCCGTGCGGCCCGCGCCGCGGGCGAGGCCGGCGTCTATGAGTTGCCGCGCTTCGGCAACGCGCGCATCCTGCACATCACCGATACTCACGCGCAGTTGCAGCCGGTGTTTTATCGCGAACCCGGCGTCAATATTGGCGTCGGCGCGATGGCCGGCCAGCCGCCGCATCTGGTGGGGCAGGCGTTTCTCAACCGCTTTCAGATCGCGGCGGGCAGCGCCGATGCCTATGCCTTCACCTGTCTCGATTTTGCCAAAGCGGCGGCGCGGTTCGGCAGGCTCGGCGGCTTCGCCCATCTCAAGACGCTGATCGACCGGCTGCGCGGCGAGGCCGGCCAAGCCAACACCGTGCTGCTCGACGGCGGCGACCTGTGGCAGGGCACCGGCCTCGCCAACGCCATGCAGGGCGCCAATATGGTGGAAGCCGCCAACCTGCTCGGCATCGAGGCGATGACCGGCCATTGGGAATTCACCTACGGCGAGAAGGCGCTGCGCGCCAACCTTGAAAAATTCAAGGGCGAGTTTCTGGCGCAGAACGTGTTCCTCACCGAGGAAGCCGCCTTCAACGACGCCCCCGCCTTCGATCCCGCCTCCGGCCGGGTGTTCAAGCCTTATATCGTCAAGCAACTCGGCGGCCGCCGCGTCGCGGTGATCGGCCAGGCATTCCCCTATGTGCCGGTGGCGCACCCCAAACGATTCACGCCGGACTGGACCTTCGGCATCCGCGACGACGCATTGCAGAAGCTGGTGCATGGCTTGCGCGCCGACGACACCATCGACGCCATCGTGCTGCTGTCGCACAACGGCATGGACGTCGATCTCAAGCTGGCGAGCCGGGTCAGCGGCATCGACGTGATTCTCGGCGGCCACACCCACGACGCGGTGCCGCGGCCGATCCCGGTGACGAACGCCGGCGGCATGACGCTGGTGACCAATGCCGGCTCCAACGGCAAGTTCCTCGGCGTGCTCGACCTCGATCTCGGCAAGGGCCGCGTGCGCGACGTGCGCTACCGGCTGCTGCCGGTGTACTCCGAACTGCTGAGACCGGACGCCGACATGGAGGCGTTGATCGAGCGGCTGCGCGCGCCGTACGCGGCGGCGTTCGACGTCAAGCTCGCGACCGCGCCGCATCTCTTGTACCGGCGCGGCAACTTCAACGGCCCCATGGACACGCTGCTGTGCGACGCGCTGCGCCGTCGGTTCGACGTCGAGATCGCGTTGTCGCCGGGCTTCCGCTGGGGGCCGACCGTGTTGGCCGGGCAGGCGATCACCATGGAGGACGTGCTGGCGGAAACCGCCACCAGCTATTCCGAAGTCTACGCGCAACCGATGACCGGCGAGCAGATCAAGGGCGTACTGGAAGACGTCTGCGACAACCTGTTCAATACCGATCCGTATTATCAGCAGGGCGGCGACATGGTGCGGGTCGGCGGCCTGTCCTATGCCTGCGCGCCGAACGCGAGCGTCGGCAGCCGCATATCGGATCTACGGCTGGCGAACGGCCGCGCGCTGGAAGCCGGCAAGACCTACAAGGTCGCGGGCTGGGCCTCGGTCAACCAACAGACCGGCGAGCCGGTGTGGGAAGTGTTCGCGAAACACCTGCGCGAAGGTCGCCTTGCCGTTGACACGGACCCAGTGCATTTGCGCGGCGTCGAGAACAATCCCGGCATCGCCGGGCAGGAGTGAAGCGATGCGGACAATGACGCGGCGTGATATCGGATGGATACTTTGTGCGGCGGCCGTTGCGCTGTCGCCTGGCGCGCGTCGTGCGGTGGCGCAGGCGCAGCCGAAACCGCTGCCCGACAAGCCGTTCGCCGAGCACCGCGTGGCGCTGCAACTGTCGGATTCCGACGCCAAGAAGGAAGGGCTCGTGCTCAGCGTCGCCAACAATCTCATCAAGGCTTACGATCCCGACCGTATCGCCATCGAGGTGGTGGCGTTCGGCCCCGGCATCGACCTGCTGCGCACCGACAACGCCAACCGCACGCGGGTGGAGAGCCTGATCGCGCAAGGCGTCAGGTTCGATGTTTGCGTCAACACGCTCGACACCATCGAGCGCGAGACCGGCAAGCGGCCGCCGATCATCCCCGGCGCGGTGCCGGTGCAGGTCGGCGTCGGTCATATCCTGTCGCTGACCGAAAACGGGTTTACGCTGGTGCGGCCGTGAGGTCGTGACGATGACACGGCGGCGATGGAGCCGCTGCGAAAACGGAGATTTGAGAATGCGTGGTTTCCTGCAAGTGGCGGCGTTGGCCGTCGTCGCGTTGATGTCGCTGTCGTCCGCCGGCCTTGCCGCCGACGCCAGGGCGCATCGCATCGCCATCCAGGTCGATCAGAACGATCCGGCGGTGATGAATCTGGCGCTCAACAACGCCACCAACGTCATCGAATATTATCGCGGCAAGGGCGAGAGCGTGGACGTCGAGCTGGTCACCTACGGTCCCGGCCTCACCATGCTGCGCGACGATACCTCGCCGGTGAAGGACCGCATCAAGCATATCAAGGACCTCGCCTTCCCCGGCAAGATCCAGTTCTCGGCTTGCGGCAACACCCGCAAGGGCATGGAGAAGAAGGAAGGTCACGCCATCCCGATCCTTGCCGAGGCGACCGAGGTGCCGTCCGGCGTGGTGCGGCTGATGGAATTGCAGGAGCAGGGCTGGAGCTATGTACGGCCTTAAGGGCGCGGCCACGTCCGGTTCCCCGGAATAGTCTTTCTCGACGCCCGCCGATCGGACTATATTATTCTTCCGATTGGCATCGAGGCGATCATGATTTTCCGTCAACTGTTCGACAGCGTTTCGGGCACCTACAGCTATCTGCTCGCCAGCCGCGCCGGCGGCGAGGCGCTGCTGATCGATCCGGTGCTGGAGAAGGTGGACCGCTATTGCCAGTTGCTGCGCGAACTCGATCTCAGGCTGGTCAAGGCAGTCGATACCCATCTGCACGCCGATCACGTCACCGGGCTCGGCGAACTGCGCGACCGCACCCAGTGCGTCACCATCATGGGCGAGCAGAGCAAGGCCGACGTGGTGGCGATGCGGGTCGGCGATGGCGACAACATCACCATCGAGGGGCTGGCGCTCGACGTGATGTACACGCCGGGCCACACCGACGATTCCTACAGCTACCGCATGGCGGACCGCGTCTTCACCGGCGACACGCTGTTGATCCGCGGCACCGGGCGCACCGATTTCCAGAACGGCAGCGCGCGGGCGCAATACGATTCGATCTTCAACCGGCTGCTCAAGCTGCCCGAGGAGACCATGGTGTTCCCGGCGCACGACTACAAAGGCGATACGGTCTCCACCATCGGCGAGGAGCGGCGCTATAATCCGCGCTTGCAGGTGCGTTCGGTGGATGAATATGTCGAACTGATGGGCAAGCTCAACCTGCCCAACCCCAAGCTGATGGACGTGGTGATCCCCGCCAACATGAAGATCGGCCTGCATCAGCACGCGCTGGCCGATGAGGGCGCATCGCTGCGGCCGCGCGACGCCATCGCCCGGCTCGGCCAGCCGGATATCCTGCTGGTCGATCTGCGCGAGCAGGCCGAGCGCGCCAAGCACGGCACGCTGGCGGGCGCGCTGCACGCGCCTTATCCGTCGATCGCCGACAGCCTGAAGCCGGGCGGCATGTTGCGCGAGGTCGCCGCCGCCAGCCGCCGCCGCATCGTGTTCTTC
>JBASBO010000149.1:0-2533 GCA_049651165.1 Xanthobacteraceae bacterium | reverse complement strand
CCGACGTCGACACCGTCGCCAACGCGTTCCGGAGCTGGGCGAAAACTCGAAACATCGACCTGACCGCCCCGAACATCGAGCGCGTGTTCGCCGGTTTCTGCCGGAAATGGAGGGTGAATTGAGGGCGACGAGCTGTTTACAGCCCGGCCGCCTTGGTCAGATTGACCCGGAATCGGTCCCGCCGGCGCTGGTAGCCGCGGGTCATTTCGGCGCTGGCATGACCAAGCTGTTTCTGGACGTAGCGCTCATCGACCTCGGCCGAGGAGGCGAGGCCGGCGCGCAGCGAGTGCCCGGCAAACTTCCCTTCCCGGTCGCCTTCCGGAAGATCGGCGCGGACGCCGGCGGCCATGGCGGCCCGCTTGACCAGCCGCGCGACCTGCTTGTCGGTCAGCCGGTCCGGGCCGATGTCCTTTCCGCCCTCGCGGACCCGTCGGAACAGCGGTCCGTGGCCGATCCTTGCCAACTTCAGCCAGGTCTGAAGGGCGACAACGGGACAGGTGGCGTCGGAGGATCCCCGGCCGATCTCGACCTCGCGCCAGCCGGTCTTGCCGCGCAGGGTGACGACCATGCCTTTCTCGAGGATCTCGACCCAGCCGCTGCCGTCCTCAGTCTGCTCTGCTCCGACATCGAGGCCTACCACCTCGGAACGCCGCAGCCCGCCGGCAAAACCGACCAACAGCATCGCGCGGTCGCGCAGGCCCCGCAGGGTGCCGCGATCGAACGTCTCGAGCATGGCGATGACGTCCTCGGGCAGGACGGCTTCCTTCTTGACCGGCGGGCGGCCATGGGTGCGCCGGATGCCGACGAGAACAGTCGAGACGTGCCGGTCCTGGCGGTCGAAGGCGAGGCCGCGCTGGCGGAAATGCCAGCCCAGCGCCGACAGCCGCCGCTCGATCGTCGATACGGCGTCGGGCTTGGGTCCTGCCTGACCGGCAGCGCAGGCGGTGATGTAGAGGCCGATGGTCTGGACATCCGGGGGGAGGGGGTCGAGGCCCTGCCGGCGACACCAGGCGGCGTAGTGCCGCCAGTCGGCGCCATAGGCCCGGCGGGTGTTCTCGGCGCTGGCAGCCTTGATGTAGTCGCGGGCGCGGTCGGCGAGCGGTGCGAGATGGGCCGGGAGGCGAGGAGGGGTGGCTTCCACCACGTCGCGCGCGATGTCCGGACGGTCGCCGCCGCCAGAGGGTGATTGAGTGCTCATGACGTCCTTGTACTTATCGAATGTGTACGGAATTGACTTTACGGGCCGCCGCCCGTACATACATTGGCTGCACACAGAATGAGTTTTGCGCCATGACCCGCGTCGCACTTGATGACACCAACCGAATGAACCTGCGGATCAAGCCGGAGGTGAAGGCACGGCTGCTGCGTGCGGCCGCGCTGCGCCACACCGATCTGACCAGCTTCGTCACGCAGTCCGCCTTGCGTGAAGCTGATGCCGTCATTGCGGAAGCGGACGTCGTGAAGACGTCGGAACGCGACTTTGCCCGCATTCTCGACCTTTTGGACAATCCGCCGAAGCCGAACGCCAAGCTCCGGGCGGTCGCGGCCGCATTGCCCAAAGCCCTGTGACGCTTCCCGCCTGGCACGAAGAGGCAATCGCGAAGGCCCATGACCGAAAGGCCTTCGATTGCGGCGATGATGATCTGAATACGTTTGTGCTGCGGTTCGCGCGTCAGGGGCATGAACAGAACGCCGTCAAGACGTTCTGCGCCATCGCCGATGATATGCCGAGCAGGATCCTCGGCTTTTACAGTATCACGCCAGCCTCGGTCGCACATGACGTCGTCCCGCCGGCAATGACCAAGGGGCTCGCTCGCCACGGGATTCCAGGATTTCTGCTGGCCCGGCTTGCCGTGGACAAGACGGTCGCGGGTAGGGGACTCGGCGGACAGCTCTTGCTGGCTGCGGCCTTGCGCTGCATTCGGGTGACGCCGGAGGTCGGCGGCGTCCTGATGATCATCGAAGCCAAGAACGAACGCGTGGCACAGTGGTACGCCGGCTTTAGCGCCGAGCCGCTCGCCGACCAGCCGCTGACGCTGGTCGCCCCGCTCGTGACCTTTGCGGACGCACTCCGGGCTTCCGGCCACCTCTGATCGCGTCAGAAGAGGGGAGGGGAGGCCGGTATGGCTGTCGGCTGGCCTCTCCGCCGTCGAACCAGCGACATCGGCCGCCGGGCTCTCAGGCGCAGCGGGGCCGTCCTGAGGGGCTAATTCGGGGCTGCGCGGGGCGTCAGGGCTCATTTGTCATTATAGAGAGCAAAACGACCGATAATGCAACATTATCGGACGTAGTTATTTCCCGACAGGCGCGGCGGTTTGATGCGAAAATCATTGCCAAAAGCGCCGCGATGAATCATGCTTCAGCATGGCCCCGCGCGCACGAATCCTCCCCGAACCGCCACCGACCTTCGCACCGGCGCCGTCCTGGCTGCGCCGGCGCGCCCCGCCCGACACCGTCACGGAAGCGGTGTTTTACGCCGGCGCGGCGCTGGCGGCGCTGCATCCGATCGCCCGCGACGAGCACAAGCTCGGCC
>JBASBO010000148.1:0-2067 GCA_049651165.1 Xanthobacteraceae bacterium | reverse complement strand
TCAACCCGACCTATCGCTGCCTGTTTCCGGAAGCGCCGCCGCCCGGCACCGTGCCGGCCTGCGCCGAGGCCGGGGTGCTGGGCGCGCTGCCCGGCGTGCTCGGTTCGCTGATGGCGCTGGAGGTGATCCGCGAGATCGTCGGCTTCGGCGAGGGGCTGGTGGGACGGCTGTTGATGATCGACGCCCGCGCCATGCGCTTCGAGACGCTGCGCTACGCCCGCGATCCGGCCAACCCGCTCAACGGCGACCGCCCGACGATCCGGGATTTAAGCGGGCATCGCTAACGCGAGTCGTCATGCCGGGAGATCCCTGTGTCGTCCCTGCGCAGGCAGGGACCCATAACCTCTGGCGTTGCTTTTTGAAAATAACATCGCCTCGTTGATGGAGCCGAATCGCTGCGGCGTATGGGTCCCCGCCTGCGCGGGGACGACGATCGTCGTGTTGCAAATCCGCGCACCAAACGAATTGTCCGTTGGCCTTCGGAATGATGAAAATGCTACTCGGCGGCGGCGGCCGCGAGATAGCGCTGCCGTAACTCGCGCTTGAGCAGCTTGCCGCTGGGATTCTTCGGCAGGCTGTCGACGAAGATGACGCGCTTCGGCGTCTTGAAATGCGCGATGGCTTTGGCGCAATGATCGATCACCGCGCTTTCGGTGAGAGTGTGGCCGGCCTTCACCACGACGATCGCGGTCACCGCCTCGATCCAGCGCGGATCGGGCAGGCCGATCACCGCCACTTCCGAAACCTCCGGCAACCGGTAGATCGTCTCCTCGACCTCGCGGCTGGCGACGTTCTCGCCGCCGGTCTTGATCATGTCCTTGCGCCGGTCGACGACGGTGATGTAGCCCTCCTCGTCAATGGTGGCGAGGTCGCCACTGTGAAACCAGCCGCCGGCGAAGGCTTCCGCCGTCTTCTCCGGGTTGTTGTAATAGCCCGACAGCAGATGCGGCGAGCGATGCACGATCTCGCCGATCTCGCCGACCGCGACGTCTTCCATGGCGTCGTTGACGACGCGGGTCTCGACGTTGAGGGCCGGCTTGCCGGCGGAGCCCGCCTTGCGCAACTGGTCCTCCGGCTTCAGCACGGTGGCGAGCGGGGCGATCTCGGTCTGGCCGTAGAAATTCCAGAAGCGGACGTTCGGCAGCCGCCGTTGCAGTTCGAGCAAGATCTCCACCGGCATGATCGAGGCGCCGTAATAGCCCTTGCGAAGGCTGCTCAGGTCGGTTTTGTCGAAATTCGGCGAACGCAGCATCCCGATCCACACCGTCGGCGGCGCGAAGAACGAGGTGACGCCGTGATCGGCGATCTTCGACAGGATCAGGTCCGGCGACGGCTGGCCGATGACGACGCTGGCCGCGCCGAGATAGACCGCGGGGCCGAGATAGACGTCGAGCTGCGCGCAGTGATAGAGCGGCAGCGCGTGCAGCATCACGTCGTCCTCGGTCATGCCGCCGTCGATGATGCAGCTCACATACTGCCACATCACCGCCTCGTGGCTCAGCATCGCGCCCTTCGGCAGCGATTCGGTGCCGCTGGTGTAGATGATCTGCGCCAGCGCCCGGCTGTCGACATAGGTGTCGATCGGCGTAGCGTCGGCATCGAGCAGGTCGTCGAACGTGGTCATGCCGGGGGGCGGCGTCGCCGCCGTCTCGCCCGGCAGCCACACCATCGCCTTGACCGCGCAGTCCTTCGCGGCCGCGGCGCGGGCCTGCTCGACGAAGTCGGACCCGACCGCGAGCACGGTGGCGCCGGAGCTGGACAGGATGAAGCGGATCTCGTCCGGATTGAGCATGAAGTTGATCGGCACCAGCACCGCGCCGATGCGCGCCAGCGCGAAGCGCAGCACCGCGAAGGCGTGCGAGTTGCGCGACAGCACCGCCACCCGGTCGCCCTGGCCGACGCCGAACTTGCCGAGACCGCGGCCGAGCCGATCGCAGATCGCGTTCATTTCGGCATAGGTCCACACCGTGCCGCCGCAGGTCATCGCGGTCTTGCCGCCGAGACGCTGGGCGGACCGCCGCAGCATGTCGCCGATGCTCTGGCTGCGCGCATGCTGAATGGTGGTGG